>JAWOGA010000017.1:0-16397 GCA_046497225.1 Candidatus Moraniibacteriota bacterium | reverse complement strand
GCAGTTCTTGTTATTTAGATTGGGATTATAACTCTTGCGGGCATGAAAAACTGGAAGATTGTGGTTCAAACTATTGCGATACGAGTGGAGATAAAGACTATTATTGTTCCGGCGGAGATGTGTGGGTTAGATATGATTATTACGAAGCCGGTTGCTCTGGCGCAAGCTGTTACGGTAGTTGGGATTACAACTCTTGCGGGCATGAAAAAGAAGAGGATTGTTCCGGATCTACCAGCTGCGGTTATGGTAGTTGCGCAGACGATGAGAGGCCGTCTTGGGGGTGCTCAGGGGGGAGCTGTAATTATTCTTGCGGTTATGATTCGGATTGCGAGCCGGAAACTTGGACTCATTGTGAGTGTAGCAGTGGCACCAATGCTGTAATTTGGGATGAAATTGAAGAATGTGAAAATTCAGGCGGGGAGGTTATTGATCAGTATACTGAAAGAAATGAAGGTTGTTGGCAATGGAGAGAGCGTAGCGGTGGCTGGATTAGACATCCTCTGGTATGTATAATTTGCGAATATTGATTATTAGTTTTTAATTAGAATTATGCAGGGGGAAGGCAGAAGTATGTGAAGATGGAAAAATTATCTCTTCAGAAACAAAAAAATGTTGCGCTGAATGGGCGGGGCAGCATTAAAAAAGGTCTTTTAAAATACCCTGTCCAGTTGTTAATCAACTAAAAGAATATTTAAAAATAAAAAATCATACTGATTTTATTGAAGCAGTTATTGTTTAGAGCAATGTCTAGAATTAGGCAAAGAATCAAGGCAGAAAGATTAAGAGGTTGAATTTTAAATTAAGAAGCAAAGCGACAAAAGCTTACTCGGCGGCGACCACAACCTTGCTAATTTTTCCTGATTTAATTTTTAGCTTGTTGCAAGCGAAGGTGGGTATTGGTTTAAATACAGTGACATTGTAATCGTTGTGATGGAATTGGTTCAAAGCGAATAAAATAAACAAATAAAATATATTTGACACGATTAAAATTTTCTGCAATACTGGAAGCTGTTTGGTAATAATTATATTAAGTTAAAGAAATGTTTGCAGTCATAAGAACAGGCGGAAAGCAATATAAAGTTAAAGAAGGAGATAAATTAAAGGTGGAGAAATTGAATGCAAAAGAAGGGGATAAAATTTCTTTCGATGAGGTGTTGGCTGTTTATGATAATGAGGACATTAAATTAGGCAATCCTTTGGTGAAAAATGCTAAAGTGGAAGGCAAATTGAATTCCCAGGAAAGAGAAAAAAAAGTGATTACCGTAAAGCAGAAGCCGAAAAAGAGATATTTAAAGAAGCAAGGTCACAGGCAGGAAGTTTCCGAGGTGGAGATAACGAAAATTAGCGCTTAGTTCTGAGTTTATAAAGTTCTAAGTTCTAAGTTCTAAGTTCTTAGTTTATAAAGTTTGAAAGTAAGGAGAGAGAAAGCAAGTAAAGATAGATATGAGAAATAGCGGAAAGATACAAAGAGATAAGGATACAAACAAATTCAAAATTAGAAATTTGAGCTGTT
This sequence comes from Candidatus Moraniibacteriota bacterium, assembly GCA_046497225.1. Classification (GTDB taxonomy): domain Bacteria; phylum Patescibacteriota; class Minisyncoccia; order Moranbacterales; family DUUL01; genus JAXHLG01. The sequence goes on along the minus strand of JAWOGA010000017.1, from coordinate 14,884 downwards.
TGTTTCTTGGATATTGTTAAATTGTTTCTTGTTTGGTGATTGTATCTTGTTTCCTTGTATCTTTAAGGCCGGAATTTAGCCGATAATGACCAATGTTCTATGATAGCATGATAGTATGATAAAATGTTATCCCCTTGACTTTTTTTGAAAATATAATATACTGGATAAAGTTGTTTTTTAAATTTCCATTAGTTCGCTAAATTAGTTAATTTTATATAAATGGCAAAAGAAGCAAATCAGCAAGATCAAGATCTGAGAACAAGAATCAGGATCAAGGTTAAATCTTATGATCATAAAGTAATTGATCAATCTGTAAAGAAAATTATTGATACTGCCATAAGGACGGGCGCTAAGATTATCGGACCGGTACCGTTGCCTACAGCTATTAGAAAAGTTACTGTTAACAAATCTACCTTTGTTAACGAGGATAGCAGGGATCAATATGAAGTAAGAACGCACAAGAGATTGATTGATATTGTGGAACCATCCGACAAAACCATAGAAGAATTGACTAATTTGGATCTACCTGCCGGTGTGGGAATTGAAATAAAGATGTAGTTTTTTGTTTTAACGCGAAGATTAATTTAAAATCTAATTTAAGTCTTGGGGGCTGGTGGATTTAAAGGAGCTCCGGGATACTGAATTAGCTTAAAGCCGAGTATTTTTATAAGGCGGTCAAGCTTTTGTTCAGAGGTCCTTATAAAGATATTCGGTTTTAAATTATTTTAGATTAGGTGTTTAAGAAATCGTTAGGAATATTTATTTAATAAACTCTCAATTTTACTGATATGAAATTTATATTGGCTAAAAAAATCGGAATGACTACCATTTTTAAGGAAGATGGAACGGCTAGGAACGTGACTTTGCTTGAAGCTGGAGAAAATGTGGTGACTCGGGTTAAAACAGAAGACAAAGATGGTTATTCTGCTGTCCAAGTTGGTTTTAAAGGAAAAAATTTCGAAAAAGGAAAAAGCTACGAAAAAGTGAGAGAATTTAAAACTATAGATAACAGCTTGAATGTTAATGATATAGTCAAAGTAGATCAGTTTGAAGAAGATGAAAAGGTTGTCATTACGGGAGTCACAAAGGCTAAAGGATTTCAAGGCGTGGTGAAGAGATGGAGTTTTGCCGGGTCTCCGGCTAGTCACGGACATCGGCATGATTTGAGAGCGCCGGGTTCAATCGGTGGAATGTATCCGCAAAAAGTTTTTAAAGGGAAGAAAATGGCCGGAAGAATGGGCGGAAATCAAAAGACTGTTAAAAATTTGAAAGTGGCTTTGGTAGATAAAGAAAAGGGATTGCTGGCTATTGAGGGAGCAGTTCCGGGAAATAACAAGTCTGTGGTTGAGATTTATACGCAATAAAATATTACAAGGTTTTTCAAAACATTTTAAGTTAAGTAACAAGAATAATTTAATTATATGCCCAAGGTTGAGGTAAAAAAATTATCAGGAGAAAAGAAAGAAGACCTGAATTTAAAGGAGGAAGTTTTTGGTGTGAAAAGGAATGACGATTTGATTCATCAAGTTTATGTTTCCCAAGCTTCCAACCAAAGGCAAAACAATGCGCACACCAAAACCAGAGCTGAAAGAAGGGGTTCTACTAGAAAGCCTTGGAGGCAAAAGGGGACCGGGAGAGCAAGAGTGGGAACTGTTAGAAATCCTATTTGGAGAAAAGGTGGGATAGTTTTTGGACCTAGGAATGAGAGGAACTATGAGAAAAAGATTAATAAAAAGATGAAAAGAGCGGCTACTAAGATGGTATTAAGCGGAAAGTTGGCTGATAAGGAAATAATTATTTTGGAAAACAACGATTTTAAGGAAAATAAGACTAAACAAGCAGGCGCAGTTTTGAGAAATTTAAATTTAGAAGGTTCTATTTTGTGGGCTTTTAATAAGAATGAAGCGGAAAAGTCTAAGGTTAGTCGCAATTTGGCAAATGTAGAGAATATTTCAGTGGATAAGTTGAATGTTTATGATATGTTAAACAAGAAATATTTAATCTTAACAAAGGAAGGGATTAAGGAAATTGAATCTAAATATCTGAAAGAAAAGTCTGCTGAAAGCAACAAACAAGATGAGACCGCTACCAATGAAGAAAAATAATTTTGTTAACAAGGAATATATTTAATATAAGTTATGACAGCATTATTAAGAAAAAATAAGGAGGAAGATACCGGAGAAGACCAAGAGGTGAAGAAAAGCGAGGAAAAGAAGAGCGCTAAATCTTCCAAATCCAAGAAAAAGAAGATTAGTAAAGAGTTGAAGGCTAATGCGGATTTGGTCAATAAAACGATTATTCTGCCTATTGTTTCCGAAGATGCCATTAGTAAGAACGATTTGGGAAAATATGTGTTTGAAATTGGAAGTACTTCCAACAAGAAAGAAGTAGCTCGCGCCATTGAATCTTTATACGGAGTTGATGTTGTCAAGGTGAATATTATTAGGAATAAGCCTAAAACTCATAATTTCAGAATGATTTCAGGTAAGAAAAAGGGCAAGAAAAAGGCTGTGGTAACAATTAAATCAGGACAAGAGATAAAATTATTTGAGAGTTAATTTGTGAGATTAAAAGTTAGAATTTTTAATTAATAAGCTACAAGCTATAAGCTAATAAGCTAAAAATATGTCGGTTAAAGTTTACAGAAAAAATAATGCGGGTAGGAGAGGAATGTCGGTTGTTAAACCGGAGAATTTGACTGATAAAAAACCGGAGAAAAGTCTGTCTCGCAATTTGAAGAAAAAAGTGGGGAGATCTAAAGGAACTATATCTGTTCGTCACAGAGGAGGAGGAAATAAGAGAAGATATAGAGATGTTGACTTTAAAATGAATAAAATTGGTATTTCCGGGAAAATTGAATCTATTGAAAAAGACCCCAATAGGAATGCTTTGATTGCTTTGGTTGTTTACAAAGATGGAGAAAAGCGGTATGTTTTAGCTACCAAGGGAATGAAAAAGGGCAAGGAGATTATTACTAAAGAAGATGCTCCGGTTGAAGACGGCAATAGATTGCAGTTGAAGAATATTCCGGTTGGAACCTTTGTTAGCAATGTTGAAATGAAACCCCAAAAAGGTGGACAAATTGCTAGAAGCGCTGGAACGGCAGTTATTGTGCAAGCCATTGAAGGAAAGGTAGCTCACTTGAAAATGGCTTCCGGAGAAATTAGAATGATTCCAAATGAATGTTTTGCAACAATTGGACAAATAAGTAATTTTGAATATAGCGCATATAGAGTTGGAAAGGCGGGAAGAAAAAGGCATATGGCAAGACCCAAGGTCAGAGGTTCTGTTATGAATCCCGTTGATCATCCGCATGGAGGAGGAGAAGGAAGGCAGCCAATTGGATTGAAATATCCGAAAACCCCTTGGGGAAAACCGGCCCTGGGAAAGAAAACAAGGAAAAAGAGCAAGCCTTCTAATAAATATATCATCAAAAGAAGGCAGAAGAAGAGGAGGAAGTAACTCAGTTTATAAAGTTCTAGGTTCTAGGTTTATAAAGTTTGAAAGTAAAGAAAGCAGAGAAAGAAAATTATTCTGGTTAATCTAATTTCTCTAAAAAATCTGTTTAATAATCGACAACTGAAGACCGAGGGCTAATAAAAAAGTTTAAGTACCAGAAGAGATTTAATAGTTATCCAATTACTAATTACCAATTACTAATTATCAAGTTATGTCAAGATCAATTAAGAAAGGCCCCTTTATAGATGAGAAATTGCTTAAAAAAGTAAAGGATTTGAAGCCGGGGGACAAGAAAGTAATTAAAACCTGGTCAAGATCGGCTGTTATTACTCCCGAGATGGTGGGATTTGTATTTGGAGTTCACAACGGGAAAAGTTTTACGGAAGTTTTTGTCACTGAGGACATGGTGGGTCACAAGCTGGGTGAATTTTCTCCGACTAGAAAATTTGTTAAGCATGGAGGAAAGATGCAGAAGGATCAAGAGGCTAAGAAATAGTTTAGTTTGTAGAGTTCTAGGTTTATAAAGTTCGAAAGTGAAGAAAACGGAGAAGGTTATTTTAAAAAAGATTTACGGCACGTTGCTTCGCGACGAAGCCGCAGACGATTTAAGAACTCTCTTCGGTCGCGGAATTTATAGAAACTGGCGACTGAGGATAAATTTTCATATATTAGAAGAAATTTAATAGTTATCTAATTACCAATTACTAATTACCAATTTATGCAAGTTAAGGCTAGTTTAAAAAATTATAGAAGATCAGCAAGAAAAGTTAGGGAAATAACCAGGCTTTTGAGGGGTATGAGCGTTGAAGAAGCGGCTATTCAGTTGATGTTATGGAAAAAAGGAGCCAGTGAAGATTTACTTAAGCTTTTGAGAAGCGCTGTTGCTAATGCCCAGAACAACTTTAAGTTGAAAGAAGAAGATTTATATATTGCAGAAGTTAAAGTAAATGAAGGGGCTACTATGAAGAGATGGCGCCCCAGGGCATTCGGAAGGGCTACTCAACTCCTAAAAAGAACTTGTCATATAGAGTTAATTTTGGGTGTGAAAAGTCAAAGAGAGGGTGAAGTTCAATTTGAAAAGAATGCAGGTAAAAGCAAGAAAAAGGAAGAAGGTGTTTCAGCAGTCGGAAGTAAACCGAAGAAAGATAAAGAGGATGATAAAAAAGTTGACAAAAAGGAGAAGAAGGTTGAAAGTAAGGAAAAGGAAGATAAAGGAAAATCTAACGCAAGTAAGAAATCCGATTAATTTTAAATAATTTAAGTTTTAATATTTTTTCGATGGGACAGAAAGTAGATCCAAGAGTGTTTAGAATAGGAGTTAACAAAACCTGGAAGTCTCGTTGGTATAACGATAAAAATTACCAAAGAAATCTTCAACAGGATGTTAAATTAAGAGAAGAGTTAAAGAAAAAACTCCAAAAGGCCGGCGTGGCTTCTATTGAAATTGAGAGGAGCGTAGGAAAAGTTAGAATCCTTATTTATTCTTCAAGACCCGGAGTTTTAATAGGGAGAGCTGGTCAAGGATTGGAGAAGCTCAAGGAGGCTATTAGGAAAAAATATTTTTTTAAGGAAAATTCCGAGGTTAAAGTGGATGTGAAGGAAATTAAATATATGGAAGAAAATGCTCAACTTTTAGCAGATGATATAGCCGAGCAAATTGAAAAGAGAGTTTCTTTTAGAAGAGCAATGAAAATGACCCTTGATAAGGCCAATAAAAACAGGAATGTTATGGGTGTCAAAATAGGATTGTCGGGCAGATTGGGCGGAGCTGAAATGTCAAGAAAAGAATGGTTGTCCAAGGGAAATCTACCGTTACACACTTTGAGGGCTAATATTGATTTTGCCAAGTCGGTAGCTTATACTACTTATGGCACGATTGGTGTTAAAGTCTGGCTTTACAAGAAAGAATTTTCGAATAAATCAAAGCGAAATTCGGGTGTTAAATAACTACTAACGAAGAAGAAATATGTTAATGCCTAAGAAGGTAAAATTTAGGAAAAAGCAGCGAGGCGGAAAAATTAGAGGAAATGCCACTAGAGGTACCCAGGTTTCTTTTGGAGAATTTGGAATGAAAACTTTGGATGCAGGCTTAATTAATGCCAGAGAAATAGAGGCAGCCAGAAGAGCAATGACCAGATATGTTCAAAAGGGAGGCAAGATTTGGATTAGAATTTTCCCCGATCATCCAATGTCTAGAAAAGGAAGCGAAGTTCCGATGGGAAAAGGAAAAGGAGATCCGGAATTTTTCGTTGCCAAGGTGAAGCCGGGAAGAGTTTTATTTGAAATAGACGGGATTAAAAAAGAAGTGGCCAAGAGAGCTATGAAATTGGCTTCGGATAAATTAAGTGTTAAGACTAAATTTGTAAGTAAAGATTAGCGCTGTTGCAGATTAAATTTATCTATTTAAATCAACAGAATTAATTTGTAACGGTATTAGAATTATGAAGGCTCAAGAATTAACAAATCAGACCAAAGAAGAATTGCAGAATCTTCTTAGTGAAAAAAGGGCTCTTTTGTGCCAAACAAGATTTAGTGTTAAATCTAGGCAAACCAAGAATCACCAGAACTACAAACATTTAAGAAGAGACATTGCCAGAATTTTAACTGTTTTGAATGAAAAATACGGTGATAAGAAATAATTTTTGGAATTAGAAATAATTAAGTTATAGTTTTTATGGAAAATAATCAGAAGAAAAGCCCGAAAAATTCGAATGAAAAGATTTTGGTTAAGAAAAAGGGCGTAGTTGTTAGCGATAAAAATGACAAAACAATTGTGGTTGAGGTGACTGATCTGAAAACCCACCCGATTTACTCTAAGAAATACAGGAAAACCGGAAAGTACAAAGCTCACGACGAAAAAAATGCCTATAAAGTGGGAGATGAAGTTGTTATTACCCAAACTAAACCGGTTAGCAAAGAGAAGTGCTGGAAAGTAGTGGACGATGAATAGTTTTTTAAGTCCGAATTACTAATTACAAATTACTAATTACAAGATTATGATTCAAGTAGAGACAAAATTAAAGGTGGCAGACAATTCAGGAGCAAAAGTTATCCAGTGTTTTAAAATATTGGGAGGATCCAGGAGGAGGTATGCCGCTCTCGGAGATATAATTCTAGCATCTGTTAAGGAATCCGAACCCAGGGGAGCAGTAAAAAAGAAAGATATTGTAAAAGCTGTTATTGTAAGACAAAGAAAACCATATAGGAGAAAAGACGGATCTTATATAAAGTTTGATGATAATGCCGCTATAATTGTTGACGGAAAAGACCCTAAAGGAACTCGAGTTTTTGGTCCTATTGCCAGAGAAGTTAGAGAAGAAGGTTTTATGAAGATAGTCTCTTCGGCAAAAGAAGTTTACTAATTTTGTTGCAGATTGAATTATTGTTTTCATTGAATGGTTTTTGGGATAACGGATTGAGCAATTAATGATTTCAATTTACAACTAATCCAAGATAATAATTTTTGTTAAGATAATTTTTTATGAAAATCAGACTTAGAAAAAACGATAAAGTGAAAGTCTTATCAGGCAAAGACAGGGGTGTTAAGGGCAAGATCAATAAAGTTGACAGAGAGAAAGGAAAAGTAGTAGTTGAAGGCGTTAATAAGATCAAGAAACATGTAAAAGGAGACGGAAGAGGAAGAAGGGGTGAAATAGTAGAAGTTTTAGCGCCAATTGATATTTCCAATGTTCAGCTTATCTGTCCTAAATGTGGAAAAATTACCCGAGTCGGTTTTAAGTTTGAGGCGGACAAAAAAATGAGAGTTTGCAAAAAATGCAACGCCGGATTTTAATTTATTTAATACAGTTGTAATAAAGAAGTTTATGAATAATTTGAGAAAAAAGTATATAGAAGAAGTTATTCCTCAGCTAAAGAAAGAATTCAAGGAGAACAATAGTCGAGCTATTGCCGCGCCGGAAAAAATTTCTGTAAATGTTGGTTTATCTAAAGCTGATAAAAATCCGGAATTTAAAAAAGATGTTATTAATGATTTAAGATTAATTACTGGACAAAATCCTGTTTTAAGCAAAGCCAAAAAATCTATTTCCGGTTTCAAGGTTAGAGAGGGACAAGAAGTTGGAGCCGTGGTAACATTAAGAGGGAGAAGAATGTGGGATTTTATAGAAAGATTTATAGGAGTGGCTTTGCCGAGAATAAGAGACTTCAGAGGAATAGAGAGAAGAAACGTGGATGGACAAGGAAATTTAAATTATGGAATTAAAGAACAATTGGTTTTTCCGGAAATTTCTCATGATGATATCAAAACCATTTTTAGTTTTCAGATAACCATTAAAACTACCGCCGGAAACAAGGATGAAGGAACAAGGTTGTTTGAATTACTTGGTTTTCCTATGCAGAAAGATTAATAGATTTATTGCGAAATAATTTTTTGTTCTAATTTTAGTAATTTATTTCATAAAGAGATTAATAATTATAATTTTAAGTATATATGAGTTTCGATCAAATTGCTGACATGTTGACCAGAATAAGAAACGCTCAAATGGCGGGTAAGACTGATGTATCCATGCCCTCTTCCGGGTTTAAGTTGGCTGTGGCTCAAGTTTTGTATGATAAAGGTTATATCGAAAAAACCTCAATTCTTTCAGAAGGGAATAAAGATTCTTTGAAGATAAAATTGAAGTATAAAGATGGGCAGCCATTGATTAAAGACTTGAAAAAGATCAGTAAGCAAGGATGCAGGGTGTATTGCAAAAAAGGAGAAATCAGAAGAGTAAGAAACGGTTACGGTTTTTCCATAATATCTACCTCTAAAGGTCTTATGACTGACAAGGAAGCCAAGGAAAAGGGAGTTGGGGGAGAAGTGATTTGTGAGATTTGGTAAGACTCATCTACACACATTAGCATTTAATCATATAATCAGATGGAAATTGCTTAATGATAATATGGTAAAATGTTAAAATGATAAGACGTTAAAATGATAATTTAATTTTATGGCCAGAAAAGCATTAATTGAAAAAGCCAACAAGAAGCCTAAATATTCTACGCGAGAAGTTAGAAGATGTTGGAAATGCGGAAGAAAAAGAGGGTATTTAAGAGATTATGATCTTTGCAGGATTTGTTTCAGAGAGTTGGCTCAAAAAGGCGAGATTCCCGGAGTCAGAAAATCAAGCTGGTAAATTCCGTCTAAGCATCTAAACAAATTATATAGCATAGTTGTTTAAATGTTTAAATGTTATAATGTTTAAATGTTAAAATTTTATGTCAAGAATAGGAAAACTTCCCGTTCAAATTCCCGAAGGAGTTACAGCGGAAATTCAAGATAGAATTATTAAGATTAAAGGTCCTAAAGGAGAGCTTTCTTTTGATTTTGGCTATAGAGTAGAAGTCAAAATTGAAGAAGGAGAAATCAACGTAACCCAGTTGGACAGAACTAAGCAGGCTAAATCTATGTGGGGAACCGCTAGATCAATCATTGCCAATATGGTTAAAGGTGTGACAGAGGGATTTGAAAAGAAACTGGAATTGCACGGAGTGGGTTATAGAATGAGCGTTCAAGGTGATAAATTAAATTTAAGTCTTGGATTTTCTCATCCGGTTGAAAAGAAGATTCCGGAGGGGTTGAGCGCTTCCATTGAAAAAGATGTTTTAACTATAAGTGGGATTGATAAATCTCAAGTAGGGAAGTTTGCTGCCGAAATCAGAGAATTAAGAAAAGTTGAACCCTACAAAGGCAAAGGATTTAGATATGTCGGAGAAGAGTTTATTAAGAAAGAAGGTAAAAAGGCAGGCGCGGGATCTGAATAAAATTTTATTAAAGTTTTAAAGGTTAATTATAATTGTTTATGATAAGCAGGAATCAAAAAAGAATTCACAGGAAAAGAAGAACAAGAGCTAAGATTTCCGGTACGGCCGATGTGCCGAGAGTTTCTATTTTTAGAAGCAATAAGCATCTTTATGTTCAATTTGTGGATGATGAGAAAGGTAATACCCTCTTTAGCACCGACAGTAGAAAAGTTAATGAAAAGAAGTTTAATGTAGAGACTGCTAAAGAAATGGGAAAGAAAATTGCCGATGAAGCCACAAAAGGAAAGATTAAAGAAGTTGTTTTTGATAAATCGGGATACAAGTATCACGGTAAAGTGAAGGCTTTAGCTGAGGGGATGAGAGAGAAAGGACTAAAGTTTTAAGATTTAAACAAGTTAAGATTTAAAAGTTTAATCAATGTCAAACAAGAAATTTAACGGTAAAAAGAAGCAAGAATTTGAGCAGAGATTGCTAGACTTGGCTAGGGTAGCCAGGGTTATGAAGGGAGGAAGAAGATTTTCCTTTAGAGCCACTGTGGTTGTCGGAAATAGAAAAGGAAAAGTTGGATTGGGAACTGCTAAGGGTAGCGATGTTTCTGATTCTATTGCCAAGGCTTTTAACAAAGCCAAAAAAAATGTAATTTTGGTTAAGAGGTTGGATTCCACTATTTCTTTTAGAGTAGATGAAAGATTCAGCGGCGCCAAAATTATGATAAAACCGGCAAAAGAAGGAAAAGGAATTGTTGCAGGGGGAGCTATGCGTTCAGTTATTGAGTTAGCCGGAGTGAAAAACATTACAGCTAAATCATTGGGATCTCCGAATAAAATCAATGTAGCCAAGGCCACTTTGAATGCATTGAGCAGGCTTGAAGGAAAAAAGGTTGAGACGGGCGAAGGCGGAAGTGAAAATAAGACTGCAGTCAACGAAGCCAAGAGTAAAGCAGAGAAAGTGAAAAAAACCGCTAAGAAATCAACTGAATCTAAAGCAAAAAAGCCGGAAAAGGCTAAAGCCGCAAAGAAATCCTCAGAGACTGAAAAGTCTAAAAAGACCGGAAAAGCAGCAAGCGCAAAAAAGACCAAGCCAGCTGTTAAGAAAGGAAGCAGTAAAACAACCAAGGAAAAGAATGCTTAAAAAGACAATCTATAAAGACACGGAAATAGGTGTTTTTATATAATAATTCTACTAACCAAGAAAATATGCAAATTCATGAATTAAAAGCATCAGCCAAGAAAGGCGTTAAAAGAGTGGGAAGAGGCGGAAAAAAGGGAACTTACTCAGGCAAGGGAATGAAGGGTCAACGGGCTAGGTCCGGTTTTTCTCAATATGCTACCTTTGAAGGTGGAAAGACCAGTTTGGTGGGAAGAACTAAAAAGAACAGAGGATTTAAATCTCTTAAATCAGGAAATCTTGCCTTAAGTCTGGATGTTTTAGAAAATAAATTTGAAGAAGGCGAGAAAGTGGATAAAAATTCTTTATTAGCCAAGAAGATTATCAGGGAAAAACAAGTGCCTAAAATATTGTCTGATGGAGAAATTAGCAAAAAATTAGAAATTGAGGGTATTGCATTGTCAAAAAAAGCTCAAGAAAAGATAGAGAAAGCGGGAGGAAAGGTGATACAAACCAGCGATAAAGAGGAAAAAGCTAAAGAAGTCAAAAAGGATACCTCCAAGGATGCTTAAATTTTGAGATTTTTTATTCCACTCTAAAAAAGTTTTCCGCTGTGATTGTTTGTTTGATTTAAAAAATAATTGCAGTTTTGTCTCTAAAAATAAAACATAAAAATGCTTCAAAAACTTCTACAGATTTTCAAGGTCAAGGACATAAGAAACAAGATATTATTTATCTTGGCTGTTTTGGTTATTTTTCGTTTGGCGGCCAATATCCCCATTCCAGGAATAGATGCGCAGAAGTTGCAAAGTTTTTTTGAAGGAAATCAGCTTTTTGGACTTTTGGATATATTCTCCGGAGGAGGATTGAGAAATATTTCAATTGTTATGCTTGGTGTGGGTCCTTATATTACAGCCTCCATCATTATGCAATTGTCTACTATGATTTTTCCTAAAGTGGAGCAAATGTATAAAGAAGAAGGAGAAGCGGGAAGGCAGAAATTTAATATGTGGACACGCTGGCTTACAGCCCCTTTGGCTATTTTACAATCTTTCGGAATGATTTCTCTTCTCAGGAGCCAGGGAATGATGGGGGGCTTGGAAGTTTTTGATTATATAATGATTATAGTTACCGCTACTGCCGGAACTATTTTCTTGATGTGGCTGGGTGAGTTAATTACCGAAAAAGGACTCGGAAACGGAGTTTCATTGTTGATTTTTGCCGGTATAGTCTCGGCTCTGCCGACTGTGGTTAAGCAAATGATAGCCACCTGGGATTCAACTCAGATTTTGACATATTTGGCCTTTGCTTTAATTTCTGTTTTTACTATTGCGGCAGTGGTATTTATCACTGAGGGTCAACGCAACATACCCATCTCTTTTGCTAGAATGATGAGAGGCAATAGGTCGCAAGGAGGAAGTAAATCCGTCTTGCCTTTGAGAGTGAATATGGCCGGTGTGATTCCTATCATTTTTGCTATGTCTATAATGCTTTTTCCGGGCGTGGTGGCTAATTTTTTAGCTGAAAGCTCCATAGGGGTTGTGTCTAATGCCGCTTCCTTTGTGGCTGACTTGTTTGCCAATCAGTGGTTTTATGGAATATTTTATTTTGCTTTAGTGGTAATGTTTACTTTCTTTTATACCGCTGTTACTTTTGATCCCAAAAGAGTGGCTGAAAATCTTCAAAGACAAGGTGGTTTTATTCCCGGGATAAGACCCGGTAAGCCCACTATGGATTACTTAAATTGGATCATCAACAGAATTACCTTGACGGGAGCTTCTTTTTTGGGGTTGGTAGCTGTTCTACCCTTTATTGTTCAAGGCATAACCGGAATTGAAAATATGACTATAGGAGGAACGGGAATCTTAATTGTGGTTTCCGTGGTTTTAGAAACCATGAAACAAATTGAAGGCCAGTTGGTGATGAGAGATTATGATGAATTCTCTTCTCGATAAGCAATCACGAATTATTATTCTTCCTTTTCAAAATTTATTTTTTCCATTAAAATAAAAATAAGCTATTAGAATTATAAAATCAAAATGGAATCAGATAAAAAATTCAAAATACTCGGAGGTAAAGAAATCGGAGGGGAGATAGAAGTAAACGGGGCAAAAAATGCGGCTTTAAAGATCTTAGCCGCCTTAGTTTTATCTGAGCAAGAGTGTTTTATCAAAAATTTTCCTTTCATAGAAGATACTCAAAGAATGCTAGAGTTGTTGGAAAGTATGGGAGCCGAGATTGATTCCAGCGAAAAAGACAAAACAGTAAAAGTTGATCCCGGTAAAATCAGTGAGGCTAATCTTGATGGGGAGCTTGCCAGGAGACTAAGAGCTTCTATTTTAATGGTGGGACCGCTTTTGGCTAGGTTTGGTAAAGTAAAAATGGCTCATCCCGGAGGATGCGTTATTGGGAAAAGACCTATTGATATGTTTTTAGAAGGGTTTGGAGCGCTTGGCGCTGAAATTAAAGAAGAAGGCGGGCAGTTTGTTTTGCAAAGTAAAAATGGATCCGGATTAAAGGGCGCAGAATATTTTTTCCCGAAAATTTCCGTAACTGGCACCGAGGCTATGATGATGACGGCGGTCTTGGCTCAAGGTAAAACGGTATTGAAAAATTGTGCCATGGAGCCGGAAATTGCATATTTAGCTGATTACTTAAATCAAAACGGAGCCAAAATTAAAGGAGCCGGAACGCCTACTATGGAAATAGAAGGAGTTGAGGAAATTTCAGCCGGAAAATTTGAAGTTATTCCCGACAGAATAGAAACCGGGACTTTTGTGATGCTTGGATTAGCCTGTAATAGCGAGATAAAAATTAAAAATTGCATTCCTGAACATTTAGGAGCGGTTTTGCCTATTCTAAAAAAAGCCGGGGCCAATTTGGAAATCGGAGATAATTATATTAAAACACTTAAACACTCAGGATTGAAGGCGGTTTCCATTACTACTCACGAATACCCCGGATTTGCCACCGATCTTCAACCCCCTTACACTCTCTTGATGACTCAAGCCAAGGGATCATCTCTTATTCATGAGGCTATTTTTGAAGGAAGACTTTTCTTTACTGATCAATTGGCAACAATGGGTGTGGAAACTATTATGTGCGATCCGCATAGAGTAGTTATAAATGGTCCTTCTAGGCTTTATGGAAAGAAGCTTTCCAGCCCGGACTTAAGAGCCGGGATTACTATGGTAATTGCGGGAATTATAGCTGAAGGAGAGACTATTATAGACAATATTTACCAGATTGACAGAGGTTATGAAAACATTGACACCCGATTGAAGGAATTAGGGGTAGATATTGAAAGAATTGATTAATGTTATTAATTTAAAGTTTAAACAAAATTAATATTTTTATATGTCAAGAAGACTTCTTTTTAGCTTTAGGCACGCTTTTAGGGGATTTTGGTACATGGTCTTAAAGGAGCGTAATTTTAGAATAGAAGTTATTGTCGGAATTCTGGTTTTATTGATTGCTTTTTTGCTTAAAATGGAAAAATGGGAAATAACGGCTATCATCTTTGCTATTTTTTCCGTTTTAATCCTAGAGGCGATTAATACTTTGGTGGAAAGACTGGTTAACATTTTCAAACCCCGAATTCATCCTTACGCTAAAATGCTTAAAGACGTAACAGCTTCCATCGTGCTTATCGGATCGGTCGGAGCGGCTTTAATTGGAATAGTTATATTTTGGTCTTATGTTTTTGGCTAAAAAATGATTTTTTACCCCGAGTTTTTTCGGAGGGAAAGAAATAGGAAAACAATAAAAAAAGCTAAAAACCATTTTTTGGTCAAGAGTCTCATTGGGACTCTTGTTTTTTGTTTGATCGGGAGTTTTTTTGTAGGAAAGGTTTTGGGAGAGGATAAGACCGATAAACTAAAAGAAAAAATTTGGATAAATGAAATTGCTTGGATGGGAAGTTCTGAATCTACGGCGGATGAATGGATTGAGCTGAAAAATGCAACTAATGAAGATATTGATTTAGATGGAATTGAAGTAGAAAATGGTTCTGAAAGCGGTGGAAATTTGGTTATTCATCAACAAATAGAAATTCCCGCAAGAGGATTTTATTTGATTTCCAACTATGATAATGATGATGCTAATTCAGATTTAAATGTTGCGCCTGATTATTTTGATACCGGCTTGTCTTTAAATGATAATGGAGAGGATCTAATTCTATATGAGATAGTTGGAGACAAAGAAAAAATAATTGATAAAGCTATGTTTGCTGAAAGTGGTTGGTCTGCCGGAAATAAAGACTCCAAAAGAACAATGGAGAGGACTGAAAATGGTGAGTGGCAAACAAGTAAAAAGCAGGGTGGTACTCCCGGTGAAGAAAATAGCGATGGATTAGAAGAAGATAAAGAGGAAGATGCTCCGGATTTGTGTAACTCGGAAAAACATCCAGAGATTTTAAATATAGAAATTAATGAAATTTTACCTAATCCCGATAAAGATGATGAAAATGAACAAAATAGAGTAGAGTGGGTTGAACTTCATAATCCGGGAAAAGAAGAGGTTTTGTTGAACGGATGTTATATTGGCGATGAAG
>JAWOGA010000039.1:0-7631 GCA_046497225.1 Candidatus Moraniibacteriota bacterium | reverse complement strand
CAAGCGATTTGTTGCCATCCGAAGAAAATAACAGACCATAAAAAATTGAAAACCAAATGGACAAAGAACAATATCAAAGCCGGTCGCACCAACGCGCTTTTCTCTCTTTGTTTCCAGATCAAATAAGCGGCCCACCCCATTAATAAATAAAGCAGAGTCCAGACCGGGGCGAATATCCAACTGGGAGGATTAAAAAAGGGCTTATCCAAAGTAGGATACCAAGAGGCCACTCCTTGGACTGTAAAAACAGATCCCAAGATCCCCGTCCCTTCGGAGGCAGCTACAAAAAAGAGAAAAACTAAAAGATTTTTTATTTTCATAATTAATGTTCTTTATTATTATCATACTATCACAAAAAAGGGCAAACAAAAAAAGAGGGAATCCTGCTAAATAGTCAAGCTTCCTTATTGTTTCTATTATGGGATTTGCGGTTCTTGCTTTATAGCATTCCAAAATTATCGCCCCAACCTACTACTGCCCCCTCTTTGGGATAGAAGAGAAAGACCATCTTCTTGGAATCGCTTTCTTCTTCTTGATAAAATGTTTTTTAATCTTTTCCTTTAATAAAGAATATTTGAAGTTGCACAATAATTTCTATAATTTGAATCGTAAATATTGCTAAAAATAAGAATTTAAAACCTAAATAATTCACAATCATGTTCCTAAAGCAAAAAATCCATAACCGAAAATAGTAATAACTTCTTTGTTTAATTTATCAGAAAATACTCCAATAATAATCATCAATATCCCGGCAAAATACTAAAAACTGTCACTGTCAAGCCCATATCCAAAATAGTTCCGCCGATATTCTTTACAAAAACAGCATAAAACGGCCCGATTAGATTGCTGCCAAAATTAACCAATAAACTGGATGCTAACAAAATTTTATAGGTTTTTTCATATAATTATTGTATCATAATTCACAAAAAAACCAGCAAAAGTCTGTAGAGTGTTTTTGTGAGGAAATTTTTACGAGGAGAGAGATTCGCTTAAGTCTCCTCACCACTCTACAGGCCCTTGCCGGCCCCATATTTATGCCGCTTATTTTTGTTCGTATTATTCCTCCTTTTCTGCAAAATCTTGTTTTTCCAATTCTATTTTTATCCTAGGAGCCAAAACATTTCCTTCTTGGTCCTTATACTCTCCTTCTTGGTCCGTCTCTTTAAAACCTGATAGCCGGCAGGATTTATGCGAGGGCGAACCCTTGGGCACATGGGCTGTCACCTTGTCCGCACCTAATTCAAATTCCCGCTTTACTGCTTGCCTTAAAAAACTCTCGCCAAAATAAAATTTGTGCATTAAGGGATCCAAGTTAAGAGCTCCTAAGTATCTTTCATTCCCTCCCAGTTCATTTTGGCCGTCAAAGCTTGAAGAACGGACAAAACCGACTAGATTTTCTTCCTTTTTATTCGGTTCGCCTTTATTGTCTTTATCAAAATACAATAAATAATATCTGGGGCTTTGCTTGTTATGTTTGTCAAAACCGTCTAACAATCTCTGAACTTCTTCTTCTGACTTTTCCGCATGATTACCGGCATACATCCTTTTCATTTTATCCTCCAAATCTTCACTTAATTTTTTTTCCTCTGCAACCTCAACTCCTTTTATATTATTCAAATCCTCTTCATTCTCCTCTTTTTTCGCGGCTATGAGAAGAGAAGAAAGCAAATCAATATCAATCCTGCTTTGCTCCAGCTTTTTTAATAAATCAGCTAATTCTTCTTTTTCATTCTCCCCCTTCTCCGCCGAACCAATTTTAGAGCTAAACTCCTTTATTATACCATGCGCCTTGCCTAAAAGCTCCAACTTAACACAGCCGACATTTCTTTCCGCTTTTTCTTTATACAAAATATCTGTTAATTCATCATCCTTTTTCTGGGCCAAATCAGCCAATTGGGATAACTTGGCAAAAACCGCTCTTTTCTCCGATGCTCCCATTTTTTTATCAATCTCTAAAATTTTATCGCCACTCTCCTCCCCAAACTCCATAGATAAGAATGATTTCAAGCCGTCTTCTCCGGCCTTTCTGGCAAAATTCATTAACTCTTCTCTTTTTTCTTCCGAAGAATTTTTATGAAAAACCAAAAACCACCCTTGCTCCTTAAAATTCAAATTGTTGAATCTAATTCCGGTCTCTTGCCAAAATTCATCATCATAAAAACCGTAATAATTTTCTTTAAACTCTTGTAAATACTTCTCTCTTCGCTTCCTTTCCTCCTCACTCTCGTCTCCTTTATCGAAAAACAGAGTTTCATAGGCCACTTCGTGAATTTCTGGCCTAACTCTTTCCTTGTCATCCGTTAAATCTCCCAAATTAAAATATCTCTGAAGCACCCTCTCCTCATCAAAGACTCCGACATCTCCCTGAGAGGTTAGTCTTTGGGCGAAATAGTCCGGATTATTCATCTCTCCCAAGTCATACATTTTTTCCAGGTATTTGACCCCCTGTTCAGAAATACCAAGTTGTCCAAATTCAAGGCGATGAAGAATTTTGGATGCTCTTTGCCTAGTTTGCTCATCACCTTTCTTTAAAATTTCCAATAATTTTTCCGCTGAATAATTAATATCAATATTTTCAAAAACTTTTGTTAATTGATCCTTATAAAGATAAGTGGAAAAGGATCTGTCCCGTAAAAAGCCGGAGGCAAAATCAATTGACTCTTTTGAACCGTTATTTGTGAGTCCGGATAAAATTCTCTGGTTTTCCTGATAATAGGGGTCATACTCCTCTTTTTCGTCTAAATCCGTTAAACCTCCCTCCATGTCTTCATCTACTCTGTAAAAATCCTCTTCATCACTTTTTGGGGCAGAGGTTTCTCGAGTAAACTCCTCATAATCAAATGACCCGCGTTCTTCGACAGCCTCTTGCTCATCAACTGAATCCAAATTGTACTTCATGATCTTTAACAAGGAGTCCTCGGCCTCGGACCCGAAATTGTTTATAGCATCAATTATTTTGAGTTGAAACTCATCTTGAATATAAATACTTCCCATCTCGTCTTCCGAATCGAAATTATAATTCGTGGCCAAATCAACCAAAAAATTCAAAGCCTCGTCTCTTTCGGAGGACAATTGAGGTAAACTTTCTAAAATAATCCCCCCAACAAACATATTGTCATATTTTTCAAAAATTTTTACCAAATCATCAAAGGAGAACTTACCTTCTTCCACTCCTTTTTGAAAATCATCCCGCAAATCAGAGTCCTTGGGATTGTCAACGATTTTCTTAACGGCTTCTTCCGCATCTAGAGGCGGAGGCGTCTGCTCACCGAATTCAAAATTTTCCATTTTGGCTTCATTCATTTTTTTTGGTTAATTAAATTATCTCTCTTGCCTTAATATTAGTATACAAACAAAAATGTTTAAACCCCTAAGCAAACCCAATAGACTTTCAATCTTTCACCTCCTTTCTTCTTTTTTTTGAAAGTCCATCACCGAACCTGTCATTGGATTTAATGATAAACTCGGGAATGGAGGGGAAGTTGGTGAACTATCAACTTCCCCATAAAATTAAGAACGCTCGTTTTTAATAAAGCAGGTACGATAACTGCTCAGGATCAGCCTTTAAACATCATAATAAGGCTGATCCCAATGACTAGGAAGGGGTTCTATGGTCATGCCATAGACCCCCTTCCGATACACACATCCCATTTCCCGGTAGCAACCCGGGATATGTAACGGGATGTGTGGGGCCTGGTCTTCAAACTCACTACTGGGACGGCCCACCCAGTCCCAGAAGTGTCTCCAGGGGATTAGTAACTCCAGGGTGAAGTCTTCCCCTGGAACGACTTCACCTCCCTCATCAACCTGGTCGTTTTCACGACCATGGTTGATGATTCGGAGCCCGTCGCTTGACGCGACGAGCTCCTGGTTTCTAAAACCGCTTCTGTCAACCTTGACATTCGCGGTTTTAGAAACCAAATCAATCTCTCCCCGAGAGGTATATACCACCCCTTCGGAGAAAGATTGAATCTCCAAAGACGATTCATAGGACATAATACCTCCTTGCCCGATACAAGCCCTCGGTGCCGGGGGTTTTGGATTTTTAGCGCTAGTGTAGCTCCACACTATATTTGTAAAAATATAGTGTGGGGAGCGGCCTTAGCGCTTTTTCTTTACTTCACCATTTCCGGGCGGAACCTCCCCTTACCTCGTTCGACAGGCTCACGATTTACCTCCTTAGAAAGGAGGGAATCCCTCCCCTCGGATGAGGGGAGGTTAGGAGGGGTAAGATTTCCGCTCAAAAACGGCGAAGCAAAGTTACGCGCTTTAGCCTTGCGTTGCAATTAGTATATTGTAAATAACCAAACTCCATTGCTGAGTCTATTATTTTTCTTTGATAATAGACTCGGGAATGGAGGGGAAGTTGGCGAACAAACCAAGCTTCCCCGAAAAGATGAACTGCGCTCGTTTTTGATAAAGCAGGTACGATAACTGCTCAATGCTTACCCTCTCCACCCGCGGGAAACAAGGGTCTCCCGCAGGGTGGAGTCGGCCGGGGCGGGGTCTTCGTGCGGATGCCGCACAAAGAACTCCCAACAACCTTCCCCATGAAACGACCACCCCCACACCAGACCACCGGTGGTCTGGTAGTGGGTTTCCCTCCACCCGTAGCTGGCGAGAAAAGGCCCTCCCCAGCCTTCTAAATTTTTAACGAGGAGGCGTATTACCTCCTCGGCCAGCTCTTTGTCCTGGAGCTGGCGACACAAAGAGAGAAAATTTTCTTCCTTCCCCTCGTAGTCATAATGTTTATGACTAGGGGAGAAGTTTTCTAGTAGACTCTGATAGACAGAGCCTACACAATCCCACAATTCATATAGCCCCTCTTGGAACTCCTCAAAATGCTTAACGAACATTTCCCCTCCTTTGCCCGATTTCGCCCTCGGAGCCGGGGTTTTGAATTTTTTTAGCGCCAGTGTAGCTCCTCCCGCTCCCAGCAAATGCAGGGCGAGGCCTTGACGCAATTCCTTACTTCGCCGTTTCCAGGCAAAACCTCTTCTAATAAGAAAAAGAGGGTTTTTTCGCCCGGAAATGGCGAAGCAGGGCTTTGCGTTGTAAATATCTTAAATTGTAAAGAACTTATCCTTGGGATAAGAAATATATATTTCTTTAACTTCTCTATGTCTACCGCGTTTCCAAGGAAATTTCTGTAGTCAAGGGGCGTTCATCTCCCTCGGCTACAGCCGATCTCCTTCCCACGCCAATTTTTGATTATAATTAGCGTGAACGAACGGTTGATAGTGGCGGTCTTTCGAAAAGCCGGCCATCGCCCGGGGGCGACCCTGCCATTCCTACCGGAGACGAACCCTGGAGTTAACCGACTCGCTAAAACCGGTTAAGCTTCCGGGTTCTCCACCCTATCTAACAGCGATTTATAGCCTACTTGGCTCGGGAGGTGACCTCTCTCCTCCGCCCGCTAATGCTAATCAAAAATTAGCGCGGGGAACGGTTTATGATCACCATAACCGCCCGAAACAAGTAATAAGCTTTTGTTTTTGGAAAGAACGATAATTTCTCTATATGTATAACCAAGCATGGCTACTATATAAATAGAGAGAATAATGAAGAGGCATAAACGGACCCTTTTCCGGAGAAGAAGCTGTATCATAGTTACTTTATCTCCTTGGTTATTCGGAAACGGTATCCGGCCTGTTGCGAGCCTAGACCCGAAATCAGGGTTAATCCCGTGATCCAGCCAAGCTCTCATTTTTAAAACAGTATCTCTCTCCTCTTCATTATCCTCGCTATTTATCTGCTTTTAGCCCTTTAAAAAACGGCTAAACTGTTTCTTCTTATATATAAACAACAAGGAGACACGGTCTAACCGTTTTACCTGCATCTGATTTTCACTGCTAATGCAACAGTCTCTCTCCTCATTGATATTTAAGTTGTAATGAACCGGCCTACTAAGACCAATGTGCTTGCCTTATCCCCGCCGGGGATAAGGCAAGTATCACTCGCCTGTAAGCGAATTTCCCGCAAGACCAAAGCTTTTTGATTGGATAACTTTCGCGCTCTCTCCATCGCCCCTGGGGGCTAACCGCAAAAACTATCACTCTAATCTCCAAGCCTTACCTTTAGGAATGTAATTTTTAAATTTTATTTAAAGGTGCGATTTGACTAATTTGCCTTTTTTCAGCTTGTTAATCACATTATAACACATCCCCCAAAACTTGTCAATAGTTTTGTAAACAAAGACACCCTGTGTGTCAATATAATATAATACAAATAGTATTAAAATGCAGTATAATTAATAAAATTATTGTCTACTATATAGTTGACAATTTAAAAATATGTGATATAATGGTATTATAAATCATTTAAACTTGCTAAATTATTTTTAACTTAAGGCCTAATATATAAAACAAATAAACTATGCATGAGAAAATACTCCAAAAGGTTAATCTAACCCCCACCCAGGCCGAAATCATGGACTACCTGCTTCAAACAGAAGAAAGCAAGGCTTCAACAATCGCGGAAAAAATAAAAAAATCCCGAGCTATTGTTTATCGGGACTTAGAGGAGTTGGTTAGGCTGGGTCTTATTGAAAAAAAAGAAAAAAGCAACCAAATTACCGTTTTTAAAGCCGAGCATCCTTCTAAATTGGAAAAGCTAATGGAACAAAGAGAAAAAGCATTAAAAAACGATAAAAAAGAACTAGAAAATTCTTTGCCTGACTTAATCTCTGCCTATAATCTAACCCACAACCGGCCGGGAATAAAATTTTATGAAGGTGAAGAGGGGGTTAAAAAAGTTCTGGAAGACACCCTGACCAGTGAAACAGATATCTATACCATAGCGGATAGCGGTTCTATTAAAGGAGGAATTGAAAAAATAAACCGCGAATATGTAAAAGCCAGAAAGAAAAAAGGTATTGCTAAAAAATTAATAGTGCCGGAATCAGCCAGAAAAAGATTTAAAGAAACACAAGATGAATATACAGAGATAAGATTTCTAAAAGAAGACTATTATAATTTTAAAACAGGAATGCAGATTTATAATAATAAAATTTCCTACCAAACACTGGGGCCTGACAATAAAATAGGGGTAATAATTGAAGATAAAAATATTTATACTATGCATAAATTTCTTTTTGAATACATTTGGGACACCCTGGCTTCTTAGCTTTCCTCTTTGCTTGTTAATATAAGGATAATGATTTTCTTCGGCTAACCTACTCAACATTATTCCGTTTCCTCTGTAAAATGATAAAATTAAATTATGGATTTAAAAGAAGTGAAAAACCTAAACATTCCTCGTTCCCCCGGTTGCTATTTCTTCTTAGACAGGGAGGGGGAAATAATATATATAGGAAAAGCTGCTAATTTAAGAAGCCGAGTTCTTTCTTATTGGCAGAAAGGAAGTGATCACACCCCGGCTAAATATTCCATGCTTAAAAAGGTAAGCGATATTCAATGGACAGAGACCGACACCGAGATCGAGGCCCTACTACTGGAAGCCAACCTGATCAAAAAGCACCAACCTCCTTATAATGTAGCTCTTCGGGATGACAAAAGATACGCATATATTAAAATCTCTACTGAAGAAAAATGGCCCCGGGTATTTATGACCAGAAAGATAGACCAGCAAGGAACTTATTTTGGGCCCTTTGTTAGCGTAGAAGCAGTCAA
>JAWOGA010000038.1:0-20084 GCA_046497225.1 Candidatus Moraniibacteriota bacterium | reverse complement strand
ATTTGCTTAGCGCGAAAAGTTTTGTCCGCAGTTTGAGTTTCCTCGTCTCTTTTATCCGCAACAAAACCGCCTCTTACATTAAGCTTGCGGTATTTCCTTGCGGGATTTTCATAATGTTGTTGGTGATTTTTTTTATAATCTTCATTTTTTTCCGAAACAGGAATTTTCCTCTTCTTGGCAGTCTCATCTTCTCTACCCCCCGAACTTTCTTGTTCATAAAAACTTGAGCTTCCTATAGATCTTTTGGGAGTAGAGGAGATCTCCGATAGTATTTCCTTCTCCGCAGGATCTTCATGGATGTTTTTTTGAGGATTAACTTTCTCGGGAGAGGAAAAGTCTTCGGAGGTTTTTTCTTTAGTGGCTATTCCCAGGTGTTGAATTACTTTTTTAGCATATTTATCAGAAGTTACTAAGACGATTTTCTTGTTCAGTTTATCAGCTTCTTTTTTGAGGAGTTTTAAATTAACTACTCCTTGAAGCAGCATAGCATCCTTGGGAACCACCAAGAAGAGTTCGGAAGCAGGCTCGATTTTTATTTTTTCTATTATGGCTGTAATCTCTTCATCCGTATCTATATAGATGGTTTTGCGCATAGAATTATTTTAATTTTGAATAATTTTAACAGCTCTTTTGAGTACATCAGACATAATGTTGTCTTTATCGTTAATCTCAAGAGCCAGAGTAGCCAAACCGATAGGAGTAACATCCTGAGGATTGGTAAGAGACTTGGTTTGGTCAATTATGTGCACCATGTCTCTGGGCTGGACAAATCCAATTTTAGGCTTTTTAGCAAAAGGAAGCCTTTCCAGCCAATAGTCGGAATTTAATTGCTCATAAACATCGGGGAGTCCGCTTCCGCCTCCGCAAAGCAAAACCCGGGAAGGTAAAACGTCTAATTTAGAATAACAAAAGTTCTCCAGCGCTATTTCTACTCCGGAAAGCCAAACTTTGCAATCATTTTTTAAAACCTTATGAACCTCCTGCGCTTCATCTTCTTCAAGCTCTCCTTTGGAGTACATAAGCTTTAATTCTTCGGCTTTGTTAAAAGACAAGCCGTACTCGGAACAAAGTCTTTTTGTAAAAGCTCTTCCGCCTAAAGCAAACATTGAAGTTCCCTCTAATCCTCCATTTTTGACTACTGCAATATCTGTTGTTCCGCCTCCTATGTCTATAAAAATTCCTCCAAAGTCAGGGTCTTCTTCCAGGCCCATACCTTGAACTACAGCATAAGGCTCAGCTGCAATGGATAGCAACTTTAACCCTAGTTCCTTAGCAATAGTTTCTATAGCGCCTAAGTGGATCATGGGAGCATAAGCATTAAAAATAGCAATGGAAACTTCTCTTCCTTGAAATCCAATAGGTTTAGTAACCTTGTAACCATCTATTTTAATTCCAACTACTGCGGCATTAATTAGTTTAACATCTATATCACTGTGTCCCGTCTCAAAAGAAAGTTGGTTTCTTATTCTTTCCAATGCTTTCCATTGAATTTTTTGAACAATATTTTTCAATTCCGGCATATCTATCCTGACTTGAGGCTTAGCTCTTTCATAATGGACAGTAGTAGTGGTCCCTTTAACAAATTCTCCGGCAATTCCTATAATACAGTCACTTACCTCATCAATACCGGCTTGCTCTTTAGCTTTTTCTATTGAATCAGAGCAAGTTTGAATAACCCCGTTGATATCACTCACGGCCCCGGAGGTCATATTGCCTATTTTTTGTTTTGCTTTACCCACGCCAACCACAATTCCTTTCTGATTTTCTTCGTCCACTTTGAAAACCAAGCTCTTTACAAATTCCGTTCCTATATCCAGAGCCAAAATAAAGCCTGCATCTTTTTTGCTTTTATTAAATATAGAGCCCAATTTTTTCATTTTGTTTTAAAACTTTAAATAAAGATTGATTTTATATTTTTTATTTCAATTATCAATAATGAGATTATAACACAAATTTCTATTTTGAAAAATATTGTACTAAAAACCAGAAACTTAATAAGCTATACTAACTTACGGTCAGCCGCTTTTTGTGTTTTTATTTTTTGTCTAAATTAACCAAAAGCCCCCCCAACTTTACAACCCCCTTTTTCTGCCCGCTATACACCTATCTCTGCGCCCCGTTAAATCACAATACTTTCTCATTACGTGCCTGAATGATCCGCTTTCTATCCACTTCCCATTATCCAAAAGAGTGGCTTTGTCTGCAACTAATCCAGCTTCTTCTCTGTGGGTAATTAAGAGTATAGAACAATTGAACTTTTCTTTTATGCCTAACAATATGTCATACAACTCATTATAAACAATAATATCCAAGGAAGCATCCGGCTCATCGAGAATCATCAATTTGGGCTTCATGGCAACCACGGAAGCTAACTCTATTCTTTTTCTTTCTCCTCCGCTTAGCTTTTCATCCAACTTTCTTCTTAAAAGACTCTCTTCCACTCCCACTGTCTTTATGATATTTTTTATTTCTTCTTCCGTTATATTTTTATTTCCGGCTTTAATAAAGTCCTTTACCAATAGCCCATCAAACCTGGCCGGCTCTTGAAAAGCCAGAGTAATTCCTTTTTTTGCTCTCTCAAAAGCAGGTAATTCCGAAATATCTTCTTCGTAAAAAATAATTTTGCCGTCATTATTTTTATAGTTTCCAAGCCCCATCAAAGAGTAAGCAAGCGTAGTTTTTCCGCTTCCGTTTCTACCTAGAATACAATGAATTTCATTTTCTTCCACTTTCAAATTGACGCCTTCAAGGAGTTTCCCCCTCGATTCAGCAGAAAAAATAGATAAATTTTTTATCTCAAGCATTTATTTGTTCTTAAAAATCACTTTTTTATCTTTTACGTCTACCTCTACTTTGCCTTTTTGCACCTCATTGTTAATAATCTTTAAAGCCAACTTGTCAAGAACATACTTCTGAATAGATCTTTTAAGCGGCCTAGCGCCATAAACCGGGTCAAATCCTTTATTTATTAAAAACTCTTTAGCATTTTCAGTTAAGCTTATTTCTATGTCTTTACCGGAAAGTCTTTTGCTAATCTCTTCAATTTGCAGTTCAATGATTTGTTTGATTTCTTCTTCTCTCAAGGGATGGAAAATAATAATATCATCCAATCTATTCAAGAATTCCGGCCTAAATCTAGATCTGATTTCATTCATAACTTTTCGTTCCATTTCTTTTTCATCAATCTTTTGGCTAGCTTTATCACCGTCACCCTCAAATCCGATTCCTTGCATTTCATTTATAATTTCACTTCCCAAGTTGGAAGTAAGAATAATGACAGTATTTTTGAAGTTTACTACTCTTCCCTTTGCGTCCGTCAGCCTTCCATCATCTAAAACTTGCAATAAAGTATTAAAGATATCCGGATGAGCCTTTTCTATTTCATCAAACAAAATCACGCTATAAGGTCTTCTTCTGATTTTCTCAGTTAATTGGCCGCCTTCTTCATAACCGACATAACCCGGAGGAGATCCGATAATTTTGGAAATACTATGAGACTCCATAAATTCGCTCATATCAAGTCTAACCATAGCATCTTCATCATTAAAAAGAAAGTCCGCTAAGGCTTTCGCTAGCTCTGTTTTCCCAACTCCGGTCGGACCTAAAAACATAAAAGATCCAATGGGACGACCTTCTTCAGAAATTCCGGCCCGGGATCTCCTTACTGCATTAGAAACGGCTTCAATGGCTTCTTTTTGACCAATTACTCTCTGAGAAAGCTCGTCCTCCATTCGAGAAAGCTTTTCCGCTTCTTCTTCAACGATTTTGGAAACCGCAATTCCGGTCCAACCGGAAACCACCTTGGCAATATCTTCTCTGGTTACCTCCTCTTTCAAAACAGGGTCATCTCCTTGAATTTTGTTTAATTCTTTTTCTTTTTCTTTGATAGATTCTTTTAGTTGGGGAATTTTACCGTATCTAATTTCGGCCACCTTATCCAAATAACCCTCTCTTTCTTTTTGCTCGGCATCTATCTTAAGTTCATCAATTTGCTTTTTGTATTCCCTAATTTGAGTTATTAAATCTTTTTCTTTTTTCCATTGCAATTTTGCTTTTTTTAATTTCTCGTCAATTTCAGCTTTTTGTCTTTTTATTTCTTGCAGTTTTTCCTTGTTTTTGCCGTCTTTTTCTTTTTTTAATGCTTTTTCTTCAATTTCCAGTTTCCTTTTCTCTCTCTCCATTTGATCAATTTCGGTCGGCATTGATTCTATCTCCATTCGAAGAGTAGATGTAGCTTCATCAATTAAATCAATAGCCTTATCTGGCAGAAATCGATCTGTTATATACCTGTTGGATAAGTTAACGGCTTCCATGATGGCTTCATCTGTAATTTTAACTCCGTGATGAAGTTCATATTTTTCTTTTATTCCTCTTAAAATTGCTATAGCGTCTTCCTCCGTGGGCTCCTGGATATGAATCGGCTGAAATCTTCTTTCCAGTGCGGCATCTTTCTCGATATATTTTTGATATTCTTGCAAAGTGGTGGCGCCGATCATTCTAAGTGTTCCTCGAGCCAAAGCCGGCTTTAGCATATTGGAAGCATCCATAGCTCCCTCTGTAGCTCCGGCGCCTGCCAAAGTATGCAACTCATCTATAAAAGTGACATACTTGCCATTAGAACTTTCAATTTCTTTTACGATAGCCTTCAATCTTTCTTCAAATTCTCCCCTAAACTTAGTGCCGGCCAGTAAAGATCCCATATCCAAAGAAACCAATTCCCTGTTCTTCAAAGTTTCCGGAACATCTCCGCTGATAATTCTTTGAGCTAAGCCTTCAGCTATGGCGGTTTTTCCTGTTCCCGGCTCTCCCAGTAAGACAGGATTATTTTTAGTTCTTCTGGAAAGGACCTGTATCACCCTTCTTATTTCATTATCCCTGCCTATAACCGGATCCAGTTTACCTTCTTTAGCTCTTTTAGTTAAATTGATGGTATATTTCTCCAAAGATTTATATTTGCTTTCCGGCTCAGGACTATCAACTGTTTGGCTACCCCTTACTTCTTTGAGAACATTTAAAATTTTAGTTTCATCAACTCCAGCTTGTGAAAACAACCGGGAAACCTCATGTCCTGATTTTATTACGGCCAACAGCAAATGCTCAGTGGAAACATATTCATCTCCTAAATTTTTAGATTCCTTTTCTGCATCGGAAAATATTCCAGCCGCCGCTTTGGTGATATAGATATTTCCGGCCCCTCCTTGTTGTTCAATTTTAGGCAACTTATCAATGCCCTCCTTAAGCTTGCTTTTAACGTCTTCAACGGGTGAATTAATTTGCTTCAAAATATCAGGCACAATAGATCCCTCCTGAGAGACAAGCGCATAAGCCAAGTGCCAAACATCCACTTGTTGCTGGCTATTTTCCATAGCAATACTCTGCGCATTTCTTACGGCTTCTTGAGATTTATTGGTAAATTTTTGAAAATCCATCGCCTGCTTATTAATTATTATTAAAAGCTAAAAAACTTTCAATTGAGAACTTGCTATTGAATATGCTTTATTCCTTGCACCTTAATTTCTACAAATCAGATTCTTCAAGTTCCACTTCCACCTCTTTTTCTTCCCCATCTTTTAGAACTTTTAACCTTGCTTTTTCTCCCACTTTTTTGTCTCTAATAACTTCAGCTAATCCTCTTTCTTCAGTAATTTTTTTTCCATCTACTTCAAGAATAATATCATTTTCCTCCAACCCGGCTTTATCAGCGGGACTTCCCGGAACTACTGCCAAATGAGACATTTCCTCGCCTCTTAAAATTAACGCTCCATAGTCAACAGACAAGTTATTAGCTTCTTGAATTTGATCATTTATTAAGATATATCTCACTCCAAGATAAGGACGAACTATTTTGCCTTTAGTTTTCACGCCTTGGTAAATATCCTTTATTTGATTGACGGGAATGGAAAATCCTATATTCTCGGCTCCTTGGGCCATAGCCACATTTACACCAACAACTTCTCCATTTAAATTTAACAATGGACCACCGGAATTGCCGGGGTTAATAGCGGCATCAGTTTGAATAACCTCTTCCAATACTTCTGATTGTCCGTAACGGCTTCCGGCTTCTATGTTTCTTTTGAGTCCGGAAACTATACCTTTGGAAACAGTATTTCTAAATTCTCCAAGAGAGTTGCCAATAGCAATAACTGTTTCTCCTATGTCCAATCTTTCGGAGTCTCCTAGCTTTAAAACAGGTAAAGTATCTTTTGGCTTTACCTTCAAAAAGGCTATGTCTAAAAATTGATCCCTGGCTAATACTTCAGCCTGCATTTTTTCGCCTTCATTGGTCATAACGGTATATTCCGCTTCTTCATCACTAACTACGTGGCGATTGGTGATAATATATCCTTCTTTGTCAATAATAAATCCCGTTCCTCCCCCAATTTCCCTCTTTTCCGTCTCCGGTTCTTGCTGTCTTTGCCTAAACCCAAAAGGATTAAAAAACGGATCGCTGGAAAAGGGATCGCCAAAAAAACTATCCAGCTTAGGTACGTCCTTGGTGACAATAATACTAACAACCGCCGGGGAGGCTTTTTTCACAGCGCTAACTACATCTTGACTTTCTTGTTTAGCGTTTATCTGATCGCTTGAGTTTTCTACTCCATTCTCATTTCCAAGGCCGGATTCATTCTGTCCTCTATCTTCATTAGAGTATTTGCTTACTTCATCACTTAAACTTCCGCCAGCCAAAAAACCGGCTAACCCGCCGAATAAAATACTCAAAAAAACAGATACAAGTAACGGAAAAAATATTAAATTGCCACTTTTTGAATTTTGAGAAATATTTTTATCTACCTTGCTTTCTGTTTCATTAATTTCCTCTTTTTCCTCTTCTCTATTTTTTTCCTTGTCCATATAAAAAAATTAATTATTATCTGATTCTTCGATTTTAATTGCATCAACAGGACAACTGTCCGCAACTTCTTCCAGGTTGCAATCTTTGCATTCTCCGCCCACAAATATAGCTGTATCGCCATTCAATTGGAAGCATTCCCCACATAGAGATTGGCAAACTCCACATCCAATACACCTGCCTTTATCTATTGTAACTTTCATAAAAACAATAATTAAAAATAAATATAATATAATTAAGTACAACCTGCGTTTAATGTTTTTTAGGCTAGTTTTTGAAATTTATACCAAAAAGCAACCTCTTCAAAAACCAGCTCCTGCAAACAAAACAACCTAACCCCATCTAAATACTTGGGTCTCCTTCTGATTTTATACGGATGGAACGCTCTTTTTTTTCAAGTTCGGGATTTGAAAAATTAATTTCAGCTTCTTTCTCATTCCAATGATATCCGCCTATTAAAACTTGAACGCCGATTTCTTTTTTAATCTCATTCAACCAGGCCAAAAAATCACCCTCTCTGGTAAAAATTTGTTTAATTTTAACCTCTTTTTCATCTCCGCTCTTTCGAGTTTCCTCTAAATAAACAATATGGTTTCCGAGTGAACTTTGGATTATATTGGAATATTCTCCTTCCTTCATTTTAAAAACCTTTTCAGCAACCCCCGAAACCAAGTGCTCCTTTTTGAGCCAGCCCAGATCTCCACCTTCTTCGGAGGTTTCGCCTTCTGAATATTCTTTGGCAACTTCTTCAAAATCCGCTCCCCCATCAAGCTCTTCTTTGGCCTTGGTTATTTTAGGCAAATCTTTCTTTTTGGCAACTTCATTTTTATAGTGGTCCATTAACTTTTTCAAATACATTTGAGGGACAACAACCTTATCCCTGAAATCTTGTAGCGACCAATCGTAAAATCTATCTAGATTAGCAGTTAAATCCTCCGGACTTCCCGCTTCTTTAGCTTTTGCCATAATCTGCTCGGCTGCTTCTTCTTTTGTAATCTTTATTCCCAGCTCTTTTGCTTTTAATTCAATAATTTTATTTTCAACAAGCTTATTAAAAACATCCTTTTCTTTTATTTTAAGTCTTGTTTTACCATCTTCTGTGCTAAAATCAATTCTAAGTCCCATTTCCGAGAAATCATTCTCCTGGTAAAATTTCTTCATAGCATCCGTATTAGACAAAAAATCCTTGGTGGTAACAATGCTTTTGTTGCCAACAACGGCAGCGGGATAAGGAATTGCTTTAAAAACAGGTCTAAACCAGTCACCGGAAGCGGTGAAAAAATAAAGGCTTACAACTGAAATTAAGAACAGCATTAAAATAATGCCCGCCAACAAGAAAATAGTTTTTTTGTTTAAAATAGTTCTTTTCTTTGCTTCTTCGTTTTCGTTCATTTTTTATAAATATAAAGTTTGTATTTAAAAAATCCTATTATATATCTTTCATCAACTTTGATGATCCTGGAATTTATTTTAAACAATATTTCCAAATTAGTCAAAATGACTAGTTAAAATAAATTTCTACTCCTTGTTATTTCAAAAAAGCAATTCAAAAAATTTAAAATCGTAGTAAGTTAAAACTCATTTATAAAAAATCCATGAAAATAAAATCTTTATTGAAAATAAGCTTCCTAGTTTTAACCATCTGTTTTTTCATGGGTTTTTTTAGTTTGTCCGGTTATGGATATCAGTTATATAAAGAGACTCCGGCGATTGAAGGAATTAACACCTTTCGAATGAAACAAACTTCTGTTATTTATGACAGAACAGAGGAAACTGTGCTTTATGAAATTCATGGAACAGAGGATAGAAAAGTTATTTCCTATGAAAACATTCCTGCTGCTGCAAAAATTGCCACCATAGCGGCCGAGGATGACAATTTTTTTGAACACAAAGGATTTGATCCAATTTCCATTTTAAGAGCCGCTAAAATAAATCTTGAAAACAAAGAAAGTCTGCAAGGAGCCTCTACTATTACTCAGCAATTAGCGCGAGATTTATATCTAACAAGAGAAAAAACATACGAAAGAAAAATCAAGGAGTTGATTTTAGCAGTCAAAATGGAAAAAACTACGAGCAAAGAAGAAATCCTGGAAATGTATTTAAATAAAATAACTTATGGTTCAAATATTTACGGGATTCAAAGCGCTTCGGAGAAATTCTTTGACAAAGATGCGCAAGCCTTAACATTAGACGAAGCAGCCCTACTCGCCGCGCTACCTAAAGCGCCCGGAGCGCTTTCTCCTTACGGAAAAAACACAAAAGAATTAGAAAAAAGACAAAAAAATATTTTGCTCAAAATAAATGAAATGGGTCTCGTGAAAGAAGGCAAAATAAATGAAGCTCTCGCTATCAACACCCTTGAAAAAATTAAACCCAGAAAAGACGAAATAATCTCTCCCCACTTTGTTTTTTATGTTATAAAACAACTTGAAGAAAAATACGGAGAAAAATTCATAAAAGAAGGCGGCTTGAAAATTACAACAACCCTGGATTTGGAAATGCAAAACCGCGGCCAAGAAATAGCAAAAAGGAAAGCCCATGAAAATAAAGAAAAATGGAGTGCTGAAAATGCAGCTCTTGTAGCAATGAATCCCAAAGAGGGAGAAATATTGGCGATGATCGGATCAAGAGATTATTTTGATTTGAAAATAGATGGGGAGGTTAATGTAGCAACTCGCCCGCGCCAACCCGGTTCATCTTTTAAACCCCTGGTTTATGCAGCTGCTTTTGAGAAAGGCTTCCAACCGGAAACTAAGCTTTATGATGTTAAAACGGATTTCGGTCCGGATGGAAGTGGAAAAAATTACATTCCTCGCAATTATTCCGGCTCCTTCCATGGTTTAATAAGCATGAGAAATGCCTTGGCCGGATCTATTAACGTGCCGGCAGTTAAAACAATTTATTTAGCTGAAATTGACAACACTGTGAAACTAGCCAAAAAAATGGGCATTAATTCTATCAAAAGTTCCAAGGGTTACGGATTATCTCTAGCGTTGGGAAGCGCGGAAATATCTCTTTTAGAGGAAGTATCCGCCTATTCTGTTTTTGCTAATGAAGGCAAAAGAATCAATCCAACCGCAATAAAAAAAATAACAGATAGCGCCGGTCAAGTTATCTTCAAACACAAAAAAGAAAAAGAAAAGATTCTTCAAATTGAGACTGCGCGAAAAATTAATAGCATTCTGACTGATAAATCCGCCAGACAAACCACCTTTGGATCAAGTAATTCCTTGGAAATACCGGGAAGACAAGTCGCAGTTAAAACAGGGACTACTCAGAATTACCAAGATGCTTGGACAGTGGGGTATACTCCTTCTTTGGCTGTTGGGGTTTGGACCGGAAATAACGACAATTCCCCAATGCTCTCAGGAGCTGCGGGAGTTTTTGTTGCCGCCCCGATCTGGAATGAATTCTCCTCCTGGGCATTGCAAAAATATCCAAATGAAGAATTTAAAAAATATGAAAAACAAGAATCGGATATTCCCATGATCACCGGAAAGATAGAAGAAAATGTTGTTTTTTACAATGAAAAGTCAGGAGAAAAGCTAGATAGTAAAGAAAAAATTGAAAAAACCGATCCAGATAAAATCAGAACCAAAAATGATGCTGAAAAACATTCCATTCTATACTATATAGACAAAGACAATCTGCGAGAAGCTAAAAAAGAAAATAAAAAAGATCCCATGTTAGAGCTGTGGGAGAAGGCAATCCATAAAAAAGATGATGATAAAGATGACAAAAAATAATAAAATTAAAACCCCTTAGCAAGTTGCGCCAAAGGGTTTTAATTTAAATTATTCCCCATGATAAACTTCCTTTAAACAAGAGAATTATCTATTAAACATTCCTTGTTTTTGCTTCATCTCTTTACCTCGCTCATAATTATTACCCGTAGGCTTTCCATCTCTTTTCCTTAAGTCCAACTCTTCCCTGATTTGGTCAGCTTCATCATATTTTCCCTCTTGAGCCAGCTTGTATGCCTTGGTAAACTGAGAAAAGTTGTCCTCATTAATCGCCTGAGTCACTTTTCCTTTGTTATTCATTAAATTGCTCCAGGCTTTGTAATCGTTATCCTCCAAAGCCTGAATTATCTCTTGATGCCTTTCTTCATTACAATTAGGACCTCTTTGACTACAATCTCCCAAATAGGCATTTGCTGAGTAAGCTAGCCAACCGGTTGAAGTTAAAGCAAGTCCCGCTAATAGATAGAAAAGAGCGCTTTTTTTATTTAGTTTCATAAAATCTAATTAACTAATTAAAAGTTATATTCGCGCATTCAAGTAACCGCGGATTTACTTTCCTGCACAATTACTATTACGAAAGAATCCATTAAAGTTTGCATTATAAAATTTATGCTGTTTTTAAAATATGCTATAATAAAAAAGTGCTAAAGATTAAATCTAAAATATGAAAAACAAGAAAAAATTACTTATAATTTTACTAGTGGGATTTGCAATAATTGTAATTTTAATTTTTACAAGCCTTGTAATCGCCTTTGTTTTTTCAGATTCATCTAAACCAAAAGAAATTGTGGTAAAAAACAACTCCCAACAAGACCAAAATTCGCAATCCAATCAAGAAGAGCAAGAAGAAAAACTTCCAGTAGCAAAAAAAGAAGACCTGGAAAAGAAAAAAATAGATAATTATTTATCTAAAAAGGAAAAAGACGAGACAAATGATAAAGTAATCGAAACTGGAAATTTAGAAGAAAATGAGAATCAAGAAGAAGCAAGCCCCAAGGCCGAAACAGAAGACAAAAAAACCGAAGAAGAAAGCTCTGAGGAAGAATTCATCACAACTAAACAAATAAATTGGGGTTTTCAAAAAACAACAGGACGAGACGTAGATACGATTGTTGTTCATTCTTCATATGATGCTTTACATGATGATCCTTATAATCTGAAAGGACTATTGGAGGAGTATAAAAAATACGGAGTTGCTCCGCATTTCGTAGTTGATAGGGACGGAAAAGTATTTCAACTGGTTGACACTGAGCACATAGCTTATCATGCCGGAGAGGGTGAAATGCCGGATGGCAGAAAAAGCATTAACGCCTTTTCTGTGGGAGTTGAATTAATGAACACTAAAGAAGATGAATATAGCAAAAAACAATATGAAAGTGTAAATGAATTAGTTGATTATTTAGAAAATAAATATAATATTGAATATATTTTGGGACATAAAGACATCGCACCGGAAAGAAAAACCGATCCCTGGAACTTTGATTGGGATCAACTAAAAAGCAAAAACAGTATTCATAATTAAGAAAAACTATTTTAAAAAACAAAAGGAGAAATTATTTTAATTCAAAAAATACTACCATATAACGTAATATGGTAGTATTTAATTTCTTCGATTTTCCTTTATCTTTTTTCAGGAATTACTCGTTATTCAAACCTTTTCTCAGGTAATTTTCCAAATCTTTTACACCAATTCTTTCTTGTTTCATAGTATCCCTGTCGCGAACGGTTACTGTGTCGTCTTTAAGACTATCAAAATCAACCGTTACACAATAAGGAGTTCCTATCTCATCCTGCCGGCGATATCTTTTTCCGATATTGCCATTATCATCAAACTCGCAAACAAACTTTTCTTTCAAATCATCAAAGAGCTTTTTAGCTTTGCCCATTAATTCTTGTTTATTTTTCAATAAAGGAAAAACAGCAACTTTGATGGGAGAAATTTTTCTGGGAAATTTTAACACCACTCTTTCATTTCCATCTTCCATTTTTTCCTCTTTATAGGCAGCTAAAAGAGAAACCAGCAAGGAACGATCCACTCCAAAAGTAGGTTCTATGACATGAGGAATATATTTTCTTCCGGTTGTCGGATCTGCATACTCAAGTTTTTCTCCAGACGCCTTTGAATGAGAACTGAGATCAAAATCTCCTCGATGAGCAAGTCCAAACAATTCACTAAATCCGAAAGGGTAATTATATTCAATATCCACTGTTTTTCTGGAATAGTGAGAGAGCTTTTCTTTGGGATGTTCATGTCTTTGCAAGTCTTTTTCCTTTGCTCCCAATTCCTTGATGAATTCTTCCTGCTGCTGAAGCCATTCTTCAAAAACCTTTTCCCAATCAGCTTCGGGGTTTATAAAATATTCAATTTCCATTTGTTCAAATTCTCTTAATCTGAAAATAAAATTCCCCGCTACAATTTCATTTCGAAAAGCCTTTCCTATTTGAGCTATTCCAAAAGGAATTCTCTGCCGAGAAGAATTTAAAACATTTTTGAATTCTACAAAAATTGCACCAGCAGTTTCCGGTCTCAAATAAACACTACCTGAAAAGCCGTTCATTTCAGTCTCAAACATTAAATTGAATTTTCTCACATCTGTCCAATCAGAAGAATCGCATTCGGGGCATTTCACGTCTTTATTTTGAATAACTTCTTTCATTTTTTCTACCTCTCCTTCCAAATCCTCTCCGGTTACGTCCTCCACTAAATGATCTGCTCTAAATCTTTTTTTGCAATTTTTGCAATCTACCATGGCATCGTTGAATCCGGCAGTGTGACCGGAAGCCTCCCAAAGCTTAGGATGCAAAAGAATGGGACCATCAATGCCAACCATATCTTCACGGTTATGAACAAACTTTTTCCACCACAAATTTTTAATATTATTTTTCAGTTCAGTTCCATAGGGACCATAACTGTAGGTATTGGCAAAACCCCCATAAATTTCCGAGGAAGGAAAAATGAAACCCCTCCTTTTGCACAAAGAAACGATTTTTTGCATCGTATCTTCTTTTTTATTACTCATACTACTTAATTTAATTATTAAAAAATATTATTTCCACAAAAAAACCTCGCTCCCGCAACTCAAATCTAAAATTTGACTTGCCGGAACGAGGTCTTGTCCCCCGCGGTTCCATCCGGTTTTTCCGGTTTTAAACCGAAACTCCTTAATTAAAATGCCCAATCTAGATGAGGATGCCAACCCTCCGGGCGAATTAAATCAGTATGTCACAATAAATTTCCCACTTATTTTCATTATGCAAGAAATAAAAAATTTGTCAAATCTACTCCAGCTCAATGATCTCATAATTCATCTGTTTTCCGTTAGGCAGCACCACTTCAACTTTATCGCCCCTTCTTTTACCCAGAAAAGATTTGCCTATGGGAGATTCATTGGAAATTTTTCCTTGGCCGGGATCAGCTTCCCCGGATCCCACGATGTGAAATTTTATTTCCTTGCCGCCGTTTTTTACTTTTATCTTAGAGCCTATGCTTATCACGCCCTCCCCTTCTTTGCGATCAACTACCTTATATGTCCTCATGGCATTCTCCAAATACATAATTCGGGATTCATTTTCCCTTTGTTGTCTTTTTGCTTCAGCGTATTCAGCGTTTTCTTTTAAGTCCCCCTGCTCTTTAGCCTCTTTGATAGCTTGGGCAATTTCTCTTCTCAGACTTTTTCTCTCCTTTAGTTCGTCCTTTATCTTCTTGAATCCCTCTTGAGTTAAATATTTCATTTTTCTGTTTTTTAAACTTTATCTTTACTGATTATGAAATTAAAATAAGAATATTCGCCTTAAATAAAAATTTTAAACTTTTAATATTCCTAGAAAAATATAAAGTAAGCAGATTTTATATCAATTTAAATCCAATGTCAACATAATTACTTAATTTTTTACCTTTAAACTGAGAATAAAAACAATGATTATTGGTCCCGGCTGCTTATTCCAAAATTCCATCTAAATCAACATCATACATAATTTTTTCTTGTACGATATTATAATTAACCAAGTCTTCCTTGCTAAACCAGTGAGCAATTTCATTCTCAGCCTCTTCAACTGAGCCGGAAGCATGGACTAAATTTCTCACTGAACGATCATCGGTATCCGACATTTGATAAGAATCCAAGACAAAATCTCCCCTGATAGTGCCCACATCTGAACTCAAAGGCTCAGTTCCGCCGGTTATTTTCCTAATCATCTCAACAACATGAGCTCCCTGCCAAACCATGGCAACAACCGGACCGCTTGCCATATATTTTTTTAGATTTTCCAAGATTTTCCCGGAAACTTCCAACGGATCTTCTGATGGCGGTTGAAGTCCTTTCTTTTTGTAACTATTTATGGTCTTTTCTCCGGTGACTTTTCTCCATTCCGGATCAAGAGTATAATGTTTTTCCACGTGCTCGGGAGTTGGCACGATCATTTTCATGGCAATGAGTTTAAAACCAACTCTCTCATACCTTTTAATAATCTCTCCCACTAAAGATCTTTGAATTCCATCCGGCTTAACTAAAACCAATGTCCTCTCTTTTGAGAAGTGTTTTTCATTCTTCATTTTATTCTTATTTAAATATTAAAACGAAAACTCCTCATGCGGGAGTCATCAAACCTAATTAGGATTATAACAAATAAATTTAGAAAGTAAAGGCCGTATATTTTATATTATACCTTGTCCTATTAAAAAAATTGTCAATTACCCAAGATTCCCGGCAAATTCTAATAAATATTATCTATAAAATAAAAATAAATTCAATCGTGGTGCAACCTATTATTTTATAATCATTTTTTTATTTTTAAAAGTTTAGCGTTCACCGCTACTACCACTGTTGAAAGAGACATTAAAACAGCCCCCGCAGCCGGTGAAAGCAGGATCCCCATTTTTACCAATACGCCTGCCGCCAGAGGGATGGCAATTACGTTGTATCCTGTCGCCCAGCCAAGGTTTTGAAGCATCTTTTTATAAGTTGCTTTTGCAAATAAAATAAGGGAAACTATATCTTTTGGATTACTATTTACTAAAATTATATCCGCAGTTTCAGCCGCAACGTCTGTTCCGTTTCCAATGGCAATCCCAACATTCGCTTGAGCCAATGCGGGAGCGTCGTTAATTCCATCACCCACCATTGCTACATATTCCCCCTTATCCTGAAGCTGTCTTATTTTATCCTGTTTCTGCTCAGGTAAGACTTCCGCAAAATATCCATCCAGTTTTAACTCATCGGCGACTTCTTTAGCTACTCTTTTGTTATCCCCTGTAATCATCCAAAGTTTTATTTTTTCTTTCTTAAGATTATCTATTGCCTCTTGAGAATCCTTTCTAACAGTATCAGCAAGATTAATGGTTCCAGTCACACTAAAATTATTTTTGATTTTACTCAAAAGAAAAATCACTGTTCCACTGAAATCTCTCGCTTCCTTTGGAGCTTTAAGCCCTATTTCTTTGAGATAACCCGGACTTACTGCCAACATTTTCTTATCATCAATAATTCCTTCAACTCCTTTTCCCTTTATAGCTTTGAAATTATTTACCGAAACAAAAGTGATATCCCTTTCTTTTGCCTCCTTAGTGATAGCTTTGGCTATAGGATGTTCAGAAGTTGCTTCCAGACTGGCTATTAATTTCAAAATTTCGTTTTTGTCTTTATTTTCATCAAGAGAAACAACGTTCTTCACACTAAATATTCCTTCTGTAAGAGTCCCTGTTTTATCAAAAACAATAGTTGTAATTTTCCTGGCATCCTCAAAAGCGGTTCTATTTCTAATAAGCAGTCCGTTTTGAGCTAATAGGGTCGTAGAAATTGCTACTACCAAAGGAATAGCCAAGCCCAACGCGTGAGGACAGGTAATAACTAGAACAGTAGCCATTCTTTCAATAGCAAAGGCTAAATTTCCACTGATTAAAAACCAGCTGAAAAACGTAACCACTCCAACAGAAATTGCAACCACAGTAAGCCAAAAAGCGGCTTTATCAGCTAAAGCCTGGGTTTTTGATTGTGATGCTTGAGCTTGTTTTACCAAGTTGATCACCTTGGAAAGATATGATTTTTCTCCTACGCCTTTCACTCTTACTTCCAGCGAACCATCTTCGTTTACCGAACCCCCTATTATTTTTTTGTCTTTCGATTTTGAAACAGGCTTGGCTTCCCCTGTGAGCATTGATTCATTCACAAAGCTTTCTCCTCTAATAACTATCCCGTCCGTCGGTATTTTTTCAC
Organism: Candidatus Moraniibacteriota bacterium; assembly: GCA_046497225.1. Lineage (GTDB taxonomy): Bacteria > Patescibacteriota > Minisyncoccia > Moranbacterales > DUUL01 > JAXHLG01. The sequence goes on along the minus strand of JAWOGA010000038.1, from coordinate 3,279 downwards.
CGGGCTTGATTAAAATTACATCCCCCTCTTTGAGTTCCCTTGTTTCAACATCAATAGTTTCATTGTTTTTTTTAAGATGAGCTTTGCTAGGAAGAAGAGATGAAAGCTTCTCCAGCGCCATTGATGCTCCCATCACCGATCTCATCTCAATCCAATGGCCCAGAAGCATAATGTCAATCAGCGTCACCAGCTCCCAGAAAAAAGTCTTCCCCTCTAGACCGAAAACCACCGCGCTACTGTAAAAATATGCCACTACAATCGCAAGACTAATAAGAGTCATCATTCCAATAGCTTTGTTTTTTATTTCCCTCCAAGCGCCCACAAGAAAGGGCTTGCCTCCGTAAAAAAAGACAAAAGTAGAAAGAAGAAAAAGGACAATCTTGTCGCCCGGAATTTCAAATTTAAAATTAAGAAATTCCTGAATTAAAGGAGAAAGAATTAAAACAAAGACAGTAACAACTAAAGATACGTAAAATCTTTTTTTGAAATCAGTTGTAGAATGGCCGGCATGTTTATCATGCTCTTCTTCTTGTTTGTGTTCCTGTTTCATCTTAATTATATTTTAATTTAAAGAAATCATCAGGCAACGATTAATTTTGTATATTTTATATTTTATTACTTTTATTTTATCAAATTTCTTGTTTTTTACTGGAATTAGTCAACATCACTCCCTCACAGGCTAATCAACTAAAAAACAATCCCTTTTTATCCCCGGGCAAGCGACTTTGATTGTTTCTTCTTTAGCAGTGCTAAAAATTCTAGAAGAAGAGTTTTTTAATTTTTGCAACACCTCCGGGTGGGGATGGCCATAAGTATTATTTGCTCCCACGGAGATAATACTGAATTCGGGGGATGTTTCTTCTATGAATTCATTTGAAGATGAGTTCTTGGATCCATGATGAGCAACTTTGAGCCAATCTACATCCACATCTTCCTCATCGTCCAGAATATCACCCTCTGTTTCTTTGCCTATATCTCCGGTAAATAGGAAAGAATTTTTTCCGAAATCCATTCTTAAAACTACGGAATCACCATTTTTATCACTTTTGCTGTATTGCTTATTGTCCGGATTATAAGCTTTAAAAGAAAGATGCTTGCCCAAATCAATAGTTGAGCCTTCAAAAACTGAATATTGCGAGATTTGCTTTTGGTTAAGAATTCGCTCAACCTTCTTTAATTGTTCTCCATCATCTTTAAATCCATTATCTAGGAATAAATCCGTTTTATAATTACTAAGAACCTCATCCATTCCGCCAATATGATCCATATCCGGATGTGTTGCTATAATGATTTCTATTTTATCATCATTGTGAGGCATTTGTTTTTTAATCTCACTTACAACCTCTTTTCCGTTTTTACCGGCATCAATTAATATTTGTTTATCATTTAAATAATTTATCAAAACAGCATCGCCTTGTCCCACATCTAAAAAAACAACTTCCAACGGATTATCTGTATTATTTCCAGCATAAACAATTCCTTGATAAAAAACTATAAAGGCTAGAAAAAAAACTAAGGAATAAAGAATTTTTTTAAAATTTACGCGCATTTTTATTTTAACTTTTTATGGCATCAAAATAAGCATTTTTATTTCCCGCAACATTTTTTATATTTCTTGCCTGATCCGCATGGACATGGTTCATTTCTGCCAACTCTTTGCTCTTTAACCAAAGGCTTCTGGGGAGCTTCTTCTCCCGTTGAGCTTCGACTGTTTTCCATTCGCTTGAATTGTTCGACGGCCTCTCCCCCACTATAATGAAGATTTTCTTCACTAAACTTATTTTCTTCTTCTTCCGGCTGAGATTGAACCATAGGCTGAACTCTAAAGACCGCTTTTAGCAAATCTCTATTTATTCCGGCCAATAAATTCTGGAAAAGCTGGAAAGCTTCTTTTTTATATTCGATCAAAGGATCTCTCTGCCCATAACTTTTTAAATTGACTGAATCTCTTAAATAGCTCAATTGCTCTAAATGCTGCATCCAGTAGTTATCCACTGTGTTTAAGTAAAGCTCTTTTTCCACTTTTTTAAATAACTCTTCTCCTATATCTTGTTTTTTCTTTTGATAAAAACTTTTGAAATTTTCACTCAACAAATCTATCATTCGACCCTTTTTTTCTTCACTTGAAGAAAGCTCTTTGGATTTTTTTATTTCCATTAATTTTTTGTGCAAGTTCGGCTGCTCCCCAATTAATATCTTTGCCTCTTCGCTCATTTCTTCGGTATTCCAGTAATCTTCAATTTCCGCCGAAGTGTGAGCCATTACAATCCCCTCTGCCTCCTCCTTAATTATTTCCAATAATTCATTTTCCAGATTGTCTTTCTTTAAAATCTTCTTTCTTCTTCCGTAAATAACTTCTCTTTGTTTGTTAACAACATCATCATATTCCAAAACATGTTTTCTAATGTCAAAGTTATGCCCTTCTATCTTGGATTGAGCAGACTCTATAGAGCGAGAAATCATCTTGTTCTCAATCGGTTGATCCTCAGGCAATCCCAGTCTATTCATAATATTATACATTTTTTCTCCACCAAACCGCCTTAGCAGCTCATCCTCCAGGGAAACATAAAACTGACTGGAACCGGGATCTCCTTGACGACCAGCTCTTCCCCTTAATTGATTGTCAATTCTTCGCGCTTCATGCCTTTCCGTCCCTATAATAAACAACCCTCCTAAATCTCTAACTTCTTTTCCCAGCTTAATATCAGTTCCTCTTCCTGCCATATTGGTAGCGATCGTTACTGATTTTTTTTCTCCGGCATTAGCAATAATTTGAGCTTCTTTCTCATGATTTTTGGCATTCAAAACTTCATGGGGAACTCCTGCCTGGGCTAGCATTTTTGAAATAACTTCCGACTTTTCTATAGCCACAGTCCCCACTAAGACCGGCCGGCCTTGTTTATGAAGCTCCTTGATTTTTTCTACTATAGCTTTAAATTTTCCTCTTTCGGTTTTGAAAATCATATCCGATAAATCTTCCCTGATCATAGGCTTATTAGTCGGAATTTGAACTACTTCCAATTCATAAACCTTACTAAATTCTTCTGCAGAAGTAATTGCAGTTCCTGTCATACCGGCCAACTTGTCATACATCCGGAAATAATTTTGAAAGGTGATGGAGGCTAGAGTTTTAGACTCCCGTTGCACTTGGACTCCTTCTTTGGCTTCAATGGCCTGATGAAGCCCCTCGCTATATCTTCTTCCCGGCATCAGCCTCCCGGTAAAATCGTCTACAATGACAATTTCTCCATCTTTTACCACATAGTCACGATCATTTTG
>JAWOGA010000019.1:0-5356 GCA_046497225.1 Candidatus Moraniibacteriota bacterium | reverse complement strand
AGGTTATCTAGCCTTGGTTTATCCGGCTAGCAAAACCCTTGGATCGGATTTTGCAAAATACAGCTTTCTTTGGAATTTGATAAACCAAAAAATCAGGCCGGCTGTTGAATCCTCGGACTTGTTTTATGATATGGAGTTCCTGTATCTTTACGATCTTTTTCGAGGAGAATACCAGGCAACTTTTTCCTCCGAAAAAACCAGTATTCACAAGATTAAAAAAATGATGACCAAAGAGCTTGAAAGCGTGAAATTCTCTCCAAGCTTCTTCCAAAAAACAAAGGACCATTTTCTAAGCGCTCTTACTATGAAAAAAGATTCTTTAGATGATTTGTCTTCGCTTGCTGTTTATTTACTAAATCCTTCCAACCAATTAATTAGACTGGAAGATGAAATAAAGAGCGTGGAAGAAACATCTCTTGTCGAAATTGAAAGGATGAAAGCCGATATTTTTAAAAAAAGCAATAGATATAGTTATGTTTTAAAATAAAAAGGGAAGAATTTTTAACTCTCCCCTTATCATTCTGTCTTTTTTATTGAGAATTTAGGGCTTGCTTCTTTTGGAGCCACCGGAACGGTTACCGGTTTTTCCCGAAAGAGGTTTGGAAGATGATGACTTTGATTTGGGAGAGTGGAAAGAAGTTCCGCCTCCCGGACTTGGACGAGAAGAGCCTTTTTTGCTGGTACCCTTGCTTGGCTGATTCTTCGCCATGACCAACCTCCCTTTTGGAAAAAATTAAGAAAGAGCTACTTCTAAAATCCCTGTTACAAATAAATACAAAATCAATGGTAAAAAAATTCAACAAAAAATAAATCTGTTTTTTGACTTTGATTTTAAAAGGAATTTGTGGTAAAAAAGGGGAAATAATGATTTAAGAAAGCCTATGAAAAGAAAAGTTATTAAAGCTGAAAAATTTATCCTTAGACCGCCAAAGATGGAAGATGCTCCCGATTTGGCAAAAAATTTAAACGACAAGAAGATAATAGACAATTTATCTACTATTCCTTATCCTTATGGAATAAAAGACGCTGAATTTTGGCTTAATGAAACCGCTGCTTTTTGGAGAAAGAAAAATCCGGAGAAATTAAATTTTTTAATTGAAATTGAAGGAGAAGTTGTTGGAGCCATTGGTTTGGAAAATACAGAAAAAGACCATAAGGCAGAATTGGGCTACTGGCTGGCAAGGAAGCATTGGGGAGGCGGTGTAATGTCAAAAGCGGTTGAGGAAATCGTCAATTTTGGCTTCAAGGATTTGAATCTAAAAAGAATTTACGCAAAAGTTTATTCTTTTAACGAAGGTTCCAAAAAAGTTTTGGAAAAGAACGGCTTTATCCAAGAAGGTTATCTTAAAAAAGAAGCTAAAAAAGGAGATAAATATATAGACGCTTTTCTTTTTGCTAAAATAAAATAAATTCGGGCTTAATTTTCAATGTATCATGCGGTAGCGTGATACACTTAATCAAGCGCAGCTTTTTTATGGATCGGATCTTCGTTCTTCAATAAGAGATTCTTCAACAAAGGGTTGAAATCTAAAACAAAAAACGTTAGAGTGGGGCCAAAGGTCGATTTAATAAATAAGATAATCATTAAATTTTTATTATGAAAAAATCAACGACGATTATCACCGTCCTGGCTATAGTCATTCTAATAGCGGGAGGCTGGTATCTTTACTCCCAACAAGACCAAAGCCAAGACCAAGAACAAGAGAGGATGGCTCAAGATTTGAACATCTCTGAAGAAGAAAATACAACTCCGGCCGAAGAAGAAGTTTCAGATACAAAGGAGGAAGAAGAGGCCGAAGAAGAGGAAGAGGAGACTGATAAAGTCAATCCTTACCTTGAAGCAAAAGAGGTGCCCGCCATTGCCGGACCGAATGAAAAGATCCACGAAATCACGAAAAGAATTTTAACAAGCGTGTTTGAGGAAGTGAAGTTGACCGATACCGACTCCACCGCCGAACCCGCTGACCCCAAATTTGAATTTTTAGCCGATTACGACTATATCGTTCCGGAAGTGATTGACATGGAACAAGCCGGACAAATCAGAGAAGGGATTTTGGAAGAAGGCGGCGAAATCACTTCCACCGACGTAGATTCAAACTCCTATAGGTACTGGTATGATTTTGAAATGGACGGAAAAACCTATTCCGCCAATATGGGAATTTTTGTCGGCGAGGAAGAGGAGCTGGGCGATAGGCCGCAAACTATAGAATTAGACGTTCGCCTCGAGAGCTAAACCAACTGAGACAGGCAAGTCTCAACAAACGGAAATTGCGGCAAATCTGCCTTGCGCTTAGCGATGCCCGGCAAGTCTTGCCGAGCAAGTTGATTTCTGATTTTTTATATCAACCCGCATCTGAAAGATTTTATCCCACCGAACCGATCCGCCCGGATCGGTTCTTTTTGTTGGATTTTTAGAGCACAGATGGTAAAATAAGGGAAAGTTTTGGATTAAATTAAATTTAAAAGAAACTTTATTGCTAGCAACCCCTATTTAAACCAAGCCTGCTGAATGATCCGCATCACCTAAAAAGGGCAATGCAAAAAATATATATTTCCCAAAAATCCTAAAATGTATTGTATCTTCTATTTGGGCACGACCCGCTACCATTGACAAATTTGATAATATGTGCCAGTATTTAAAACTATTTCAATTGAAAATAGAGCATTTATGGATTTATTTGTTTTTTGATTTTCAAAATTCACTTGCCATTTAAGTCAGCAAAAAGGATTGATCCAAATGGCAAGTAAATTATGGTGATTTGCTTGTTTCTTTAAAATAGGGCGGTGCCCTTAAAGCTCATGGAGGTTCTTATGAGCAAGCAGAAATTTTTTCGACAGTTTCCTGCGGCAGAAAAAATTGCTAAGAATTTTTTTCGCATGACTAATTTGGAACATGTTGAAGTCGGGGTGAAGAAGGTGGATGAAAATTTACTCAGTCAAAAACCCTATGTTGAGAATTATCACTCTCAGTCTTTCTGCCGAGACAATGGCAGGAAGGTGTGGCTGGTTTATTCTAATGAGTTCTTTGTAGAGGTGGATCCTATCGTTTGTAGCGAGTCGGCAACAAACCCCGGTTCTTATCGAGAAGTTGACAGTGGTATACAGATTTGGAAAAAAATCCTTGTTCAAGGAATCCCGGAATATATCGTTGAGGTTAGCTATAACCTTGCTGACGATACAGGAAAAAAGGGGGTTAAAATTATAGCTCATAAAGTCAAAAGCGTTGTTGAAATTGAAGAATTTCTCTTGAAAATTTCCAAGAGAAGCGCGCCTGTCAAAGCTCATAAAGCCGCAAAAAAGTTTTGCGGTAAACATGATTATTTTTTGATAGGATTTATTTATTTTCCCGAGTGGGAACACGCGGGAGAACAGGTTGTGGTTACTCACCGCCGGGGAGCGAATATAATTAGAATTGACTAGACACTCCCCAAAAAAGAAAAAAGGCTTGGTCTGAATCAGATCAAGCCTTTTAATTTTGCTTTTGATTTTAAGAAGGCTACGGGAAACCTCCTACAGCCTACAGCCTTTTTTTGTTGATTTTTTCTGTGCTAAATATATCAATACTACCATATTACGTTATATGGTAGTGAAAGGATACCCCTTTTGTATGAATTTTTGATTGATTTTTGGGGTTTATATATTATAATTAAAATTGAAATAAGGGGATAGCAATAATTAAAGATATTTTGAAGCGATATTTATCAGATAGAAAAGATTTTGAGAGATTATTAAAGGGAAATTTTAGTAAAATAGTAAATAAACAAAAGTTTTACAACCATTGACAAGATGTAAAAGAAATGTTAATTTTCTTTTACATTATTCTGTAAGATGTAAAAGTTATGGAGATCGGAAAATTTGTTCAGCAGCCGCAAGGCTTTAAGGCGTTGGTGCCGAACACCTTCCCTCCCGAGAAGCGTGTAAATTTGCCTACAGAAAGCGAGAAGATTCATGCTCGCGCAAATTTGTTATTGGGAAAACTTGATGGTATTACACAACTTCTCCCCGATCTTGATTTTTTTATTTTCATGTATATCAGGAAGGAAGCCGCTCTTTCAAGTGAAATTGAAGGCACTCGCGCAACAATGGTGGACTCGCTTGATGCCGAGGTTGAATTATCTAAAGAAATACCCGAGGATGTGGACAGAATTATTCACTACATTAAAGCTATGAATTACGGTTTGCAACGGCTTGATGATTTTCCATTGTCTTTAAGGTTAATTAGAGAAGTTCACCGTACACTTCTTGAGGGAACTGGAGACGCGCCGGGGAAGACGCCCGGAGAATTTAGAAAAAGCCAGAATTGGATAGGCGGAACTTCTTTCAAAAATGCTCGCTATGTTCCGCCTCCTGTCGAAGAAATGAAACGCGGACTCGGTGATCTTGAAAAATTTTTACATGAAGAAGATACGATGCCTCCGCTTGTAAAAACAGGACTGGCGCACGCTCAGTTTGAAACGCTGCACCCTTTTCTTGATGGAAACGGCCGAACCGGGCGGTTGCTGATCACTTTTTATCTGTGCCATCAAGGAATTCTTGAAAAACCGGTGCTATATCTTTCGGAATATTTTATGCGTCATCGAGAAACTTACTTTGATGCACTTCATGCATATCACAACAAAAGTGAAATAATGCCATGGCTCGACTTTTTCTTTGAAGGTGTTGCGGCTGTTGCCGAAAGAGCAATAGATACCGCTCGCAACATTGAATCCTTGCGTGAAAAGGATATAGCTAAGGTGCAAAAACTTGGACGCAGGGCGGAAGTTGCTAATAAAGTTCTCAAGGAATTATATAAACTTCCAATCGTGAATGTACGAAAAGTGCAGGAGTGGACAGGCCAGACTCGCCAAAGCGCCAATAGCTTGGTGAATGCGCTGGTGGATACCGGCATTTTAGAGCAACGCAACAAAGGAGAAGAATATGCCCGCACATTTTGGTATAAACGATATCTCAATTTGTTTACAAGCGAATAAACAAAAAATTTAATTAAAATCCAAATTTTTTTAAATGAAATTTCACAAAAAAGAGCCGGGACACTTAGGCTGCAGGAAACCTCCTGCAACCATTTTTATTGCTCTTCGTTTAGTTGAGCTGGAGCGGGGTTCCATTGGTGCGTTATCTCTGATTTTACGATCTAGCCCGGTCCATGGATTCCGAAGATCATAGCAGATATCCTTTTTTTATCCGTTATTCTTCCTTCTAGCATTCAAAATACTTTGTTTGCATGTTTGCATACATGCAAACAGATGATTGGGGTGTGGGTTTGGGTGGACTGGATTTTAGCTGATGCTGATTTATATGAATTTTTGATTGATTTTTGGGGTTGGATATGATAAAATGAAATAAATTTATTAAAAAT
>JAWOGA010000085.1:0-16940 GCA_046497225.1 Candidatus Moraniibacteriota bacterium | reverse complement strand
TCATCTCCTCCTTGGACTTAAACCCAAAAACTCTCAATAAAGAAGTAACAGGAAGCTTTCTTCTTCGGTCTATTTTTACCCACAAAGCTCCATCATAATCAGTTTCAAATTCAAGCCAGGCTCCTCTATTGGGAATAATTTTAGCGCCAAACAATTTTTTCCCTTTTTGATAGTTCATTGTAAAGAAAGCTCCGGGACTCCTTATAATCTGAGAAACAACGACTCTTTCCACACCATTAATAATAAATGTACCTCTATCGGTCATCAACGGAAAATCCGTTAAGAAGATTTCTTGTTCTCTTACCTCGCCTGTTTTCTTAATTAACAAGGAAGCTTTCACTCTCAGTGGAGCATCGTAAGAAATGTTTTTGTCTTTTGCGGTAAATTCGTCATATTTAGGTTCGTCTATATAATAGTCGCCAAGAGTTAACTCCATTTCCTTACCTGCAAAATCGGTAATAGGAGATACTTCATTTAAAACTTCTTTTAATCCGCTCTCCAAAAACCAATTATAAGAAGCTTTTTGCGGTTCTATTAAATTAGGAAGGGATACCATAGAGTGCTTCCTAAAAAACTTTCTTTTAGACAAACTGGAATTTTTTCCAAAATTGTTTTTTACAGATATCTTTTTTAATTCCGTCATATATTTTTCTTAATTTTCTAAAATATATATATTACCACAAAAGACAATCAATTTCTTGATCATCTCTTTTAAAATATAATTATCACCTGCTTACCGTAAAACAAAAAAGCATATTTTTAAATCCCGCTTATTTAAATACAACCTAAAAACCCGCTCTGACATGAAAACAAATTGGCAAATATTAAAACCGAAAAAATAAACTGAAACACTTAGATAGGATTAATTTCAAGAGCTTGTAAATTTACACAAAATAAAAAAATCAAGTTTTTACACTCTTATTTAAACAAAAACTAACCGTTCCGGCTACGGTTTCAATAATCCTACTTGTGCTGAATCCGGTTTCAGTAGTTTCAAATTCGACTTTAGTTAAATCTTTTACATTCATTTTACTATCTTTTAAAACTTTGTCAAGTTCTTTGAGCAAAGTTTTTGATAGTCCGTTATTATCTATCCATTTCGAACTTCTCTCCACATCCCCGCTCTCTCCTATTAATTCTAAGCTAATATCCCTTTGGTTGGCTTTAATCAAAAGTTTCATTAAATCAGAGGCTTAGAATTACAAATGCCCGCATTTGTCACCTTAAAACAAAGCAAAGCAAAAAGTGAGCGGGATACCGGAATCGAACCGGCGTCACCAGCTTGGAAGGCTGGGGTAATAGCCACTATACGAATCCCGCTTAATGTTAAGCACTTTACATTTTCTTATTTTTATTTAAATTTGTCAAGAGATTTTTCTAATTCAAGAAAAATAATCATTGCTAATGTTTTGTATTAGCAATAATAGATGATTCAAAATAAAATTAATTAAAAATTAACCAATAAAAACCATGAGCAAGTCCCAAGTTTATTTTTTATCTCTAAATCGAACAAGTGAGATAAAAAAAATTTTACCTAAAATGGAAACACCAATCGGAATAAAAGTTCATTTTGGAGAAAAAGGAAATGAAACTTATTTACCGCCTAAATATGTGAAAGAAATAGCTCAAAATATCAAAAATCCCACCTTAATTGAAACCAACACCCTCTACAAGGGTCCCAGGATCAGGGCCTCCACGCACAAGCAATTGGCCAAAAAACACGGGTTCGGATTCTCCCCTATCGACATTTTGGATGGCAAAATGGGAGAAGAAAATAAAACCATTAGGATTAAAGGCAAGCATTTCAATGAATGTTACGTGGGGAAGGGACTAGATCGATATAATTCCCTTTTGGTTGTTTCCCACTTCAAGGGTCATATTTTAACTAAATTTGGTGGAGCCCTTAAAAATCTCGGTATGGGACTAGCAGCCAGGCCCGGAAAACTAGCCCAACATGCCTCCGTTAAACATCAAATTAACCAAGAAAAATGCACAGGCTGTAAAACCTGTATTAAAAATTGTCCAGTCGGAGCCATCTATTTAAGTGAGAACAATAAGGCCGTAATTGACCAAGATAAATGCATTAGTTGTGTTAAATGCGTGGCTGTTTGCCCGGAAAAAGCAGTAAACATACCCTTAAAAAGTTCCAGTTCTGAGACCGTTCAAGAAAGAATGAGCGAGTACGCCTTGGGCGGAATTAAAAATAAACAAGCTTTTTACATAAATTTTTTAGTCAATATCACTGAAGAGTGTGATTGCCACGCAGCAAAAATGCCTACATTAACCCCTGATATTGGCGTTTTAGCCTCCGAAGATCCTGTGGCCATAGATCAAGCCTCCTATGATTTAGTCCTTCAGCAAGAACCTTCCTTTAAGAACCACAACGGAGACCCCCAGCTAAAACATGCGGAAATAATGAGATTGGGAAAAAGGGAATACACACTAAAAGAAATTTAAATTTCAACAAGAACCAAGTCAACCCCTCTATAATTTACCCCGGCGAATTATTATAGAAATAATCAATCCAAGTCCCAAAAAAGCGGCAGCCATAAAACCAAATAACCCCAGAATCGGATAGCCAAACACAAAAGGCTCTTTTTCCAATGTCATAACAAAAGAAGAACCCACTATCAGCGCTGCTATAATCAACCCAAAGGCGATTCTATTGCTAGCTCTATCGATTACAGTGGTTAAATCCTCTAAATTTTGATGTTTAAAACCAATACTCAACTTTCCTTCTCTGAGTCCTCTGGAAAGAGAATAAAGCTCTTGAGGAGTTTTTTCTAAAACATCTAAAGTCTCTCTACCCAAAGTAGAACCCTTTTTGAAAAGCTCTTTCAAGGAATATCTTTTTTTAATTAATTCCTTGGCATAAGGTTCTGTATAAGAAACCATATTGAAATTAGGATTAAGCTGTCTGCAAATACCTTCTACATTTATTAAGGCCTTAGTTAAAAGAGCAAAACTAGAGGGCGATCTTATTTCATATCGAGACATTATATCAATCATCTCCTCCAAAAGTCTTCCCAGGCGGATATTTTTGGAGTCCAACCCGTAATATTTATCCAAAAAACTCTTAACTTCTTGACGCAAAGAAGGCGATTCTTTCAAAGGGTCCATTATCTCCATCTCCTTCCAAATTCTAATAATTTTATCAACATCTTGACGGCTTATAGCTATTAGCATATCCGCCAACTGATTTTTAGTTTCACTTTCCAAATGCCCCACAATCCCAAAATCCAAAAAAGCCACCCTGCTGTTATCTAAAACAAAAATATTTCCGGGATGAGGGTCTCCGTGAAAATACCCGTCTTGAAACACCTGCTTTAAAAAAGAGTTTGTTATCTTGGAGGCAATTTTTTTCTTATCATAATCCTTTCTCCCCGCTTTAATCGCTTTATTAATTTTAACACCCCCTATTAGTTCCATAGTTAAAATTTTCTCTGTCGTGAAATCCCAATAAACTTTTGGTATTACAATATCTTTATCTTGAGAGAAATTCTTGTGAAATCCTTCAATATTACGAGCTTCTCTAAAAAAATCCAATTCCTGACGAATGATTTGAGCAAATTCCCTGACCAACTCCGTAGGCTGATACACTTTATTCCACTTCATTCTTTTTTCTATGAATTGAGCCAACCTATTTAATATAGAAATGTCTGTTTCTATGTTAGCCCTAATGCCGGGACGCTGAACTTTAACGGCCACCTCTGTTCCATCCGCAAGTTTAGCTTGATGAACTTGACTTAAGGAGGCTGCCGCAATCGGTTTTCTATCAAAATCCGCAAAAACCTCCACCACATCTCTGCCGAATTCCTTTTGAATTTGCTCCTTAATTTTATCAAAAGAAAAAGAAGAAACGTCATCCTGAAGATTGGATAGCTCATCCGTATATTCGGCGGGAAGTAAATCGGGACGAGTGCTTAAAATTTGACCCAATTTAATAAAAGTCGGCCCGAGCTCTTCAAAAGCCGCCCGGAGTCTTTCCGGACCGCTCATTTTCAAGTTCCTCCCCGTATTTTCTTGGTTTTTGATATTTTTCTCACTGATTCCGAAGGTTTTTTTAACCAATTTGGCATTGAAAATATACCCATAGCCGAATTTAGCTAACACCAATACAATCTCTTTGGATCTTTTTAGTCCCCGATATTTACGATTGAAATTCCACATAAAAAACTTTTTACGAAAGTTATTCTTTGTTGCCTGACTCAGCTTTGAAATTTTTCTCTTTAAAGGAAGCGCTTTTGGAGGATTTTTCCAAGTCATCTACCTTTTGCTTCAACTCTTCAAACTCTTCCCGAGTGGGAATATTCATTTTCTTTAAAGTTTTAGCATAAACCTTCTCATAATCTTCTTCCAGATCTTCCCTTTTATTCTCAACATTCCGCCAAAGATCGCGAGCTAATTTCTCGGCCTCTCTTTGAGAGATTCCATGTTTATTAGCAGTTTCCTTAACAGATTCTTCCAATTTCTTTTTACTTAAAGAAATCAAACCCAGACCTGTCAAAAAGGTTTTCTTGAAATTATTTGCCATAATTTATTTTTAATGATTATTTAATTAAAAACGGCTTATTTTTACTACAAAATTACTTTTCTATTTTTTCAAGTTATTTTTATATTTTAAAATTATTTTCAAATTAATGCAAATTTTAAAAAACCTAGAAATTATTAACAGAATTTTTAAAAGAAGTGATTTTTACTATTCCTTTGTTAATATTTTTAAATTATTTATCTTTATTTAAATTTAAGATCTTCAGAAATTCGTCCACCAAATAAGGATCAAACTGGCCTCCCTTCCCCCTTTTAAGCTCTTTAATAGCGTATTCTTTACTTCGAGCTTTTTGATAAGCCCGATCACTAGTCATGGCATCATATGCATCCACAATATGCAAGATCCGACACTCCAAAGGGATTTCTTTCCCTTTTAGTCCCAATGGATAGCCCTCCCCATTCCACCACTCGTGGTGTTTTAAAATAAAATCAGCAATACTCTCCATACCATCAGAAGCCTTGGCTATTCGATAGCCTGACTCGCAATGTTTTTTCATTTGTTCAAATTCTTCCGGATTAAAATCATCTTCCTTAAGTAGAATTCTGTCCGGAACCTCGACTTTTCCAACGTCGTGAAAATGAGCAAATAGCGCTAAATCATTTTTTTGACCATCAGGCAAACCCAAATGGTTGGCCATCTCAATGCACCACTCTCTAACTCTCTTGATGTGACCGGCAGTCAAGTAATCTCTTTCTTTGAGCACCTCAACCAGCATATTAAAGGATTGGCTGCGAGCGCTTTTAATTTTCAACAACTTCTCCTTGTATATATTTTTCTCAGCAGTCTTTTCCTCCTCCCCCAAATCAAGAGGCTCCTCTTGCTTCACCACCCATCCAATTGACAAACTCAAATCAAACTCACCCCCCTTTTCCCTGTTTACTAATTCCACATTTTTTCTAATGCGACTTGCGATGCCCTTAATAATTCTCTCCGAACACCGAGGAATCAAAACCACAAACTCATCTCCACCCACTCGAAAAATAAAATCGGATTTCCGAAAAGATCTGGATAGCACCCGAGACGCCCGCTTCAATAACTCATCCCCGGCAGAATGCCCGAATTTATCATTTACTTCTTTTAGGCCATCCACGTCGCAAGCAATCACCCCAAAGGGAACACTGCCGTCTTTCTTGAATTCAGACATTTTCTGCTCAAAAAATGATCGGGTATAAAAGCCTGTTAAAGGATCATGCATACTAACCTTCTCTAATTCCTTATTTGTCATTTTTAACTCCTTGTTATTTACTCCGGCATAAATATAAATGATGAGTTCTATTTTGTCTTCTAAGTCAAGCTTTGGATTGCAGATTATAATAAAAATCGAAATTACTCATCACCTTCTTCAATCCGATACCTATCTCAAAAACCTCTCCTCTATCTCAAAAAAATCTTTTATATCTCTTTTGGGTAAGCTTTAATGTATTTCCCATCCCCATCACATTACCTAGTACGATATTTTCCGGCACTTTATTGTCAACAAAACCCCAAAAAATTAAGATACCCCATAATGACTCCGCTAAACTAAACGCGCCGCCGCTCCTTAAGAGCCACACTTGAATAAATATCGAGTCTCATATTTTTAAAAATTAGATCTCGGAAAAATTGTTTTTTTTCGAGGCTTTCTCGTCATCAAAGTCATTGCTAAAAATTTTCTCCTCCCGGTTAAGCTTTTGATTACTCATCCCCCCCCTGTTGTCCAAAGAGCATATTTATTTTTCAAGGAATACGCTAAAAAATCAGCGACGAAGACTAGTATTTTAAAAAATAGCTCTTTATACTCAATACTCGAATTCAACCACAAAAAACCCTCTCTTTAATTTCAAGAGAGGGTTTCCGGGCGGAATTAATTTCCATTTTTGCTGCAATCCATACAGAGACGAACTCCCGGCAGCAATTGTTCAAAGATCTCGTCCAACTCCTTTTTGCTGTTGTAGACCAGCGAATCCACTCCCAAGAGCTTCCTCCTTTCTTCAACTTCGGGAACAGATAAAGCTAAACATTCTCCTTTTTTAATAGTTTTACCCCAAGGACAATCAGCTAAGAGTTCCGGATTGCCAATGCGGATATGAATTTCTTTTGGGTGAAGAGTTTTTACTTTGGGAACCAAGTTTGTTCTCATTTGGGTGCCTCTCACGATAGAGTCATCCACAAGAACTACTTTTTTACCCGCAAAACTTTCTCCACTAGCAATTTGCTTGACATTTGCTATCATTTCTCTTATTTCCTGGTTAGGCGGAGTGAAACTTCTTCCCGCAAAGGGGTATTTTAATAGAATCTTGTCATAGAATGGGACTCTATCTATCAAACCAAGATTTATTTGACGCAGCCATTCCTGGTGATATCCAATAGCATGAAATATTCCCGAATCAGCCACCGGGGCAACAATATCGGGAAAAAAACCTTTGGCTATATCTTTTTTAGCCAACAAAGAGCCTAATTTTTTCCGAACTTCAGAGGCAGTTAGTCCATACATAATATCAGTCGGGAATCCGGTGTAGACCCACATAAAGGAGCAAGGCCTGGAAAAAATAGTCTCACACTGGCGTTTCACTTCTCCCTCTTGGATTTGGATTATCCTATTTTCAAGATCCTCAATTAATTCAAATCCCAGATTTCCAAATCCGCAGGAGCTCGTGGCAACAACTATTTCTCCGTTCTTTTTTCCTACTACTAAGGGCCAGTGGCTATCCGAATACGCGTATAAAGAGTCTTCAGTGGCCACTAATATAGAACAAGCCCCTTTTACATATCGAGCCACAGCTTTTAAACCTTCGACAACATCTAACTCCGTTGCGATGATTTTGGATAGTAACTCAATTTCGTCTCCCTCTCTTGTAAATATATTTCCCTGCTTGAGAAAGTAATTCTTGAGCTGATCTTTGTTTGTAATATTGCCTGTAAAGCAAAGACTAAATTTCCCCGAAATAGACTCGGCGGAAAAAGGCGCCTCTTGAACTCCGCAGTACCCAAGCGCGGTTGTTAATTTTGTTTCCCAGAGACTTTTTTCACTCCGGAAAGCGTCGCCGAACCGGCCATCTTTATTTATCGTTTTTAAGCGCTGTTCTTGGTCAAAAATTGCTATTCCACAATACATTTCTCCCAAATGCTGTTGGTAAAAAGTTCCCCAGTATAGATCGTTTGCGGGATTCACCTCCCCTTTGGCTATTTCCATTCTTGCATTTATACCAAATAAGCCGCTCATAAAAAGACCCCCTTAAATAGAAAAACAGTAAAACATTGGATTTTCAAAGAAAAAATCAAAAACGCTTCAGCTGTTTTTTAAAAGCTAAAGCGTGAATATATGAATATTATTGCAGTTTTAAAATTATTGTCAAATCATTCTTATTTTCCGTTTCATCTTTCTAAAAAACCGCAAAAAATTATCACGGAAATAAAAACGATAAGGTCTACTAAGAATAAAATCAACCAATGAAGTCCTTAATAAAAGTAAACAAAAACTCTTCCGGAATTATTTGGATCTTTCTTGATTCTTCTATATGTTCGCTTAACTTCTTGCCGATCCAAAAACTTCAACACTCGCTTCTTAAGTTGGCCGCTTCCTTTACCGTAAATAATTTCCACCTCGTCAATATTCTTCTCCCGCGCTTCGCGAATAACTCCCCACAAAGCATCATCAATATTCCTGCTTTTGTTATATATAAGATGTAAATCCAATGAAATTTGAGCCATTTAAAAAATTTAATAACATTTCACTTATTTATCCTCTACTCGCCAAACCAAAAAATATTTCAAAAAAGGTCTGTTAAAAACAGACCTTTTGTAGATTATTGTATATCATTCGTTAATTTCTTCGTCACCTCCACGAAGAAAAAGAAGCAAATCGCAGCACAAAGAATATTTAAAACTGCGATTGTCTTCAATGCAGCCTCAAGCCAAAGCCAGTCAAAAACAAAATAAAGCGTAACAATAAGGACAATTAAAGCAATAAGAAAGAATAGTAGTTTACTTGTAAAAATAAAATATATTCCCTCTGGTTCAATTTTTTCATTCTCCTTCCTGTTATTAAAACTCTCTTGCATGGCAACCTCCTGAAGTCTTCAAAGAACTTTGCTGTAATAAACGCCTACAACACCACTGATAGCAACAGATAGACACAAAAAAGAAAGACGGCATAATCAAGTTCCTCCGGCAAAATCTTTAAATCGAGCTCGTCTTAACCCGCTCTCGTATTTTCAAATTCTACACAAGCACCTCCCGACTTAGAAGACTAGAAAACTTTGATTACTTTTCAATCTTTCAACATGCCCCTCGTACGCGCCGATAAAATATAACACACCTTCAAAAATTATCAACCCTTCAAGCGAAAACCAAAAAATTCATTTTTTATTCTCCTTAGAATAAGCTAGGCATTTTATCAATCTTCCATTAAAATACCTCCTGTAAACTAAAACCTGCTACTTGCAACCAAAATGAAACCAAAAGAAATCCACCTATTTCCCAGCGGTGCTACTTCCTGATTGCAAATTAGGCCACACCTTCCCTAAAATCTTTCTTAGCAATAGGACTATTAATCCAACGCCAGCATAAATTAAAGCAAAGATATAAATCTTATCAACAAACAAATCAGTTACCACACTCAACCTCTCCCAAGGGAGATTTTCATTTACTCCTTTTATCAAAAAAGGAAGCAGCTGATCAACTCCTAATAATAATATTGTTGTTAAGGCTCCGGAAGCAAACATTCCCACTCCAATCCACTTCAATCCTCCGCTAACTCCGGCCAATAAAATCATTAAAATTGCAAGAATAAATAAAATTGCATATGAAGCCGCATCAAAATATTTGTACCCTGATTGAAACATATTCACATAATTTTTTATTTCTCTAGACTCTGGATGATTTTCCAAGGAGTTCGCTAGGACTATTTTCTCTGGAAAATTACTAAGAATTCTTTCTGTTGCCGAATTTTTTTCAGCTTCTAATTGATTTTTCATCATCGGAGTTAACTGATCCTCCAATTCCTTTGGTATTTCTATACTTCCATCAATGTGCTTCTTCAACTCTTTTCTGACAACTTCTTTCCTCTCCTTTAAATTGACTACCGCATTCAATTCATCTTGCTCCCCTTTTAAATAAGTTAGAACGTCATCAATCACTGTAATGCTAGTTTTTTCTATCCATTCTTCACTGAAAGCTTGGGAAGTGGCCGATTCCACCGCAAGAAGCATTTCTTTTTCTTGTTCTTCCATTTCTCGTTGCTCGGGAGTTTGATTCATTGAGAATCCGCTTGAATCTTCCATCTTAGTTATTTGCTGACGAATTCCGCTTAAGATCCCCTTCTTCACCACAGAAGAGACATTCAATTCTTCGATCACCTCCTCATAAAAAGAAGTTTGCAACAAGGTTTTATCCACTCCCTTACCTAAAATAAATATACTTCCAGCCACCACAAAAAAAATGGCCGAAATTACCAGCATTAAAATTTTAAATGCATTCATAAATATACTTAAAAATTAGCTAAACTAAGTTGATAATCAAGATAATGTTCTGGATTTTCCTTAACTCTTTTTTGCATCTTAACATTTATTTTCAAATAATAAAATGTAAAAATAATAAAATTTACAAAACCCAAACTCGCCCATTTCCCTGAGAATAATCAGCAATAATCACTCCGGCTTGACAAGAAAAAAAAGGTTGGTATATTTATACTTGTGATCGCAAATTTTATTTAAAAACTCTGAACTAAGATAAAGAAATAAAAAAACGAAGTTTGCATTTTAAAATTTAAATATCACAAGCCTTGCTTTATTTTTAAAGCGGGTTTTTAATTTTTAAACAATGAATTCTTGGGCAACCTCTCTAAATTGTCGCTCAGGAATGTATTTTTTGCATGAAATATTTTCGAAAATTAATTAATACATCTAGGGGAGAAATAAAAAATGTCCGTTTTTATAAACACAAATTATTTTTCTTTTTTCTTTTGGCGGCAATAGCGGCTGCCCCCGGAGTTCTTGCTATGGACGGTCACGAATCCGGGCATGGAGAAAACATAGCTATAATTTTCTTTTGGATAGCCCTGCTTCTAATCACGGCCAAAATTTCCGGATTAGTGGAAAAATTGGGACAGCCTTCAGTTTTGGGAGAACTAACAATGGGTATAATCCTAGGAAATCTAACCCTAATAGGATTAAATATTTTCGAGCCTATTAAGGATAATTCTATCATCAATTTTTTATCGCAACTGGGAGTTGTAATACTGTTATTCCAGATCGGGCTAGAATCAAACATAAATGAAATGAAAAGAGTCGGTATAAAATCTTTTCTAGTAGCAATTATCGGGGTGGTTGCTCCTTTCTTGGCCGGAACCTACTTTATCGGACCTTTAATGCTTCCGGGGCTTGACCCAAATGCCTACATTTTTCTCGGAGCCACCTTGACTGCTACCTCGGTAGGAATCACCGCCCGGGTCTTTAAGGATTTAGGCAAGCTAAAATTAAAGGAAGCTCAAATAGTTTTAGGGGCAGCTGTGATAGATGATATTTTGGGGTTAATTATATTAGCTGTAGTCTCTAATATTGTGGTTGCCGGGGCAGCCAGTATAGGAATGATTAGCTGGATAGTAGCTAAAGCGGTGATGTTTTTGGTGGGATCCATTGTCATCGGCAATGTTGCAGCTCCCTACATAAGCAAATTCTTCTCCATAATCAACACCGGAGTAAAAATGAAATTTTCCATAGCAATTTCTTTTTGTCTAGTTTTTGCCTATCTAGCCAAATTGATTGGGTTAGAACCTATTGTGGGAGCTTTTGCCGCCGGATTAATACTAGACGCCGTCCATTTCCGTTATTTTAAAGATCCTAAAATTGTGGATGATGTTAAAGAGAAAGTCAAAGATTGCGAACCCGGTCTCAAACAGTCCTTAACCAAAGCAATGAATAAACACGCTAAAAGGCACATAGAAGAATTAATTGAACCAATCGGAGAATTATTGGTGCCGATATTTTTTGTAATGACAGGAATGGCGGTTCAACTAGATTTATTATTCGACGTTAAAACTCTAATTTTCGGATTAATTCTAACTATAGTGGCCATTATCAGTAAAATGCTAGCCGGGGCGGTTGCCGGGGCAGGCACTAACAAATGGCTAATTGGCTTGGGAATGGTTCCTCGAGGAGAAGTAGGTTTGATTTTTGCTTCCATTGGAATGAGTCTGGGAGTAATCTCTAACGAAATATTTTCTATAATAGTAATGATGGTTATTTTAACCACCCTGTTACCCCCCATAGCTCTAACTAAAATTTTAAACTCCCAAAACCAACCCTCCTCCACTGCCGAATCCCAATAAACCTGGAGATATCATCCTTATGACCAAAACAAGCGAAAGGCGGATATTACCGCTCTTTGCTTTCAGTCATCTGACAAATATTACCAATATCCTTATCAATAGCCTCACCGAGAACCCCACTCCAGAACCAATCCTTTGCAAAATTTACAAAGCCAAAAATCTTTAGCGTATAGCAAAGAATTTGAAAAATAGGCTTATTTAAAGCAATTATAAAATTAATTTAAAATAAATAACCTTAAAATTTTTGTTACGTAACATGCTACGTAACAAAAATCATCTTGCTCAGTCCAGCTAAAACAATATCTATCAACCAATCTCAAACAATTTCTTTTATTCTCTCCGAGGTATCCAGAAGATCTTCTTTTAACGGGTTACCCGGGTATCTGGAAGTTATAACCTCAATAGATTTTAATTTATACCCTATAACCTTATCCCTGGGTCCATTGAAGCGCTCGAAAATCACTTCCCCGTATCTTCCATAGTCATCCAGCATTTCATTCAAATTGGCTACAATATCGGCTGACTTAATCAACAACGATTCCCGAGAAAAATCGCTCAATTCTCTTAATGCCTCTTTTTTTCGCTCCTCCCATAACAATCCCTTGTCTTTTTCGGAAACATCCAACACCAGCTTGGCTACCCGAGAGCCAAATCTTTCTTTCAACATTTCTTCTCCGACTTTCTTTTCTTCAATACTGTCCTCAATCGTGTCATGAAGTATACCTGCCACTATCACATCCTCTGAAGCTCCGGCTTGGGATAAAATTAAACCGACTGTCAAGGGGTGGGTAATATAGCTGATATCTTTGCCCTTGCGCTTCTGTTTTTGGTAAACATCATGCGTCTTAATAGCAAATCGAATAGCTCTCTTTATTTTATCAGTGTAAATCATACAATTAATATAATCTTTTATTTTCGATTTTACCGAAAAAAATTATTTAATATCAAAAATTTTTTTCGACTTCCAGGCCTTTATGTATTTCTTGTTTTAATTCCTTATAATCTATATTTTTATTGTGTTTTATGTGGATTATTCCAATTCCGGAAGATTTTAATATCTTGCCCACTTCATCGTCTCTTTTTTTCCGGGTAAAAGAATTATGGGTTTTTCCATCGTACTCTATTGCCAAAACAGGTTTGTAATACGGCTTCACAAAGAAAACAAAATCTATCGTTTTTCTGTTTATTTTATTCCACCAAGCCAAAGCTTGTTTTCCGGAAATAGAAACTTCAACTATATTACTCAAAAGCACTTGCGGAAAGATTTCGTAATCATCGGTTTTTATTTTATTTAGTTTTTTAAAAAATTTTCTCTCCGGTATATTCATTAAAAATTCCCTTTTTTTATAAGGAGAATATTTTTCGCTTTTCCTGTTAATAAGAGTGTAAATTCTATCTTTTAATAAATGTAAAACCCCGGCAGCCGCGATAATCAAAATCGCAATCATTAGAAAAATATTCATGGCAACAAATAATATTTAATCAAAAATGAACTACCCGCTAGAATCGGTTAAATTCATTCTCATCTTCTTTTTTATCCATTTTAAATACCAAAATTAATGTATCACACTATCGTATGATACATTAAAATTTATTTGGCAAGTATGTACCGAACTCTCCGACCGAATTTTTTAGTCTGTTTAATCTTCCCTTCTTTCTCCAGTTCGGAAAGATACCGGTAAGCAGTATTTCTGGAGACATCAAACATATCCGAAACTTCGCCGGTCTTAATAAAACCCTTTTTATTTACCACTCGAAGAATCTCTTCCTTTCGCTGATTTATTTCTTCCCCTTTCTTAGCGTTGTACTCCTCTAATCCGGAAAATTCTTCTTCTTGAGCCTCTTTTTCCAACTCCTCCCCGATTCCTTCTATTTCTTTCTCGCAATCAGGAGTATATTTGCACACACGAAACCAAACCGCGAAACCACCCAAGAAAGCGCCAGCAATAAAAAATAAAAATTTAAACATAAGCCTAAAACAAGATTAAATTTTGCATAAACCTTTTACCTTATTATAAACCGCAAAAATAAAAATTTCAATCACCGGAATTTAAACATCAAAAAACAAGCGAGCCAAAAAGCGCGCTTGTTTTTTTAAATTTTTTCTTGGTTAAATCAAAAAATAATTTTTTAATTTTTAAACCATTAAAAACTATTGACAGATCCTTCTGTGTTTTGACTATCCTCTTCCTCATTCTCCATAGCTCCGTCTTCTTCTAAATCGCCTGATTCATTTCCTGAAGATTCGTCTGTTTCTTCTTCAGTT
Source organism: Candidatus Moraniibacteriota bacterium (assembly GCA_046497225.1). Taxonomy (GTDB): domain Bacteria; phylum Patescibacteriota; class Minisyncoccia; order Moranbacterales; family DUUL01; genus JAXHLG01. Next base: position 2,816 of record JAWOGA010000085.1, on the reverse strand, counting down.
TCCAAACTTCCTTCCATTGTCTCATCGTCAGCCTCATTTTCCATTTCTCCCTCAGAATCCATTTCATCTTCAGGCATCATTTCCGGCTCAATCTCCGTTCCTCCCTGTGGTTGTGGAGAAGGAGAAGGTTGCGGGGATGGCTCTGTTTCTTGTGGCTGTTGTGGTTGCGGAGCGGGAGAAGGAGAAGGTTCATTCATTTGACCTCCTTCAGTGCCTTGAGGAGTTTGTTGCTGATTATTTCCTTCCTGTTCACCGCACCCGGCCAGGAAAAAGGCTGCGGCAAAAACCGCTGTCATCGCAAATACCTTTTTTTTCATATTTCTTCTTATTAATTTTTATTATATATATTAAACTGCCGCATTTTATTATTTTATTATTCTTGCGGCAGGGGCAAACTAAACAAAAATTAGACCTGCTACCAGATTTATTGTCTTTTACATATATTTATTTTATTGGAAATGATCTTTATCGTTATCTTAAAATAAGTCCGCAGTCAATTCTGTATTTATTTCTTGTTTTTTATCTTGCAATTATCCTATTCCGACTAAATCTACTGAAAATCTAACATAAATGATTTCCTTTTTCAAGTTTTTCTATTTCTCAAAATACAATATCTATTTCTTCATGTAAAACCAAACCGCAAAACCGAGTAAAAGAAAGCCTATACCAAAAAACAAAAACCTGCTCATAAGCCTAAAATTAAATTAAATTTGCATAAAACTTTTGCCTAATCTAATTACAATTACAAAACAGAAAAATAAAAATTTCAATTATGAAAAACCGGGAGCAAGACATTCTTGATTCATCAAGATTAATCTAAAAATTTATAAATCCAATAAGCTACCAACCCCAAAATAAAAGGATAGGCAAAAACCAAGAAAAACAAATGAAGCCACTTTGCCTCCAGAGTTTTCAAAAAACCATTTTCTCGAATCTTTCCAATAAAACTATACCAGGTTTCAATTCCAAAAAAATTAGCCAAAAAGTTGACCGCCATAGCCGCCAAAAGCACCACGGTTCCAATTGCAAAAATCTTTAAAAAGATATAAAACATTTCAGTATGTTAAACATTTACTCCACCTCACATTAATACGTTTCGAATTGAAAGTCCTTAATTTTAGTTTTACACAATCTTTAAACCCCTCCTCTCAACTCTTCCAAAATCCTCACCATCGCCAGAGTGTCTAATTCGCAATATTTCAAAAGGTCTTGGTATATTTTTTCTTTTTCCTCCTCGCTTGTTTTAGATTGTATCATTTTTGCCCAGCGATTGGAAGCGGTTCCGCCTTCCTGGATATCCAGATCTTTATAAGAAAGTTCCGGCGCCATCACCGGCAAAACATATTTCAGGGAAGCGCTGGCTTTAAAATCCTTGTGAACATAATAACTTTTTTTAAAGATCTCCATCAGGTCATATATTCTATTATTAACATCCCGATAAAAATCCCGAAATTCCGGACATCTCTCTCCCATCTCCCGATTACATCCCTTTTCAAAAGCCGCATACCAAACAATAAAACTGCCCTTTTCTCCAACTTGCCGCGCCAGACTTCGGGACAGCTTACAAGCCGGGTCTTCCCCTTCTTTGGCCAGAAATTCATAATGCTCCACCTCCCCGCCCGGCTCTCTTTGGACATGCAGTGAATATTGAAACACGATTCTCTGGTAGGGCTTGTATCCGTCAAACATGGGAATCGCCGGTCCGTAGGTTTCATAGTCCAAGAAATAGAGCGGGTATTCCAGTTTGCTCAATTCCTTATTAATGTTTTCCTTCTCCTTGTGGATAGAGTCATTTACAACCGCTTCCTTGTGCAGCCAAAGCTTTTTCTTATCCAGCATTTCCTCCGGAATATCCTGAACTTTAAGAATTTCCCTATCCAGCAGTTGATCTAACTTCTTGGCGCCCAAAGCGCTGCTGATGGCATAAATGGAGTCAACCTCCACCTCACTCAAACAATAATGCTTGAAATCGCACTCATAGGGATTATCGCACTGCCGCAAAATTCGCGCCTCCGGCTCCCCGTCTTTTTCAAGCACCTCAAATGCTTGCTTGATCATCTCTTTGACTTCTTCTTCAACTTTTTCCACCTTTTCGGTAACATCTTCAACTTTAAGCAGTTTCTCCGGGTCGATCCCGCCTTGCTTGACATAACTGTTGTCAACATGAATCACGCTCAAATTTCCCACCTTCAAACCGGCTCTCTCCAAACAAACTTTCTGGAAAGCCAGATCGTAATAATGAATTTTCTGCGTCTTGGTAGAGCTTTTGACCTCATAAACATTCCAAACCTCTTTCTCCTCGTCATACTCAATTACATCGCACCGGCAAAACAAATTGCCGGCTGAAAAAACCGGCTGAAAAACAACCGGCTTCTTGTTTTTAATCAACTCTTTAGTCTTCCCAATCTCCTCCCCAATGTCGCTATTCTCTTCTTCAGAGACCTTTTCCCCCTCCGGAAACAACCGATAAGCATACTCCTCCACCTCAAAACCCGCTTCAAAAACCGCCTGCCGATTCTCATCAACCTCCGGAATCAAATCCTTCCTATACGTAGAAAGCCACAGCGCCTTCGGGCACTGCCAAAATTTTAAAAAATTTGATTTGGTTAGAGTTTTCATAAACTACCTTTTAATTGCAAATGCTTTTGAAATCCCTCCTTTCGCAAAGGAGGACTAGGGTGGATTTGCCCCCCCAAGACCCCATTTTAAAAAAATAAACCCGACAAGCCTAGTTTGGCGGGTTTAAAGAGTTTTTTTCAGCTTATAACCAAATAGAAAAATTAATGGATTCATATAATTTCTAATAAATCATATTT
>JAWOGA010000066.1:0-12834 GCA_046497225.1 Candidatus Moraniibacteriota bacterium | reverse complement strand
GCTGAAACTTTTTTCATATTTATTTTTCAGCTTTCTATGCATTTCACCTGCTATCTCCTGAACTTCGGGCAATGGATGAAAACGAAACCAAGAAAGCTTATCCCAAGCTTGCCGTAAATTGGTATGCCAGCTCAACTGAGTTGTTATTCCAGCCGGTAAAAAACCTCGCAAAACATCAAAACTTCTAGCATTAATTGCCCGCTGATATGTATCTTCATCTTCCTCTTCTTTTTTAGGGTATTTTTCTTTCAAATATTTTTTTAATTCTTCTTGAGAAGAGATATAGAAATTCATCCAATTGTTTTGAATCTCTTTAGATTCATTACTCTCTAGTGGGTCTATAATTGGCTGCTTGGACATATCTATATACCGAGTACTAGTTTCTTGCCCTGAATACAAAGGCCAATCTTGAATAGCTTTGTCCGCCAAAATGCTAATGTTTTCTATAAAAAGCGTGGTGCTGCCACAGTCGGCAATACTGGAGTGACCATAACCGACGTAAAATTTTTCCATAAAATTTCCTGAGCCGGCTTTTTTAACTTTTTCCACGTGACTCTCCACGCTTTCCGGACTTCTTGAATAAAGAGCTTGCAGCATAGCATTATCCTCCGGAGTAAATTCATCATAGATAAAAATATTCATAAGCTTTTCTTATTTTTTATATTTAAAAAAATAATCACTCCTCCAACCCTACTACCATATAACGTAATATGGTAGTATTTTTATTATTTTTTAAGAATTGTGTCCATTTGAGAATATAAGTCTTCAAAGGATCCATTGTTGTTAATTACCACATCAGCCTTTTCTTTGAGGCCTTTAATTTGCTGTTCAGCCTCTTTTTTGCTGTCTTGCCTAAACTCCTCCATAGTCTTTCCTTTGTCATCGGAGTTTTCATTTCTATTTCTAAGTCTATTAAATCGCACTTCCAAATCGGTTTCAATGTAAACCAAGTAAAAACCTTTAATCTTTTTTAATTTCTCCACATCCTGAAATCTTCGTACTCCATCAATAGCTACAAATCGATGCTCATCCTCCAAAACATCTTGATAAATAGTTTTACATAATATGTCTTGACCAAAATAATCCCTAACAGCAGTGGACATTCTCTGTAAATTGTCCCTGTTTTCCTCCAAATACAGCCTCGCGCTCAAGTCTCTTAAAATACCGGAAAATCTGTGAGTTGATCCGTTATATTCATTTACTATATATTTAGCCGCCGTTCCTTTGCCACTGGCAATCTCCCCCGCCAGTCCCAAGATTTTTTTCATTGATATTTTTTTCTTTAATATTTAAATCATTTTTTGTATTATATTGCCTCAATCTCACTCCTGCCATCTCAAGCATCTTTCGAGAAGCCTTAAAAATATCTACATCTTTATATTTATCCGATTCATAGATCACCTCTTTGATTCCGTTTTGAATGATCATCTTAGCGCATTCATTGCAAGGAAATAAATTTACATAAATCCTGCACCCTTTAACTTTGATATTTGAGTTCATGATAGCGTTGGCCTCGGCATGAACAACATAAGCATATTTTGCCTCAAGAGTCTCTCCTTCCCTATTCCATGGCAATTCTTCATCGCTGCAACCTCGCGGAAAACCATTGTAGCCCAGCCCGACTACAATGTTATTATTGTCTACAATACATGCCCCAGTTTGAGTATTCGGATCCTTGGAGCGATTAGCTATTAAGTGAGTCATCAACATAAAAGTTTCATCCCAATCTATATAACCCCTTCTTTTTTGGTTCTTTTTCATTTTATGGTTATTTTTAATTTTTCTAAGTTGTTTTTAATATACCAAATTTTTTCACTTTGGGCAAAAAAACTGAACCTTGCGGTTCAGTTTTAGAAATAATCTAGTTATTTTTCTTTTCTAGTCCAATGGATTGCATAAATTTATCGGTTTCGCCGAGAAGATATTCCAAATCTTTTTCATTTTCAATTGTATAGTCGGCTTTAGCGCCGATTTCCGGCACATGGATTTCAGTGGGTTTTTTATCGATCTTCTGAAAATGTTGAAAATCTCCGTTGTCATCACTTTTTTCATCCCGCTTGGAAGATCTTTTCCATCGAGTTTCTTGACTAGCGGTTACATAAAGGATGTGATTATTTTCAAAACCTCTAATAAAATCATAATCCGGAGGCATTCTCAGGCCATTAACCACAATAATGGAAGCGGGATCTTCTTCGATTTTTTTTCTTATGGCTCGGCTTAAGATATCACCCCCGAATCTTTCCTGAAAAGCAAGAAAAAGCCACTGCTGATCTTCCCTAGAAAGTTTATCAAAATAAATAGAAAGAGTCTCTTTGATCGGATCAGCAAATCGAACTTGCTTGGCACCATACTCTTTCTCTAGATACTCACCAACTGTATCTTTACCGGAACCAACTTCCCCCACTAGACCAATAATAGTTTTTTTCATTTTTTATTTGCCTTGTTTAGCTGAACTAATTCAATTAAACAACAGCGTTAAGTTTCAAAACAACAGTGGCTATTATATTATTTATTTCAAAAAATTTCAAGGGTTTGTTATTTATATTTTTTTCATAATGATACTTGTTGCCAATTCAAAAGCCGACGGAAATTTCCATCGGCTTTTTTTACAAAAACCTTTTCTTTTCAAATAATCAAATAACTACTTCTACGGAAAAAGGGTTTATTGGATAGGGATAACCCTCTGCCTTAATCTCACCCTTTTTGTGATTAACTCTGTCTACAATTAAATTCCGTCCATCCAGGGTTTTGATTTGAACACCCTTCTTTATCCCTCTTTCTTTAATACAATTCATTCTTTCTTTAAGCCTTGCTGAGAAAAGATGACGACTTGGAGTAGAAACACCTAGTTTAAAGCCCGTATTTCTGTCTATCGGCTTAAAAGTACTGTTTGATTCTTTCTTAAAATCCCAGCGAGCATTCTTAAAAAACATAAAAACCTCCTAAAAAAATTAACTAGAAAGAACTAAAACCTATCCACATAATACCATAAATTCCTATTTTTTCAACCCTCGCGACAAAATTATATTCAAATAGGTTGGTAAAAATTAATTAACAATAAAAACTCAAGTGAAAATTTCACAAGAATCTCAATTAAAATTCTTGAGATTATTCCCTTCTTTTTCTCTGAAATTCAATAGCAAATCTGTGCGCCTCAAAATTGGCCAATAAAATCTCTTTTTTGTGTTTTTCTTTTATGCGCAAATCTCCTATAATTTCTTTGGGCTTATGGCGATCATCTTTAACTACCCCAACTACCGGAATATTTAAATCGAATTTTTCCAAGACAAATAAAGCAGCGTTTCTTTGAATTGTGCCTCCGTCAACCACTATTAAATCAGGAAAAATCCATTCTTGATGTCTCAATCTTCGCTCCAACACTTCACACAAACAAGCTCCGTCATCTCCGGGATTACTTGAGCGAATCTTGAATCTACGATACATATCCTTGTCCGGAAGAGTATTTTTAATTGAAACCATCACCCCTACGGCCTCTGTTCCACTTAAATGAGAAATGTCATATCCTTCAATGCAAAAATCTTCTCCCTTATGATCGCTCTCGCTTTTCATTAAAGAAACGTCAGCTATATGATTTAGGGCAAAAATGGTTTTCTTAACTTTTTCAGCTTTTTCAAACTCTTGATTTTTGACATACTCATCCATCTCCTTTTTTAAATCCCTGATTAAAGCCTTTTTTCTACCTTGAAAAAATAATCGAATATGCTGAATAATTTTATTATATTCTTTTTTGTCAATCTCTCCCGAGCAAACTCCCGGGCAAAGATTAATTTGGCAATTAAAGCAAGGTTTGGCATTTTTTTTATCTTTCAATTCTTGAAAAGGAATACATTTATCCCTAAAAGTAAATATTTTTCTAACAATTTTTACAGCCTCCCTAAGTAAAGCTCCTTGAGGAAAAGGGCCAAATTTGTATTTAATGTTTTTTTCTGAAAAATTTTTTTCCAGATTCCTACCCCTAACCACTAAAACTCTAGGAAAATCTTCCTTGGTGATAACCAAAAAATTAAAACTTTTATCGTCTTTTTCTTTGACATTATAGGGAGGGCGATATTTTTTAATCATTTCCGCTTCCAAAATAATCGCCTCTAGCACAGAATCTGTTTTTTCAAATTCCAGATCTTCTGATTTTTCCACCATTTCCTTAATAGCCGCTCCTCTTTTTTCATGAATATCACTGACAAAATAACTTCTTACTCGATTTCTCAAAGAAGTTGCTCTACCTATGTATAAAATATTTTTTCTTGAATCAAGAAAAAAATATATCCCCGGAGAGTCCGGCAATTTCTTGTTTTTTAAATCATCAAGTCTCATTTATAAAAATTCCTTTAAAAATATAAATTAGAGTCTCGAAAACAACTAAAAGAGAGGTTTTTGAAAAGCTTCTCTACAAATCAAGACCTCTTTACAGAATTTCCTCCACCTTCACCTCCACAACTCCATCCCAGGGATTAGCTATTTTCTCAAAGGCCTTTTTATCAAGATCTATTATCTTTCCGGTTTCCGGAGATGGTCCGTAATCGTTTACCTGAACGATCACCTCCTTGCCGTTTTCTTGATTTCGAACCCTCAACCAAGTTCCTTTAGGAAATTTAACGGAAGCGCATTTCAAATCGTTGGTATACTCATACCAACTCGCTATCCCCCTTTGAATCTCCCCGATTTCAATTTTAGTTCCCTTTACCACAACCTTGGGAACGGGTTTTTCAGCAATTCTCTCTTGAATTTTTTCTTTTGTAATCAATTCTCCGTTTTCATACCTTAACAAATAATCAACTTCTCTTATTCCCTTTGCCCCTTCTTGTTCAACTTTAGTCTTGCCCCACTTTAAATCGTCGTCTTCTTTGGTAATTGTTTCATAATCTATATCAAAACTTTCTGTAACTTCTTTTTCTTTAATTCGAGTTACCTCGATTTCTACTTCATCCCTGATCAATTTGTCCCGAGCCGGACTCACCTCGTCCAATTCCGAAAGCGATATATCCATTTCTTTCAACGCTTGCGCTACTGTCATTTTTTCCAATTGAGAGCTTTTCTTACCTCCGTCAACTTTAACATCAACTTCATACTTCCGAGTAATGACAATTTTGAATCCGGGATAGATTTCTTCTTCAAGACCGGGCGCAATTTCATCTTGACTGTCTACCTCCAAGTTTTTTTCTTCCAAAAAATCTTTAACGGTGTCTGCCTCTGTAAAGGTTTGATAGCTAAAGCCGGCATCCTTCAGTGTAACTTTTTTGCTAGAGTTAGAAAAAGAAACCGTTCTTACTTCATCCGGAAAAAATGAACCATTAAAAAGCATCAGCCCCGCCGCTAAAAAAAGCGGTGATAATAAATAAATTTTCTTCTTTGTGTCTTTTTTTGCCTTATTTATCATTTATTCAATAAAAAATTAATCCAATTTGCTCAAGGGAGCCATTAACTTGGATAACTTCTTTAATCCCGCCTTTGGAAAAGCAACTGTTATCAAATTATCATCTTGAGAAATTACAACACCTTTCCCAAAATCCGGATGAGACACCTGGTCTCCATCCGCAAAAGATTGCATTTCATTGCTATTTTGACTCAAGTTGTCATCAATTGCCAAAGTTTCCTCTTCATAAAAACTTTCAAAAAAATCTCCGCCCTCATCAGAAGAATAACTCTCTTCAATTAAATCAGAATTAATTTCTTCCAGAAACCTTGATTTAACCGAAGACTGGGTAGTTCCATAAATATTTCGATAATTAGTAAAAATCATATAAGCTTTTTCTTTGGCGCGTGTAATTCCAACATAACAAAGCCTTCTTTCTTCTTCCATCTCTTTTTCATTCATTATCGCCCTAGAATGAGGAAACAATCCCTCTTCCACTCCTACCAAAAAAATCCTGTTAAATTCAAGTCCTTTAGCGCTGTGAATAGTCATCATCAAGACCGCCTCATCATCTTTTAAATCCTGGTCGGTTTGAGAAACTAATGCAATTTCTTCCAGAAAAGCAGCTACTCCCTCCTCTTGATTTTCATCAAATTTTTTAGCCACAGTTAGAAGCTCTTGGATGTTTTCGTGTCTCGCTTCTCCTTCTTCACCCTCCTTCATCAACATTTTTCGATAACCGCTTTCATTGTAAATAAAATCAAGTAATTCCGAAACAGAAGTTTCTTCTTTTTTCTTCCTCATTTTTTTAATCAAAAAAGCAAATTCCTGCAAAGTTTTCATTTTGCCTTGATTAATACCCGCACTTTCCAACTCTGAAGTATTCAACACATCAATCAAATTTTTATTACTTGCTTGAAAAACTTGAATAATTTTATCTACCGTTTTTTTCCCAATCCCTCGCGCCGGCAAATTAATTATTCTCTCAAAACTAACTTCATCTCCAGGATTGTGCAAAAAATACAAGTAAGCCAAGATGTCTTTTACTTCTTTTCTTTGATAAAATTTGACACCGCCTACAATCCTATAAGGGATGCCCTTTTTTAAAAAAGCCTCTTCCACTGCCCTAGATTGCGCATTGGTCCTGTAAAGAACGGCAAAGTGACTATATGGCAATCCTTGTTCCTTTTTAATGCTGCCTATCTCATCTGCCACAAAAAGCGCCTCTTTTTTCTCATCCCTCATTTCTAAAACTGATAGTAATTCTCCAGAATCATTTTCCGTCCACAACTTCTTTTTCTTCTGGTTCTTGTTTTTCTCTATAACACAGTGAGCAGCGTCCAGGATATTTTGGGTACTTCTATAGTTTTGGTCCAACATAATAACTTTGGCCTCCGGATAATCCTTCTCGAAATTCAAAATATTGCGAATATCCGCTTGTCTCCAACCATAAACACTCTGCCAGTCATCTCCCACCACATAAACATTACGATGCTTCTCCCCTAATATTTTCAACAACTTATATTGAGCATGATTGGTATCCTGGTACTCATCCACCATAATATATCTAAAAAGATCTTGGTAGTGTTCTAAGACTTCGGGGTATTTTTGAAAAATTTTAACCGTCAACATTATTATATCATCGAAATCAAGCGCATCAGCCTTTTTAAGCCTTGCTTGATAAGCTTCGTAACATTTTCCAACTAGCTCTTCAAAATAGCCGGAAGATTGATTTATAAAATCGTCCGGATCCATAAGATTGCTTTTGGCTTTTGACATAGCCCCTAGAATGGCCTTGGGTTTTATTTGTTCCTGAGACACCTCCAGAGATTTCATAACCTTTTTAATCATAGTCAACTGATCCTGATCATCATAAATAAGAAAGCTCTTACTATAACCCACTTTTTCAATTTCTTTACGCAAAATTTTCACGCAAATGGAGTGAAAAGTTCCAATGTGGGGTATATTCCTAGAATAAAATGGTGTATTTTGAGGAAGATTTAATATTTCCTTAATTCTATCGCGCATTTCTTCTGCAGCTTTGTTGGTAAAAGTTACCGCCAATATGTTTTGAGGAGGAACTTTCTTTTCTTGTATTAGATAGGCGGCTCGAAAGGTAAGCGCCCTGGTTTTACCTGAACCGGCTCCGGCTAAAACCAAAACCGGTCCTTCCGTTTGAGTAACGGCTTCCCTTTGTTTTTCGTTTAATTGCTCAAGCAAGCTTTGTTTTTCCATTATTCTCATTTTATAAATTTAACAACAAATATATTTTAGCAGGATAAAAACATTCAATCAATCAAAATTAAAAACGTTTTTGCACTATCTTTTTATTTTCAATTAAATTCACAGTAAAAACAAAAAACCCTGCAAAAATACAGGGCTTTGAAAAATTATTGCAAAAAGTTTTATCTCTTCCTCCATTGAGCTGCTCTTCTGGCCTTTTTGAAGCCGGGCTTCTTTCTTTCCTTCTTTCTGGAGTCTCTCTTTAAATAATCCAGGTCTTTCAACGTTTGATGATAATCGCCGCTATATCTAACCAATGCTCTAGAAATTCCCATTTTGGAAGCTTCGGCTTGTCCTCTTATCCCTCCTCCGTTTACTTTAATGGAAACATTTAATTTTTTATCAGTAGAAGTGGCTTTCATCGGAGCTAAAACAGCCTCCCTAAGCTCTGAAAGAGTAAAATAGTCTTCCATTTCTTTGTCATTGACAACAATTCCCGGCTCCTTTTCGGCCTCTGAAACCCTAACTCTTGCCACACTCTCTTTTCTTCTTCCCAGGCCTTCAAAATATTTCTTGTCTTTTTTAGTCATATCTTATAATAATTAATTTAACAGAATTTACTAATATGAATAGTTTTAATTAACTTGATCTTTGTAAGGATGTTCTTCTCCTTGAAAAACTCTCAGTCGTTTGAGAGCTTCTTTGTTTAATCTGTTTTTAGGCAACATTCCTTTAACAGCATTCATTATTATCTTTCTTGAGTCTTCTTTTTTTAATTCAGCAAAAGTTTTAACATAAATCCCACCCGGATAGCCTGAATGCCTCCAATATTGTTTCTTGCTTTCTTTCTCGCCACTTAATCTGACCTTGTCCGAGTTTATTACTACCACATATTTATCCCCTCCTAATCGAGGTTCATAATCAACTTCATTTTTCCCGGATAAAATTTTAGCGATTTCAGTTGCCATTCTTCCCAGTATTTGACCATTAGCGTCAAATAAGACAAACTTATCACTTTTTTTAACTTGTTTATTCATAAACTCTTTTAAATCTAAAAATTACGGTCTTAGAGGTTATTTAGTTGAAGCCTCACCTTTTTCTTCGGTCTTCTCTTTTCCTAAATTTTTTGCGGTCTCCGAAGAATTTTCTTTGCTTCCTGAATTGTCCTTCTTTGAATCTTGCTTTTTATCCGCTTTTTTATCGGATTTATTTTCATTAACAAGTAACTCGCTATCAACCCATTCTATCAAAGCCATCTCGGAAGCATCGCTTTTTCTAGGCATTAATTTCAAAATTCTAGTATAGCCTCCTTCTCTTTTTTGAAAATGTTTAGCTATCTCAAATAATTCTTTGATGGTTTCTTGATTTGGAAGATCCTTTTTTAAAAGCCTTATTTTTGCCACTTTTTCAATTTCACTCCCATTTAGTCCTCTTTTGGCAATAGTAATTTTTCTCTCAGCAAAAGGTCTTAACTCCTTGGCCTTAGCCAGAGTAGTCGTGATTTTTTTCTTCTTTATTAAACTAACCAAAAGAGTCCTTAACAAAGCCTCCCTCTGGTCCTTCTCTCTTTGAATTTTTCTTCCTTTAATTCTTTTTCTCATAATCTAGAAAATTTTTATCTCTTATAATTTTAATCTTTCAGTGAATAACCCAGTTTTTCAACTGCATCCTTGATCTCTTTGACGCCTTTAGCTCCCATTCCGCTTAAATCCTTTAAATCTTTTTCTGTCATATTGGCAATTTCCTCAACTTTAGTGACCTCATTTGACTCTAAAACATTGTGAATTCGAGTTGATAGGTTGAGGGAAGAAACTTCAACTTCAGCCTTTTCCTTTTGCTTCTCTTCTTCGCCTTCTTTGCTTTCTTTCTCTGAAGAAAACTCTTCTAGGTTAATTATAGCATTAAACTGAGACATTAACACTTCTACGGATTCGGCATAAGCGTCTTCAGGAGTAATAGTTCCATCTGTTTCAACTTCTAAAGTAATTTTATCATAATCCGTTCTCTTTCCCACTCTCATATTATCAACATTAAAATTCACTCTTTTAATGGGACTAAAAATAGCATCCATTGCGATAGCTCCCAATTCCTTCTCTTCTTTGTCTTGTTGTTCTACCGGTACATACCCGATTCCTTTTTCCACCTTGATGTCCATTTCTAATTCAGCGGTATTGGAAGTCAAAGTGGCAATATGTTGATCCGGATTAGCTACTTCAATTCCGGAGGATAGCTTGATATCCTTAGCGGTAACTTCCTTTTGTCCTTTAGTTTTAAGTTTAACTACAACTTCTTCCTCGTCATGAATATTAAATCTGACCTTTTTTAGATTTAAAATAATTTGAACTACATCCTCTTTTACATTTTTCAAGGTAGTAAATTCATGCGTAACTCCCTTTATCTTAACCTCAGTAATAGAGCTTCCGCCTAAGGAAGAAAGCAAAACACGCCTCAAAGCATTACCAATAGTAACACCGTAACCGGGATAGCAGCCTTCTATTGTGAATCTGCTCTTATTTTCACCGATTTTTTCAAATTTTGGAGCATTTGGAAGAGATACAGAAAACATTTTTTGTGCTTAATCTTTAAAAAACAATTTAAACTATATTCATCCCGCTTTATCGTTACTTTATCAGTTAGTAAAATCGATAAAATGGAACTTATAAAAATAAAATTTTAATCTAATAAATACAAATTGACTATCTGGAGTAAAATTCTACAATTTCTTGAGCATCAATGGAAACTTCAGTCTCAGTTTTAACAGGACTGGATAATATTTTACCAGTCATCTTTTTAGAATCAAAACTTACCCAACTCGGAATGTTAATATTTTTATCCAAAATCATTTTTCTATCAGAAAAATATTTTTTCTCCTTCTTCGTTTCCTTAATGGATATTTCATCTCCAACTTTTAAACAGGCCGAAGGAACATCCAGTTTTTTACCATTAACCAAAATATGGCCATGTTGAACTAATTGTTTAGCCCTACTTCTGGATTCCGCCACTCCTAAACGAAAAACAACATTGTCAAGTCTCAATTCTAATCTTGTAATCAAATTATCTCCGGCAACACCCTTCTTTTTACCAGACTCAACCAAGTGTCTTCTAAACTGACCCTCGCTAATATTGTAAATTCTTCTAACTTTTTGCTTTTTCAGCAATTGCTTTCCATATTCGCTCAATCCTTTTTGTCTGTTCTTATTTCCATGAACCCCTGGCGGATATGGTCTTTTAGTCATTGAACATTTAGGAGTAGAACACCTCTCACCCTTAAGAAAAAGCTTTTCTCCGGCTCTTCTACACAATTTACATTTTGATTCTGAATTACTAGCCATTTTAAAAAATTAATTAAATATTACTTTATACTTATAAGCAGATTAAAAAACATATCCCTTAGAAAACTAAACCCTTCTTGGCTTGGGAGGTCTACAACCATTATGCGGAATAGGGGTTCTGTCCTTTATCATATTCAAATTAAACCCTTTTTGCGCCAAAGATCTTATGGCAGCTTCTCGTCCGGATCCAACCCCTTTAACAAAAACTTCCAAATCTTTCAAACCATATTTTTGCACTTTTTCGGTTACATCGGCAACAACTTGAGAGGCAGCATAGGTAGTAGCTTTTTTAGCGCCCTTAAACCCAAGAAATCCCGAGGATGACCAAGCCAAAGTATTGCCATGCAAATCACATAACGAAACTATGGTGTTATTATAGGTTGATTTTACAAAAGCTTTTCCTCTCTGAACTTGTCTTCTAACCTTCTTTTTCTTCTTTCTTTTAATCTTGGGGGCGCCTGCAGATGCATCGGTTTTTTCCGATTCCCCTTCTTTGCCTTGCTTTACTTGTTCCTCTTTCTTTTCTTCTTTAACCTCTTCTTGATTATCCTGTTTTTTATCTTGATTAGCGCCGACCTTCCCCTGAGTCAACTTATCATCGGATGATTCTTTGCTGGCAGCGTCTTGCCCTTCAGACTTCTTTTCTGCGGATTCTTTAGGTTTTTTCGATTGATTATCTTGAGAAGCTTTATCTTTCTTGGTTTCTTCTGGCATATTTAAAAAAATTAACTTTTTAACACTTTAAAATTATATTCTATACTTATCTTCTTTTTCTGTGTCTTTTGACTGTTTTGGCATTAGTCTTAGTCTTTTGTCCTCTAGATGTTAAACCGGCAGTATGTCTTGAACCTCTGTAAGAACTATTCTCTTTTAATCTCTTTATGTTCATTTGTACCTGTCTCTTTAATTCACCCTCCAGGGTATAGTTATTTTCTATCTCTTCCCTTAACTTAATCACTTCCTCATCGGTCAAATTTTTAGCTCTTTTATCCTTATCAACACCTACTTTTTCCAATATATCATTTGATTTGGATTTACCAATACCAAAAATGTAAGTTAAAGCAATTTCAACTCTTTTTTCCCCCGGAATTGTAACACGAGCAATTCTAACAGCCATATTTCAATAAATTAAAATTATATAAACACTTCAAAAAACTGCAAATGAAAATTAACCCTGCCTTTGCTTATGTCTAGGATTTTTGCAGATAACGTAAAGCCTTCCCTTTCTTTTAACAATTTTACAGTTATCACACCTTTTTTTTACAGACGCTTGAACTTTCATAATAACAAAATTATAACCTTTTAGTAATCCTACCTTTAGTTAAATCATATGGACTCATTTCTATTTCCACTTTATCTCCCGGCATCAACTTAATAAAATTAATTCTCATTTTCCCGGAGATGTGAGCTAAAATAACATGACCATTCTCCAACTTAACCCTAAACATAGTGCTGGGCAGAAGTTCCGTAATCTCTCCTTCCAATTTTACAATCTCTTTGGACATATTAATTAAAATAATACAACATAAAAACCTTGACCGCAAGTACCGGTCAAAAATAAAAATAAGCTGACTTAAATAATAACACCTTGGTGACTTATTTAATTCTAGAATCAATCTTAAATTATTTATAAATCTTTGTCAAGAATATATTAAAATTTATTGAACCCTGTCATTTAAAAGTTAAAACTAAAGTAAATTTTAAATAGCCTGCTTTTGAAACTTAACTAGCACGGGAAATAAAAATGCCACAGCCTGCTTCAAAATCATCTCAAAAATAATTTTAAGGATTTTTTGACGCACCTTGCTCATTGGAAAATTTATTTATCTCAATAAAAATAAGTGCATTTTCAAAAAACAAACTTACTGGAAAATCTCTTAAAGCACACTATAAAAACTAATCAATCTT
>JAWOGA010000026.1:0-7953 GCA_046497225.1 Candidatus Moraniibacteriota bacterium | reverse complement strand
TTCCTGTTCTTTTTCAAACCTCTATGAATTCTCAGCATATCTTTTAAGTGGCTGAATGTTCCATCAAGACAATTAGTGGTATTGGGAATATTGAGTTCCGGATATTTCTGATAAGTATACAGAATTGGCAAATTATTAGTAATACTTCGAAAAGCAGACCTTAATCTTTTATGAGTATAATGCCAGCGCTTGGTTTCCGGATTGTAGGTTTTCTCACTCAGAAAGTCTTTCCATTTGCCATGCCATTCATCCAACACCTCCCTCATTTCTTTTTCATTGCTTTTCGGGAGACACAATGCGATATGCCTCAGTGTTTGACCAGCAACTAATTTCGGCCTGGTGGTCAAATACCGAGTCATGATCTGGATTTGATGAAATTGGCACATTTGAACCGGAATATCTGCAAAGGTTTCCACTAAACCGCGCTTTCCATCTACTACCGCGGCTTGGATTTCAAATCCTTGTTCCTCCAAATCTCGGCGCAACTCCCGATAAACGGAAATATTCTCGGTTTTGGAGAATTTCCATAACAGGTTTTTCTTTAAATGAGGATCCCTAATAACAGCAACTCCGAAAGCTTTCTTGATAAAGGACATGTCAGAAACAGCGATAATAGAACAAGGCTTAATTGGTTGTCTTTTGACGGTGTGTTCATCCAGCTGTTCCCTTATCCATTTTTTACTGCGCTTGTATTCAGTTGCCAACTGTTCAAGAGTTTGTCTTTTCCAAATGTATTTTTTCCAAAGAGATTTTTGTAAAGGTTTTTTTCTGGACTTGCTAAAAAAGTAAGTATTGCATTGCTTGCAGAAGTATTTCTGCTTATTTCTAAAATGTCCATTCTTTTTCGTATCTCGTGAGTAACATTTTGGGCAAAATCTAGCGTTTTTTTATAGCCATATTCTAAATTATTTAAGAATTATAGCTGTATTATCACATAAGATTAAATTTTTAGCACCACATATTTACAATTAACTCAAAATTTACCAAGCTTACTCTAATATCAAGACCGGTCTAAACCGGTCTTTTTCTTGATTTTTTGTAAGTTTTTGTTTATGATTAGACTATGCTGCTATTATTATAAATTTTAATATTGTAAAAATTTCAAATGCTTAGAACACATACTTGCGGAGAACTAAATGAAAAAAACAAAGAAAAAAAAGTTACTTTGTCTGGTTGGGTGCACAGACGTCGGGATCATGGAGGAGTTATTTTTATTGATCTTAGAGATAGATATGGGTTGACGCAAATTAAATTTGATCCGGATAAGAACAAGAAGGCCTGGAAAAAAGCGGACGAATTGAGAAATGAGTGGGTTATTCAAGTCGAAGGAGTTGTTGTTGAGAGACCTAGTGATATGGTTAATGAAAAAATGAAGACCGGCAAAATAGAAATAGAAGTTCAAAGATTGGAAATTTTTAGCAAATCCAAAACCCCGCCTTTTGAGTTAGAGGAGGAGAAAAATATAGATGTCAGAGAAGAAAAGAGAATGGAATACAGGTATGTGGATTTAAGAAGAAAAGAAAATTTAGAAATTTTGAAAAAAAGGCATTATTTCGTAAAGCTTCTCAAAGACTATCTTTCCGGTAAGGGATTTTTGGAAATAGAAACTCCTTACTTAGGGAAGAGTACTCCTGAAGGAGCAAGGGATTTTTTGGTTCCTTCCAGGCTTCATCCGGGGGAATTTTATGCGCTTGTTCAATCTCCCCAGCAATACAAACAGTTTTTGATGATTGCCGGAGTGGATAAGTATTTTCAGTTGGCTAAGTGTTTTCGTGACGAGGATACTCGCGGGGATAGGCAGGCGGAGTTTACGCAGCTAGATATTGAGCAGTCCTTTGTGGAGAGGGAAGACATACTTGAATTAACGGAGGAGATGTTTACAGATGTAATTGAAGCTGTTTTTCCAGAAAAAGAGATTATGTTTAAACCCTGGAAAAGACTAAGTTATGATGAGGCTATGTTGAAATACGGCACGGATAGACCGGATTTGAGATTCGGTTTGGAGATTCAAGATTTGACCGATGATGTGAAAGGTTGCGGGTTTAAAGTTTTTTCTGACGCAGCAGAAAAAAACGAGGGAGTAGTGAGGGCTATTTGCGCCAAGGGAGGAGCTAAGTTTAGTCGGGGAGATATTGATCACATGACTGAATTCGTTAAATATTACGGAGCCAAAGGATTGGCTTATATTGTTGTTAAAGAAAACGGAGAATTGCAATCTCCAATTGTAAAATTTTTGGGAGAAGACTTAGCGGCTGAGATTGTTGAAAAAATGGAAGCGGAGGCCGGAGATATTATTTTCTTTGGAGCTGATAACAAGGAAGTTGTTTGTGAGGCCTTGGGCGAATTAAGAACCGAATTAGCCAAAAGACTTAATTTAATTGATGAAAACAAATTGGCTTTAGTTTTCGTGATTGATTTTCCTTTGTTTGTCATGGAGCATGGACAATTAGCGCCTTCTCATCATATGTTTACCGCCCCCATTGCAGGGGACGAAAAACTGCTTGATACCGAGCCGGAGAAAGCCAGATGCCAACAATATGATTTTGTGGCTAATGGGTGCGAAGTGGCTGGCGGAAGTATTCGTATTCATAACAGAAAAATTCAAGAAAAAGTGTTTGACATCATAGGTTTTGATGAAAATAAAAAAAAGCAATTTAATCATTTCTTGAAAGCTTTTGAATATGGAGTGCCTCCGCATGGGGGAATTGCTCCGGGGATAGACAGGCTTTTGATGATTTTGCTTGGAAAGTCAAGTATTAGAGATGTTATTGCTTTCCCTAAAACCGGAGATGGACGCGATTTAACTATGAATGCTCCCAGTGAAATAAATAAAAAACAGTTGGAAGAACTTGGAATTAAAGTGGAAAAATAACATTAGACCTAAAGAATAATGTGAATAAAAATTGATTTTGGAAAATAAAAAATAAAATGATATTGCAAAAGAAATAAAAATATTAATTTAAAACGCTTACAACTTGCAATTTTAGAGCACTTATTTTCCGATACTATTGCCTTTTTTTGATTTTTGTGTTATGATTATGAGCTAATTTGATGGGACAGAGTTTCTTTTGGGATTGGAGGTTTTTGTCATTAATTTTTTAGATGAAACCCATATTTTACTTGGGAAGGGGGTTTGAGAGGGTGGATTTGAGCATGATTCTTCCGGGACTTGCCGGCATTGTTGCCTCTCTTTTGGCGCTTATTTTAACCCTGGATATTTTGGCTGCTTTGGTGGTTTTTGCTCTGGTTTTGTCTGGCCTGATTTTTCATAAAAGCTTTTCCAGGGGATGGCTTTTCCTTTTGGGTATTACATTGCTTTTTCCTTCAGTTGGTTTAAATAAAACCGGTTTAACTCTTTTTGATTTACTTCTTTCTGTTTTAGCCTTGTTCGGTATGGTTCAACTTGCCATAAAAGATAAAAAAGTACTGAGAAATAAGCTAACCTTTTATTTTTTCTTGATTTTCTTGATAGCTCTAGCGGGAGGAATCATAGGAAGATTTTTAAATTTAACTATCTCCAAGGAGGTTTGGCAAATTGCATTAAATCTTTTGATGATTTGGGCATTATTAATTGGATTTCAATATTTTTTTCAAACCCAGAAAAGAATTAAGAGATTTTTTTTCGTTATTGTTTTGGTAGCGGTTGCTCACTCTGTTTTCGGAATTGCTGTTTTTTTTACCGATTGGGAGACCTCTATCGGAATGGGAGTCTCTAGTGGCAAAACTCATCATCCTATCTTTAATCAAGTAAATGAAAGAGTGAATGGTTTTTTGGGAATTGAACTACAGGAGCGTACCGGAGTTAATCCCTTAGCACCCTTTTTGTGCGCGGGAATTTTGTCTACTGTTGGTTTTTTTCTTGTTGATAAAGAAAGAGAAAAAAAGCTGTTTGGAAGAAAGAAGAGGAAACTTAAAGAAAGAGCGCTTATCTCGGTTCTTGAAAAAATCAAGCAAGTACCTTATAGAATAAAAAAGGGGAAACTTTTCCGAAAAAGGATGACTTGGATTGGGTTGGCATTTATACAATTTTTAGCTCTCTTTCTAACTTTTTCTTACGGTAGTTTGATTTATTTAGGAATAGGTTTTCTGGTTATGGGAATTTTAATCAAAAGAAGGCAGTTAATTAGCTTGGCTACCATGTATTTAATTATTGCAATTATCATAATTCCCAGTTTAACTTCTTCTGTTGGAATTGTTTCTGTTATTAACGCCAGTAGTTGGTTTGAGGGTTTTAGTCAAATTGGAAATAAGTGGATTTTTGGGCTGGGAGTGGAGAGTGAAGGGGCTAGTGTTTTAGCGGACAGATTTGTTAGAAGTTCTTATTTATTGATGTGGTCAACTTATGGAATTTTGGGAATAATAATTTTTCTTAGTATGTTATGGCAGTATTTTATCGAAATTTACCGTAAATATGAAAGTACTAAAAATGGAGAAAGAATTTGGTTTATTACGGTTGTTTCCATATTTGCAGTACTTTTATTAGAGGGGTTATCCGGTAATGTTATCATTTTCGGTCCGGCGGCCATAATTTTTTGGTTAATGTATGGTGTTATTCTTAATTTAGGTAAGACAAAGTTTAACTCAAGGCCTAAAAAAGTTGTTTATAAATAAGTTATTTTATGAGAAATTTAGGTTTTCCTGATAAATATGAAAAAAAAGAGCAGAGTTTTGAACAACGTCCCAAAAAAAGGAGTTGGAAGTTTTGGATTGTTTTTTGGTCTCTGGCACTGGTTTTTTTAACCGGGTGGACTGTTTTTCTGCATGTTAAAAATCAAGGCTGGTTTGGACTTCTAGATACGGCTAGTCCTATTGTTGGAATTTTGCCAATTGCTGAAAAGCAAAAGAGTGAGATTCAAACGATTTTTGATGTGGTTCCGGAGATAACCGAGGATGAACAAGAAAAAACCTTTCTAGTGCTCTTTCAGAACAATATGGAATTGAGACCAGGGGGTGGTTTTATCGGAGCTTTTGGTATTTTAAAGACCAAGGGAGAGAGGGTGGTGGATGTTCAAGTTCATGATACTAATGTTTTTGATAGCAAGATTTCTACCGGCATAGAACCGCCTTATCCAATGGGCGAGATGTTAAGCATTGGTAATTGGGAGATGAGAGATAGTAATTGGTATCCGGACTTCCCGGCTAATGCAGCTAAGGCGCAAGAGTTGTATCATTTGCAAGGAGGAAAGGAAGAATTTGATGGAGTGGCGGCTATTTCCACAGAGGTGTTATTGTCTTTTCTAGAATCTGTCGGGCCGGTTGAACTTGAAGGATACCCTGGTGAATACAATAGTGAAAATGCCATTATGAAACTTGAATACCAAGTTGAAAAAGGCTATAAAGAACAGGACATAGAAAAAGGAAAGAGGAAATACGTTATGAAGGAATTGGCTCAAGAGATTTTAAAAAGAACGCAAAATTTAACTTGGAGGGAAAAAAAGGATTTGTTATTGTCCATTGAGAGACACTTGGATCAAAAAGACATTATGGTCTATTTTAAAAATCCTTCTGTTCAGGAAAAAATAAATAAATTGGGATGGTGCGGCAAAATGGATGAAGATTTTAGCGGAGATTATTTAATGATGGTGGACGCCAACCTCGGGGCGCTTAAAACAGATTTACATATGGAAAGGTCATTTGATTATACAGTGGATTTAGAAAGAGAGAAGCCCAAGGCTACCTTGAATATTCACTATAAAAATACGGCTAAAGCTAGAGATTGGATGACTAGTGACTATAGAAGTTATCTGAGGGTTTATGTTCCCAAAGAAAGTTGGTTGACCAATACTGAGGAGGCGGGTGTGATGAGATTTGGCGAGGAATTTAATAGAAAATATTTTGGAGCCATCGTTAATGTTCCTATAGATTCCGAGAAAACAGTTACTTTTGAATATGATTTACCCAAGGATGTTATTGAGAATGGATATGATTTAAAAATTCAAAAGCAATCCGGCATCTCCAGTCTTCCAGGAGAAATAAATGTTATCAATAAAGATTTGACAGGCAGAACTTATGAAGTCGACATTGATTCAGATTTTACTCTCAAGGAAGAAAATTAGTTCTAATGTATTTTGATAGATTTTAAAATTTATTTATTGTATGACAAGTTTATTTATCGTGGCAACGCCTATTGGGAATTTGGGAGATGTAACTTATAGAGCAATTCAAGTGCTAAGTGAGGTTGATTTTGTTTTATGTGAAGACACGAGAAAAACCAAGATTATGTTAGATAAATATGAGATAAAAAAACCTTTGGTTGTTTATCATCAACAAAGTGCGCCAGGTCAAATTAAAAAAATCATTGAAAAAATTGACAATAGTCAAAAAGCGGCCTTGGTTACCGAAGCGGGAACCCCCGGAATCTCAGATCCAGGAAATGAGTTGATTGCAAGAATTAAAGAAAAATTAGGGGAAAAAGTAGAATTTATTCCGATACCCGGAACTTGCGCTTTAACCGCCTTGGCTTCCGTGGCCGGAATAAATATGAATAAGTTTATTTTTCTTGGCTTTCCGCCCAATAAAAAAGGGCGAAACAAATTTTTTCGCGAGTTAATTGAATTAAATCTTCCGGTTATTTATTACGATTCCCCCTACAGAGTAATTAAAAATTTAAAACTGCTCCAAGAAATTAGCGAGGAAAAAGAAATTTCCAAGAAAATAATCCTGGGGAGAGAATTAACTAAAATCCACGAACAAATTAAAAAAGGCGCCCCTGAAGAAATAATCAAATATTTTGAAGAAAATAAGGATAAAATTAAGGGAGAATTTGTTTTGATAGTTTATTAAAAAATTATAATAAAACACTACCATATTACGTTATATGGTAGTAAATAAAGTTTTTGTATTTTTTAGAGAAGTTTTGCGGTTATAATTAAAAATTTTATGATAGATTATACAATTATCTCAAAATTTAGAAACAAAGAGCGGTGTGAATATTTAATTGGCAAGTTACGTGAAAAAGGAAAAACCTGCTATAACTTTTTGGATAAACCGGCGGATCCGGAAAATCCAGAAGGGGAGGTTGAAGAGCAAATGAAAGCATTTGAAAGCACTCAAAATTTTTTCAACGATAAATATTTCCAAAAACTATTTGAGGAAGACTTGGACGGCCTCAAAAACGCCAGGGAGGTGATAATGCTATTGCCGGCCGGCAATTCTGTACACATGGAAGCGGGAATTGCTTATGGTTTAGGGAAAAAATTAATCCTCATAGGAAAACCAGAAAAACCAGAATCTTTGTATCTGGCTTTTGATGAACGTTATGATTCCATTGAAGACTTTTTGGAAACCATTTAAGATTATTTTACGATATATCGTTTCTCGGCTTTGTATTCTTCCGAGATTTCCCCTTTGGAGTTTTTGACCTTGACTTCCAACACCGCTCTCAGTTCTCCCGATTTTCCGATAAAAGTGCTGGTAAACCCGCATGTTATTGGCCTGCTTTTTGCGGTCCTGCTGTCTTTTTCAAATTCTTTATATAACTCCTCTTCTTCGTTGTCCTGTTTTAAATAATATTTCCAGTGGCACTTGGTCATGAAGGAATCATCGGATTCAATTCCAGAGAATTCTCCCCGCCAAAGCCTGGCTTGTTGGGGCATAAACACCTCTTCTTCCGGACTGGCTATTTTTAGTTCAACATTTTCGCCAAGCGAATCATCAGTTTCCAGCTCTTTGAGAGCTTGTTCCGGTGTCAATTCAGCTTCCTTGGGCGGGTTTTGTTCAATAGGAGCTGCCTCCTGGCTTACATTGCTGTTTCGAAACAATGTCCTGCTAAAAAATAGCCCGAGCGCAATTAAAAGTATGATTACCACAATCAACCATTTCTTCTTTTTCTTTTCCATTTTTTTAAAATAATAATTAAATGTATTTTGGCATAGTTGAAGTATTTAGATATTAGCATTATTTTTGCTTTTGGAGAAGTTTTTGTTTTAATATTTTTTCTCTTCTTTTTTTCTC
>JAWOGA010000045.1:0-9470 GCA_046497225.1 Candidatus Moraniibacteriota bacterium | reverse complement strand
CGGAGGAAAAAGTTGCCTGGTATTCTCCTCGAAAAAGATCGTAAAGATACAGGAACTCCATATCATAAAACAAGTCCGAGGATTCAACAGCCGGCCTGATTTTTTGGTTTATCAAATTCCAAAGAAAGCTGTATTTTGCAAAATCCGATCCAAGGGTTTTGCTAGCCGGATAAACCAAGGCTAGATAACCTCTTTGAAAATTTTTGCTTTTTATGGTCAGATTTTTATCTTTAGTTTGAGGCGTTGAGTTTATGGCCGAAGTTTCTTCTTTTTGTTTTTCCGAGTTAAATTTAAAATAATAATCAGCCCATTTTTTAACTTCGCTAACCGACAAATCTCCCGCTACTGCAAGAATCATATTTTCCGGCTGATAAAAAATTTGATGCCATGCATTTAAGTCTTTTAAAGTTATTCTGTCTATATTCTTTTTGTTTCCAAGCACCGGCAAAGAAAGAGGCGTTTCGGGGTAAAGATGGGGGTCTATTTCGTTATTTAAAACCTCAAAAGGATTGTCTTTTCCATCTTCAATTTCTTCTTTGGCAATTTTTTTAATAGTTTTTAAAATACTTGGAGTAAACTCCGGCTCAAAGATCACTTTCTGAAAAGCATAGAAGATGTCAGGGAGATGTTTCTTGGAAGCCACTGCTTCATAATAAGTAAAATCCTTGCGAGTAAAAGCGTTTATCTCCGAGCCAAAAGGATATAATTCCGGTTTTTTTCTATTGTAAAAAAGAAGATGTTCTAACAGGTGAGAAATGCCATTATTGTTCTTGTTTTCGTAAGCTGAACCGGTTTTAATATAAAAAGTAGACTCCACAGACTCAAATCCCGGTCTTTTAATAACCAAAATATTCAACCCATTATCAAGTTGTATGAGATTGTAATCTATCACGCCAATAAAAATTAATATTTCTTAAATAAAGTAGCTATTTCCCATTTTCTTTCATTAAACCAAAATTTTACTTATTCGACAAGATTCGGTTTTATTGATTGTTTTGGGTATATAATACCATAAAAAAACAAAAATTAGAGATGTCTTTTTTAAAAAAATCTGTTATTATTTTGTTATGAGCAAAAAAATATTAATCTTTATTTTAATCGTTTCAGTGTTGGGCTTGGCTTTCCTGTTTTTTAGTACTTCCGTTTTAACAGATGGGGACTTAACGGGAAAGAACGGCTCGCCCCTTTTAGAAGAACACACTCCAACAGAACCTGAAGGTGAAGATGACGACAACGATGAACCCGAAAAATCACTGGAACAACCGAAAAAAGAAAAACCGGAAGACCTGCCTAAAGTCTCTATTGTTATTGACGATTTAGGAAACAGCCTTTCTCAAGATAAAAAGCTCGCTTCCGTTGAGGCGGATTTAACTTTGGCAATTCTTCCTTTAAGAGAAAATACTCAAGAATCGTTAAATTTCTTTAAAGATAAACAAGAAATAATTCTCCATTTGCCGCTTGAGCCGCTTTCCGAAGAAGACAAAGAAATAAACATGATTACCACCGATATGACAGAAGAAGAAATTTTTGAAAAACTTGAGCTGGCTTTAGCTGATCTAAACCACCAAGTAGAAGGCGTCAACAACCACAAGGGCTCTCTTTTTACTTCCAACCGAAAAACAATGGAAATTTTGTTAAACCGGATTAAGAAGAAAGACCTTTTCTTTTTAGACAGCTATACCATCGCTTCCTCCGAGGCCTACGAATTAGCAAAAGAGATAAATCTCAAAACCGCCCAAAGAGATGTTTTTCTCGACGGGTCTAAAAAAGAAGAAGACATTAGAGCCAGGCTCCAAGAAACAATTGATTTAGCCAAAAAAAACAGAGCGGCTGTTGCTATCGGGCACAGCCGCCCGGCAACCGTTGACGTCTTAATCGAAGAAATTCCCAAATTAAAAAACCAAGTTGAGTTTGTAAAGGTTTCTGAGGTTTTGGAGTAAAAACTCAATTAAATTCAAAAAAACTGGCTTAAGGCAATCTTGGTTTTATGGGTTGTTTTTTACTATCCGGCTTACGGTTTGAATTTGATGATTTTTAGAGTTAATAAATTGAAGCCAATCTTCTAAGTCTTTTAAGGTTATTTTATCTATATTCTTTTTGTTTCCAAGCACCGGCAAAGAAAGAGGTGTTTCAGGGTAAAGATGGGAGTCTACTTCGTTATTTAAAACTTCAAAAGGATTGTCTTTTCTGTCTTCAATTTCTTCTTTGGCAATTTTTTTAATAGTTTTTAAAACACTCGGAGCAAGCTCCGGTTCAAAGATCACTTTCTGAAAAGCATAGAAAAAGAAGAGTCGGCCCGGCTATCCTGCTTATTGATAGATGAAAATTTAGTGGGTCTTTTTTGAAAGCATTGACAGGCTGAAATATCATGAATATTTTAGTTCTTATTTTAATTTTTGTCCTCTTCTTGAAGCTGAATTTTGGCCACAGTTAACTGGATTTTTTCATAACTAATTTTCTCCGGCAAGTTCTCTTTGATGGGTCTTAGCCTTTGCATTCCAACTTCAGCAATTACCCTCTTTATTTGCTTTTGCTCATAAGGGCTTACTAGTTCGTCGATTTTCAAGTCACCTCCCGTTTTATACCATTCCACTAAATGTTTAACTATCGTTCGCCTCTGGAGATTTCTTGCTTTGGCAATCTGACTAATGCTACCTCCCTGGGAATATAGATCTCCGGATTGTTTTACAGTAGATCCGAGGAATCTTTTCTTCCCTTTTTGCTGCTCTTGTTTTCCAGCTTTACCTTGCCAGCCCAGACAGATATCACAACCCCTGCAATTATCTCCATAACTTTTAACCGCCGGATCATTGAAGTATTTTAAAAGCTTTAGCCGGCGGCATTCTCCGCCAGTGGCGTATTCGGTTATCCGGTCTAAAGCGTTGTATTTTATTTTCAAAATCCGCCACATTTCTTCCGGATTTTTTCCCTGGCCTTGCATATCTTCCCGATCCTTGCGGATGAAAAATTTATGGGTGCTAACATCTTTTTTAGCGTGAAGCAGCACGCAGTATGACCTTTTGCCATCCCGGCCGGCGCGCCCGGCTTCTTGGTAGTATCCTTCCAAGCTCTTAGGCATTCCGGAATGGATCACAAAGCGGACATCGGATTTATCCACTCCCATCCCAAAAGCAACAGTAGCCACTATTACCCGGAATTTATCCTTCATAAAATCGTTTTGAATTTGCTCTCTTTTACTCCCGTCCAGCCCGGCGTGATAGGCAATTGTTTTAATTCCGTTTTGACTTAAAAATTCGGTAATAGTTTCCGTTTCTTTTCTGGTTAAAGCGTAAATAATCCCCGAACCGGAAAGAGATTCCACGATTCTCAACACTTCCGTATATCTCTCTTTGGGCTTTAAATTATTTTGGGTTAAAAAAACTAGATTAGGCCTGTCAAAACCGCGGATAAAGACCTCGGGCTGTTTCAAATCCAGTTGATTGATAATATCGTCTTTCACCTCCGGAGTAGCTGTTGCTGTAAAAGCAGCTATGGTGGGGCGTTTTTTGAGAAGACGAATATAATTTTTTATTTGCAAATAATTCGGCCGAAAGTCATGCCCCCATTGGGATAAGCAATGAGCTTCATCAACCGCAAGCAAAGACACGTCTAACTCGGCAAAAAATTTTTGAAATCCGGGGTTGGCAAGCCGCTCCGGGGCAATGTAGAGAATCTTAATTTCACCTCTCTTGATATTGCTCATTATTTCCCGGGCTTCTTCAAGGGAGACGGAACTGTTTAAAAAAGCGGCTGAAATACCCCGCTCATTTAAAGCGCTTACCTGGTCTTTCATTAAAGCTATCAGAGGTGAAATGATAACCGAGAGTCCCTCGGAGACAACCGCCGGTAATTGATAACAAAGCGATTTCCCTCCTCCGGTTGGCATCAGCGCCACCGTGTCTCGGTTGTTTATAATAGCCTCTACTATCTCTTTTTGCCCGGGTCTAAATTCTTTAAAGTTAAAATATTTTTTAAGTTCTTTTTCTAGTATAATATTTTTCATTTTTTGATATATTTTAATTTTTTTGCCATAAAACCTCTCTGCCGGATTTGGCTTTGGAAATTACGCCTTCTTTTTTTAATTTTTCTAAATTTTGACGGATAAATTGAACGTTGCATCGCGGCATAAGGTTCTTCATTTGAGAGGTGGTGAATTCATCTGGCATTTCTTGAAAAACTTTTCTTCTGATTTCATCTTCAATTAATTTTGGTACTTGAGTGTTATTGTATTTACTCACCGACTCCCTTAAATAATCACAGCTACTGTCCCTTGATTTTGCTGCGGTGTTAGTAAAAAAATTATAACTCCACACCATGGCTGATTTGCGGCTGCCGGCGAAAATAACCGGCAAATCCGGATGGGAAGCTTGAATTTCTCCCAAGGCTTTAACAGCAAAAAATCCGGTGTAGGGCTTGATTTTCTTTTTATCCAGAAAATCGTCATAGTTTGCCTCAACAACCAAGGCTGAATGCCGACAGTTCTCCAACTCGCTCAAATGTTGGTGAAATTTTTTTAAATTACCAAATTCCGACATTATATTACTAAATGTTTTTCTTTCTACTACAGTCAAAAGTCCGCAACTGTCTTTAATAGCGTAATCCCCCAAAGGAAGATTCTCCCTGAATTCTTCCGCGCCCGGAAACTTCCAGGGGTATCTTTCACCGGAGTCTATAAAAATTTTTAAATCTTCTCTTTTGTTATAGGAAAGCTTATATTTGGACTTATGCTGAGTAAGTCCTTGCTGAGTTTGCCAGAATATTTGCTCATACTCGCCCTCTTTTTGCTTATAAGCTCTGGTGAGGAACAAAAAACTGCATCTCTTTTGCTTAGATCTATCCAAAATTACAGTGGCCCTTTTCCCATAAACACCATACTTCCAAACCGGCACTCTTTCAATTTCTTCCCCCTCTTCCTCCGGAGTTACCCTGGAAAGCGCTCTTAAGCAGAAAATATTACCCTTGGTCCCGGGCCATTTATCTTGAGTATATAAATCCAGCAAAACCTCTTTTCCATTGTAAATAGTCAGTCTAAAAGGAAATTTAGGGTTCTGGGTTTTTCTTATCGTCCAAATAGATTGATTGCTCATAAAAAAATCTTAAGCTAAGCTTGGAATAAACATTTTGCAAGTAATTCTCATTATAGTCAATAGCTCTAATCTTTATTATTCTTATTCTTGTTATTGTTGTTATTATTACAACTATCCGCCTTTTTCCAAAAGCAACCTCGTCTCTCCCCACTACCATATTACGTTATATGGTAGTATTCGTTATCGAAGTAATTTTTCTGATGCGAATGCGGTTTCTTGATTAAAATTATGTCCGCGGGATTAAAAGAGGATGCTCGAAAAATTTCGCTCCAACTGTATTTTTTATTTCCAAAACAACGAAAATCAAAAATTATAAATATTAAGCTTTCTTTTTTGAAAAATACTCCTCTATTAACCGCTTGGTTTCCTCCGGTGGAGTCTTGACTATATACAAGTCGGCGAAGGTGTTCATCACGGTAATATTTTTGAATTTCCTAGGAATAACTTGCCAATGCAGATGAGCTATAGAGGCTCCGGATTCTTCTCCAATGTTTAAACCTACATTAAATGAATCCGTTTCAAAGATATCTCCCAAAACTTCTTTGGTTTTTGACAATGTTTTCCCAAAACTTTTCCACTCTTCTTCGGAGATATCCGCCAAATCCTCAATATGCCTAACTGGAACCACCATAACATTGCCGTCCATATAAGGATAAAGATTTATAATAACTCTCCACTGATCATTAGATAGTTCTGAGCAAATCAACATTTCTCCTTCATCACAAAACGCGCATTCGCTCTTTTGAGAAAATGCGCGTTGATAGTTTTTTCTTTTTTTGTCTAAAATTCTCATTTTATTTTTATTAATTCCTTGAGGCTGCCGCTCTTTTGATGATATCGGTTGTAGAATCTTGCTTAATAGCGCCCAACTCGACAACTTGCGTATCAAATTCATTAAATAAATTCATCCTCTTTTCGTCATCGTAAACTCTGATATGCGAAGTTTTGGAGGCTATGTAAATATTTGGCTGAATACACTCAATCAACTTATAATCGCAGTCAAAAATTACAACAGCTCCAACCGGAAAAAAGCCTGTCATGGTAAGAGCTCTGTCATACTCATTTCTAATGGGTCTTTTTTCTCCCTTCAATTTTTTAACAAAGTTATCGCAATTGATACCGACAATTAGAAACCCGTATTTACCGGCTTCATAAATGTATTCCAAATGACCGCCGTGCAAAAGATCAAAACATCCACTGGTTAAAACGATTTTTTCGCTGTGGTATTTCTTGTCAATGCACAGATTGCCAGCTTGCGCCAATGATAAAATTTTTCTTTTTGGATGATTGTAAAAGTGCATACTTCCTCCTTTTGTAAAAATTCAACCAACTTGTTGATAACAATTTATACCAAAATGAAATCTTTAGCAAATCAATAAAACAATATTCGCGCAAAAGCCACTAAGATAATTTAAATACTTCAAATAATAAAAAACGACTGCCAAGTTAATTAACCTAGCAGCCGCTTACAACAATAGATTATTTACACACCCCTGGATAAACCGTCTCCAGTCTATCCAAAATTTTCCTCATCTTAACCGGCCCAAGCCCAAGAACCAACTCCTGGGCTTTTTCTTGATATTTAACAATATCTCTTATCCTGATAAATCCCGATTTTGCCAAAGCGCGCAACAAGTTCCCTGACACAACCCCCTGCAACAAAGGCCGCAGCGGTTCGTCCATGAAAGATGGTTCGGCAAACAAATCCGGATACATTTTTTTCCCGGTTGACATCGCCTTTGCTTTTTCAATTAATTCTTCCTGCCTTGTTTCCATACCTAACCTCCTTAATAGGAATAGAAATCTTATAACATCCTTGGCAGTTTTAACCTCCACTCCGAAGAATAGAAATAGACTGCGCTGTCTTTGGAAAAAATTACAAGAACCTCTAGCTCCTTCGTGTCTTTTTTGTCAAGTTTAGCTTTATAACTCAACAAAATATTCTTGTCCTTGTCTGTATAATTTTCCGGTTCCAACATCGCCCAGCCCTCTTTTTGCATTAGCTCTTGAAGGCCCTTGCTCACCTCGAGAGGTTCTGCAAAAAAATAAACCTTCTCGCACTCTTTTTGAAAGCATAAAAATTGCCTCTCCTGGTTTGCTTCATTCCTCTTCGCTTCTGCGGAAATTTCAAGTAAAAACAAACTTGCCGTAACAACAATAAAAACTAAAATGCATCTCTTCATCACTTCCTCCTTTGTCGGTTTTTTATGATTCAAGGTGCAAAATTATTTATTCCGCCACCTTAGCACAAAAAAGCGAATTTGTCGATAGTTTCCACCTTCTTGAGCCTTAAAAATTATTGACAAATAATTGAATTAACTTTAAAGTAATCGAAAATATACACAATCAAAAAGGAGTAAGAAGCTATGGCAGCTGAAGCTACGCAACTTAGATTAATCAAAAGTAACACCCCCTCCCCCGGAGAAACAACCAGCAATCCCGTGGAAGCGAAGAAGAAAAGGCAACACTCATTTGCTTGCCCCGCCTGCCAAGAGAATAGATTTTTAATTTTCTATGGCTGGGACAATGAAGAGGAAGAAATCAAGAGCGAGCCGGTATTTATCTTCTGTTGCAGAGAGTGTCAAGAATTTTTCACTTGCAACCACAAAGGGGTTATTTTTTGGAGGAATTACGAGTCAAGAAATAAAGAGTTAATAAAAAAAGAAGAAGTGCTCTTTCTTGCGGAGGTAAAAAAATAGAAATTACTAAATAAAAAGCCCGCCGGAATCATCCGACGAGTTTTGAATTTTTACAGTCACCTTTTTGCCATTAAATCCTACGACACAAACCCCTCTTTTCTAAGATATTTCATCACTTTTTCAGCGCATTCATCAGGAGAGGCTTTTTCCGTAAAAATTTCAATACTTGGACTCTGAGGAGCGTCATAAGGATCGGAGATGCCCGTAAAGTTTTTTATCTCACCCGATCTGGCTTTTTTATACAGCCCCTTTACATCACGGTTTTCGCAGACCTCCAGAGGGGTATTAACAAAAACTTCAATAAAGCCTTTCACGTTGTTTTTTAATTCATCTCTTTGGTGTTTATAAGGAGAAATAAAGGAAGCTATCACCCCCACTCCGTTTCGAGAAAGCAAATTTGCCACAAAACCTATTCTTCTAATGTTTTCATCTCTATCCTCTCTTGAAAAAGTCAAACCTTTTGTTAAAGATTCCCGAACCACATCCCCGTCTAATCTCTCAATTTTGTTGCCATTCTTTTTTAATTTTTTGTAAACCTCATCGGCAATGGTGCTTTTGCCGGCTCCGGAGAGGCCCGTAAACCACAAAACAAACCCTTTTAAATTTTTATTCTCGCTCATTCCTAAATTTTATTGTTTAGACGCAATAGACAATATCCGATCATGAAAACTCCCGTTAGAAGCAACTAAGCCTTTTTTGTTAATTGGATTATCTTTGTTATACAGAAGTCTTTCCCCAGTAATGTCGGTAACAATACCGCCGGCCTCTCTTAAAATTATCTCAGGAGCGCAACTATCCCACTCCCCCATTCCGCTTCCGGAATTAATAAAAAAATCGGCTTCTCCTCTGGCTATTAAGCAAATCTTCACTCCATTACTTCCCGTTTTCTTATATTCCATTACTTGTAATTTTTCGGCAATTTCTTGATCCTGCGGCTTTAAGTGATTCCGGCTTACTACCATGCGAGCATTTTTAGGGTCTTTGACTCCGGACACTTGAATTTTTTGAGGCTTACTTTCTGATTGAGTATTCTCCCAAAAAGCTCCTTTGTTTTGTTCGGCATAAAAAAGGTCCTCGCTTACCGGCTGGTAAACAGCCCCCAAAACAGGCTTGCCATTCTCAACTAGTCCTACCATAACAGAAAATTCTCCCGTCTCTTGAATAAAATCCATGGTTCCATCTAGCGGATCTATAATCCACACCCTGTCACTTGCCAATCTTTTCTTATCATCAGCAATCTCCTCGGATAAAACAGGATAACCGGTTTCGGCAAGATTTTCGGATAAAATTTCATTGGAAGCCAAATCGGCTTGGGTAAGAGGGCTGTTGTCCTTTTTGGTTTCAATTTCAGTATTTATCTTATAATACTTTAAAATTTCCTCTCCGGCTTCTTGAATGATTTTTTTTAAAAATTGAGTTCTGTTCATATGAAATTAATAGCTACCAAATAACAAAAAGATCATAACATAAAATTTAAAAAGTCTACAAGTGTGATTTAAGGAAAAAAATCAAAGAAAAATGTTATTAAAACTCGTTTGCTTGTCGGTATTAATCAATCTATAATGACTAATCACCAATGATTCATCCCTGCTGGTCAGCCTTCTTCAGATAAAAACACACGTGTAAAGAAAATTCTTTACGCTATTGCTAAATTTATTAGTTTATGTTAATCTTTTTTTAGGTA
>JAWOGA010000067.1:0-3433 GCA_046497225.1 Candidatus Moraniibacteriota bacterium | reverse complement strand
GGAACACCCATCATTATTTACTAGGCCTTTCGTGGTAAAATGTTTAAAATTTTGCTAAGCTCTTAATTGGTGTTTAGATATTTAAAAATATTTTTAAAAGCTATGAAGTTTCATATAATAACAATCTTTCCGGAAATTATAAGGAATTATTTTGAAGAAGGGGTGATCGGCCGAGCTGTAAAAGATGGTTTGCTGGATGTTGAACTCTACAACTTAAGAGATTACACCAGTGATAAGCATGGAAAAGTGGATGACACTCCCTATGGCGGAGGACCGGGTATGGTTTTAAGGGTGGATGTTATTTGCAATTGTATAGAAAATATTAAGGACAGTATTAAAAAAGAGAAGGGAGAAAAAGAACTTGAAAAAACTAAAACAATACTTTTTTCCGCTAAAGGGAAAAAATATAATCAAAAAAAGGCTTGTCTTTGGAGAAAGGAGTTGAAGCATATAATTTTGATTTGTGGCCGCTATGAAGGAGTTGATGAGAGAATAGCCAAATTTGTAGCAGATGAAGAAATATCCATCGGAGAATATGTTTTAAGTGGAGGAGAATTACCGGCTTTGGTAGTGACGGACTCTGTCGCCAGGTTAATTCCGGGGGTTTTGGGAAATGAAGATTCCCTTTCTGTGGAAAGTTATAGTGGGGATGATTTAAAGGAGAGGGATTATCCGGTTTACACTAAACCGGAAGTCTTCAATAAATGGAGGGTGCCAAAAGTGCTATTAAGTGGAAATCATCAAGAAATTGAAAAATGGAGGAAAAAGAAATGTTGAAATCGTTTTAAATTGATTTTGATTAAGTTTATTTAAATGAAGACAAAGACATTAAAAAAGTCCGATCCAATCCTTTTAGCTATTATTTTAACGCTTTTAATTTTTGGTTTAGTTATGTTATCTTCAGCTGGAGTAGTGACTTCGGACACTAGATATGGAGATCCTTATCATTTATTTAAAAGACAGTTCTTTTTGGGTGTTATTCCGGGACTAATACTGTTTTTTATTGCTCAAAAGATTAATTATCGATTTTGGAGAAAAGTTTCCGTGCCATTATTTTTTCTTTCTATTGTTTTACTGGTTTTGGCTTTGATTCCTGGAATAGGGGCTGATTTTAAGGGTGCTAGCAGGTGGATAGATTTGGGAATTTTCTCTTTTCAACCTGCGGAGCTGGTCAAACTTGCTGTTATTGTTTATTTAGCAGCTTGGCTTGAAAGCCATAAAGAAAAAATAAAAAGTTTTAAAGACGGTTTTTTGCCCTTTCTGGCTATTTTAGGAGTTCCATTGATTTTGATTGCATGCCAGCCGGACTTTGGGACTTTGGGGATAATTGCGATTATTGGTTCTGTGATGTTTTTTATTTCAGGGGCTTCAGTAAAATATATGGCCGGATTATTTTTTGGTGGAATAGCCTTCCTTGTTATTTTTTCAATGAGAGGATACAGGGGGGAACGTTTAAAGGCTTTTTTTGATGCCGGAATAGATCCACAGGATATTGGTTATCAGATAAATCAGGCTTTACTGGCGGTTGGTTCTGGCGGCTTATTTGGATTGGGACTTGGCCATAGCAGACAAAAATTTAATTATCTGCCTGAGCCGGTAGGTGATAGTATTTATGCTATCATTGCTGAAGAATTGGGTTTTGTTGGAGCTATTTTTTTGCTCTCTTTGTTTATATTTTTCACTTTAAGAGGTCTTCGTATTGCCAGATTTGCACCGGATCGCTTTTCCCAAATGTTGGCAATCGGGATTGTTTCCTGGATAGTCTTCCAAGCTTTTGTTAATATTATGGCTATAATAAAGCTCATACCGTTAACCGGTATCACATTGCCTTTTGTGAGTTATGGGTCAACTTCTTTAGTTTTTATTTTACTAGCTGTCGGAATATTATTGAATATTTCAAAGCACTCCAAGCTGCCAAAAAAATAATTTAGGTTATTTTTTGGTAACAATATAATGGTTTTTCTTGATATTTTAAGTCTTTTGTAATATGATTAACTAGTGTTATTGTGAAATTAACTATTTTTTATTAAAACTTAGCCAAAAGTTATTTTTGGGGTAACAAAAAGAGTTGTTTCAGAGTGCGTTAAAAATATTTTTGTAAAAATTAAACAGTTTTAAATAATGAAATTAATAGAAAAAATATTCGGAAATGCCAATGAAAAAGAAATTGACAGAATGAAAAAAATGGCGGAAAAGGTAAATGAATTAGAAGAGAATTTCAAAGCTTTATCTGATGATCAAATAAAAGAAAAAACTGAGGAATTCAAAAAAAGAATTCAAGATGGAGAAAAATTGGAGAATTTGTTGCCGGAGGCTTTTGCTAATATTAGAGAAGGAGCTTTTCGGTCTATCGGAGAGAGGCATTATGATGTCCAACTTTTGGGCGCAATTGCTTTGCATGAAGGAAAGATAGCTGAAATGAAAACAGGAGAAGGAAAAACCTTGGCCTCTACGGCAGCGGTGTATTTAAATGCTTTAACGGGTAAAGGTGTTCATGTTGTTACCGTAAATGACTACCTTTCCAAAAGAGATGCTAATTGGATGGGTAGGATTTATGACTTTATGGGCCTAAGCGTGGGGTGTATTACCCATGATGCTTCTTTCGTTTATCAACCCAAAGTTCTGGATGACAATGAAGTTAGCGTTGAAATGGAAAATCTTATTGCCGTGAACAGGAAAGAAGCGTACGGCGCTGATGTGACTTATGGCACCAATAATGAATTTGGATTTGACTATTTAAGAGATAATATGGCCAAATCTTTGGAGGATATGTCTCAAAGAGATTTGCATTTTGCTATCGTGGATGAGGTAGACTCCATTTTAATTGATGAAGCCAGAACACCTTTGATAATTTCCGCTCCGGATACCGAATCTACCAAATTATATGAAAAATTTGCCCAATTAGTGCCCGGCTTAAAAGAAGGAGAAGATTACAATGTTGATGAAAAAATGAAATCGGCCGACTTAACTCAAGAGGGAATTACTAAAATAGAAAAATGGTTGGGAATAGAGAGTTTATATGAAACCAGTAGAGCCTCTTATGTTCATCATTTGGAGCAAGCCTTGCGAGCTCATGTTATTTTCCAAAATGATCGTGACTATGTGGTAAAAGATGGAGAAATTGTCATTGTAGACGATTTTACCGGGAGGCTGATGCCGGGAAGAAGATATAGCGAGGGGCTTCATCAGGCTATTGAAGCCAAAGAAGGAGTCCAAGTGCAACGGGAGTCTAAAACCCTGGCCTCTATCACTTTTCAAAATTATTTCCGGATGTATGACAAGTTGGCCGGCATGACGGGAACTGCAATTACTTCTGCAGAAGAGTTTAGTAAGGTTTATGAATTGGAAGTAGTTCAAATTCCGACTAATAAGCCTATGATCAGGGAAGATTTATCGGATATGATTTTCAAAACCGAAAGAGGAAAATTTAAAG
>JAWOGA010000074.1:0-12553 GCA_046497225.1 Candidatus Moraniibacteriota bacterium | reverse complement strand
AAATATCGCGGGGTGGAGCAATGGTAGCTCATCTGGCTCATAACCAGAAGGTTGTCGGTTCGAATCCGGCCCCCGCAACAGTTTAACTCGCAGATGGTGACTGATTAGCTTGGCAGCTTTTTGAAAAACTGGCTAGAACCGGGAAGGGGTCGGGAAACGGTAGTTTCCCGTGGAGGAGAGCAGCGAAACGCGATAGCGGTGAGCGTTGAGAACCGTGGGTTCTCAAAAATGGTTTGATTCCGGCCCCCGCAACAGTTTAACTCGCAGATGGTGACTGATTAGCTTGGCAGCCGGCTGAGGGAATTTCTTAGCTTGAGGTTTATAAGCAGTTACCAGTTACCAGTAACTAATCATATTTGTGTATTTGATTTATTTTTTAATTCTAAATTCCAATTTCTAAACACTAAACTCGACATTTTATGTTTTTGTTTGGAGTTTGGGGCAAGGGACTTAGAATTTTTTTATTGGCAGGGTAGCTCAGATGGTTAGAGCACGGGACTCATAAGCCCGGGGTCGTGGGTTCAATTCCCACCCCTGCTACAGTTTAACTCGCAGATGGTGACTGATTAGCTTGGCAGCCGCCTGAGGGAATTTCTTAGCTTGAGGTTTATAAGCAGTTACCAGTGACCAGTTACCAGTAACTAATTACCAGTTCCCAGTGATTTTAATTAAATATTGTTTTTAACGGTATTTTTTACCCGGAATCTTCCTATTAAATTGTTTAAATGAAAAAAATAAAAATAGGCATAGATATAAGAGCCATCGGCTGTCAAAGAACAGGGGATGAAACTTATACTTTAAATTTGGTAAGAGCGCTTCTTGAAATTGACAAGGAAAATTTTTATTATCTTCTTACAAACACTCGGGACAAAAAGGAATTAAGCGGCATAAAAAAGAAAATAACGGGAAGCGATTCACTTCCGGGTAATGCTCGCATAATTTCCGTCTCTCCTTCGTATAAACTATTGTGGACGTTTTTATTGCTGCCTTATAAAGCATTCAAATTAAACCTTGACATTTTGCATGTCCAGTATATTGCACCTCTTTTCCTGCCCGGAAAAACCAAGATTGTGACCACAATTCACGATATTTCTTTTGTTCGCTATCCCCAACACATTGGGAAGAAGGATTTGCTTTTCTTAAAAACATTGATCCCTCTTTCTATCAGGAGGGCATTTAAAGTAATTGCAGTTTCCGATTTTACTCGAAGAGAAATAGAAGATTATTATAAAAAGGCGGCCGGCAAGGTTGTTGCTGTTGAAAACGGCGGAGCGGCGGAAGGCTTTATTCAGAAAGCCGTAAATTTCACCTCAAAGAAGGAGAAAACAACATCTCCTTACATATTTTACATAGGAACGCATCAGCCCCGCAAAAATATTCCCGTTCTGATAAGATCCTTTGCCGAGTTAAAAAAGAAGCATCGCGATAATGATTATATAAAAAACTTAAAATTGATTATTGGCGGAAAAAGAAATGGACGCAATTATGACAACAAAATTGAGGAAGCGTTGGAAGAGGTGGAAAAGGGTATCTCAAAAGACATTGTTTTTCCCGGATATATAAGCCAAGATGAATTGCCTGCTTATTATAAAGGAGCTGACTGTTTTGTGTTTCCTTCTTTGTATGAAGGATTCGGACTTCCTTTATTGGAAGCGATGTCTGCGGGTACCCCCGTTGTTTGCAGTGATATCCCTTGTTTCAGGGAAGTAGCCGGCGAGGCAGCTTTATTTTTTGATCCTAACAAAGGGGGTGATTTGCCAGAAAAGATGTTTCAGGTTATAATCGATCAAGAACTTAAAAATAAGCTTATACAAAAAGGAAAGAAAAGAGTAAAAAAATTCACTTGGAGTAAATGCGCAGAAGAGACGAGGGATGTTTATTTGAGTGCCACGGGAAAAGGATAGTATAAGAGTGTTTTTGATGTTAATTTTAAAATTGCTATTTTTTTATAAAAATTATTTATTTGAAATGCCTATAAACAAGAAAAATGAAGCATTTTTTAAAAAGAATGCCCGGAAAAATTATAATTTTGGAAACAATCAAACCGGTCAAAAAAACAAAAAAAGATTTTACAAAAGAAAATGGTTTTTGGCTCTTTTGATTTTGTTTTTAATTATTTTTTCTACGGGAGGTTACTTTGCCTATAAGACCGGGTATATTTTAAATAAAATATCCGAGAAAAATAAGTCCAACGTAGGAAGCTTGTTTAGTGCTTTGCCGGTGGTGGGGAAAAAAGAGGGTATAAAAACCGACGAAAAAGGAAGAACCAATGTTTTGTTGGTGGGGATGAGAGGGCAGAATATGCCGGGAGGCGGTTTGTTGGCAGATACTATTATGCTGGCCACCCTGAAACCCTCTGAAAACAAGGTCGGACTGATCTCCATCCCCAGGGATCTTTATGTGAAAATTCCCGGTACTGCGGAGCAGCGGTCTAAAATTAATTCCATTTATTATTACGGAGAAGAAAAACAAGACACTACGGGATTACAGGAAATGAAAAAGGCTACCTCCGAGGTAACAGGTCTAGATGTTCATTATTCAGCTTCCATTAATTTTCAGGGATTCAAGCAATTGGTGGATGCTGTAGGTGGAATTGAGGTTAACTTGGAAACGCCTTTTTATGAAGTCAGCCAGTTTGTGCAAGGAAATGAATGCGGGGGAGAGTTTGTTCTTCCCGAAGGGAAAAATGTATTAAACGGAGAGCAGTCTTTGTGCTATGTCAGGGCAAGAAGCAATACTTCTGATTTTGATAGAGCTAAAAGACAGCAGCTTGTGCTTAAAAAACTTAAAGACAAATTGGTGTCTTTGGGTACTTTGTCTAATTTCTCCAAAGTCAATAACATTTTGAATGCAGTAGGGGATAATGTTAAAACAGATATGGATTCCAACGAAATGAAGAAGTTTTTTGAAAAATACAGCGCTCTCAAAGATGCCGAAATTCACCAAAGGGTGTTTGAGAACTCCGAAGAGGGGATGCTAAAAGTTCCACAAGACGCAGCCAGAGAACTGGGTTACATACTTATCCCTAGGGCCGGATGGGATGATTATTCCGATATCCATCATGTTTGCGAAAATATTTTCACCTTGCCTGATCAGAGCGATATTGAACCCGTTAAGCAGTACTACAAACCTCAACCCAAACCAGAGGAAGACGAGGAGGATAAGGAAGAGAAAGATGAAAAGAAGGACGAAGAAGAGGATGATGAAGAAGACAAAGATAAGGATGACGAGGACGACGACGATGAAGAGGACGATGATGAGAAGGAAAAAGAGGATGATGATAAATAATCTTACTTAGTCTGTTATTCTTGAAGACTGGCAAGATTAATCTAGCGCAGCTTTAGAAATTCTTAAACACCAAACTGTCAAGCTTTGGTGATTATTTTTATCTCAAAATAAGAAAATTCAATATGGACATCTTTCTTTTGATTTTTGAACTCGCGGCCTTTGCGGCCTTTGGCGCCTTGCTTTTTTTAGAGTGGAGAAAAAGAGATAGTTTTAAGATTATGGAACTGTTTGCAGGGGGTGTATTCGGGATGCTTTTGGAAATTGGCAATATCGCGATGTCGGATAGTTATCATTATAGCGAGGATTTTTTGATATCCATGGGAGGTGTTCCCATAGCTATTGGACTGGGATGGTCGGTGATTATTTTTTCAGCCATGAGAATATCCGATTCTTATGCAGTCAGGGAAAGAAACAGAATTTGGATGGATGGCTTGTGTGTTCTTATTTTGGATTTGGCCATAGATGCAGTGGCTATCCGTTTGGGATTTTGGGGTTGGACCATTAATTATAATCAAGAATGGTTTGGAGTTCCTTACGAAAATCTGATTGCCTGGATTTTTGTGGGAGTTTCTTTTTCTTTGGTGATGAGGTTTTTGAAAAAGCAAGAAAAAAGTACCAAAAA
Source organism: Candidatus Moraniibacteriota bacterium (assembly GCA_046497225.1). Taxonomy (GTDB): domain Bacteria; phylum Patescibacteriota; class Minisyncoccia; order Moranbacterales; family DUUL01; genus JAXHLG01. The sequence continues at coordinate 8,643 of JAWOGA010000074.1, read as the reverse complement.
GTTTGCTTTTTTAGCTTTTCTTAGTCCTTTTACCGCTTATGGAATCCTTCTTATTTTTTTGCTGGCGCTGGGGATTTTTTTAAGAGCGGTTTATTTCTTTGCGGTTCAGTCTCAATCCGGATCAGTGGGTTTAATTCCTCCGTTGGAAGAACTTTATCATGAAAAGGTGGCTTTGATTAAAGGATATCTGCTTTTTTTGATGACAGTAATCCTTGTTGTTTATTGGGGATTGTGCTGGAAAAAATCGGAAGGAAAATTCAAGAATGGTTTTGAAATTTTGCCTTTCGTGTTTTTTATTGGAATTCACTTTTATTTTCTGACTGTTTTGCTGGCGACCGGCTGGGCATCCGAGCTTCCGACCTTGCTATGGATTGGAATTTTTTCTTTTGCTTTGCATCTGGTTTATCACTTGCTTCCTTTTGTTGAGAAAAAAAGAGTGTCTAAGGAGGTTCCCATTGAAAACGATCGCTTAGAATAATTCAAATTAATTTCCATTTCTGAACAATTGAGCTTTAACTTTATGATGGGATTTATTCCGGTTTATTTTTATTTCTTTTCAAAAAAAGACATTAAAATTTCAAATTGCCAAATTTTCTATTGACATTATTTTCTCTTTTGCTACAATTACAACCTTAAAGAAAAAAGGGCATAAATCGCCCATAGTTTAGCGTAAGGCAAACTCCCTCCTAGCTTTACCTAAACTCTATGGGCGATTTATGCCCTTTTATTTTTGAACGATCCCTTTCAGCAAAGAAGGGATTTTTGTTTTTATATCCTCTATTTTCTCCATTTCTTCTTTGGAAAATTTTTGCAAAACAAATTTTTCAGTGGGTACATTTTGATCTTCCGGCCTTATCCCGATTCTTAGTCGTTTAAAATTCCTGCTTCCTAAGTTTTCTATTACGGATATAATACCTTTGTGACCGGCGGGGCCGGAATTTTGGGATACCTTTATTTTCCCCAGTTCAATATCTATATCATCTTGAATTATCAGGATATTTTCTATTGGGATATTGTAATAATTAACGATTTTCCCGATGGCCTGTCCGGAATTATTCATAAATGTTGCTGGTTTCAACAGAATATATTTTTTGTTTTTTTCAACACAATTGCACAAAAAGGCATTGATTTTAGCATTAAAAGAAAATTCTGCGTTGAAGACGGTTTCGGCGAGATGATCAAGCATTTCAAATCCGATATTGTGTCTGGTGTTGTTGTATTTTCCCTCGGGGTTTCCCAAGCCTGCAACTAAAAAAATTTCCATGAGATTTTTCGTAATTTTTATTCTTTACTTTCATTATAAAAAACTTTTCCGTTTTCATCAATCATTGGAGGTTCTTCCGGGTATTCTTGATTTTGGGTTTTTTCTTCATGGTAGAGGAAATCCATTTTTTTCTCGGGAAGGCAGATAATGATATCTTTTTCACTTTCCATCTCTTTGTTTGCGACTTTTGTTTGAAATTTTTTAGCTAAATCATTCAGGGTAAACATTTTATTTGAATTATTATTGAATATCTCCACTTCGTTTGAACAGGATGTTTCAGATTCCTCGTTTATTTCCACGTTATAATCAATTTTTGCAAGAAGTTCCCGCGCTTTAATTAGGTTGTTGTGGTTGGATGATATTAATTCTATTTTGGCATTTTCTTCTTTGGTGGATTCTTGTTGTCTTTTGATTTTGTCAATTTCAAAAATATTTTTCGCTAAATCATGAATTTCCGAGTAATTTCCGATTCGAGGAGCCAGAACAAAAGCATTCACTCCCCCCATTGGTACATGATCAACTGCTAATAGGGAGTCTTCGCTCCAGGCATCCAAAACCCTATTGGTGGTATTGTAAATGTTTATGTTATTGGCCAGTTTCAAAAAAGAAGGGACTTCAGAGATTTTTACATTAGTAATTAAATTATCCCCCAGGGCATCGAAGAGACTGTTAATTTTCCTGGGGTCAACAAAGTTATTTAAAGAAAAAGCCTTTCTTTTAGCGGCGGCGATAACTTTTTGCTGCCTGGACGCTCTTGCGAAATCCCCTCCTTCCGTGTGTCTTACTCTGGCATATTTCAAGGCTGTTTCTCCGTCCAGCTGATGACTTCCTTTGGAGATTTTAAAGGTTTGATAAGAATGGTTGGGCCCGGGGTATCTATGGTCAACTATATCTTTTTCTACATTAATTTGGATACCTCCCAATTCATTAATAATTTTTTCAAATCCTTTAAAATCCAGCATCAAATAATAGTCTATGGGTTGGTTGGTTACATTTTCCACACTTTTTTTGATAAGCGAAATCGCTTCTCCTTTGGAGGAGGACTGGTTCCGAAGTCCGTATGAAAATACAGCGTTTATTTTTGTCTTAACTTCATAGTCGGGAACTTCTACATATAAATCCCGGGGAATTGACAAAAAAGCGGTTTCGTAAGTCTGGGGGTTAACGGAGGCCACCATAATAGTATCGGTTAAATATTTGCCTTTATGTCCTTCGCCTCCGGCTCCGAGTAATAAAATATTAATTCTATCTCTGTCTTCTCCTTTCAACTCCGGGGTTTTTCCGGAGAGGAAGTTTTTGGTTTTTTCTGTAAATGAAGAAGATTTTAAATTTTTGTTTTTTGTATCTGAGGATTGGATGTAAATCTTTTCCTCTAGATTATGTATTTTATATACAATAAATCCCGCATAGGAGAATACAGCGAGAAAAAAGAGTAGAATTAAACGATAAATGAAGCCTCGCCAGATAATTCTGGTTTTCTTTCTTCGGGGATTTTTCTTCGGAAAATCTTTTTTCATAATTTTTTAATTTGGATTTTGTTGCCGTCGCGAGGATAAATTTTCTTTCATATTAACACAAAAAACAGTTTGATGAAAAACATACTCTATTCTTTGCAAGAAGCCCCCTGGACTTCTTTTGCTGATATTGTTATACTTGCCAATAAGTATAGCTTTATTTTTAATAAGATAGAATGCTTGATAGTATCAAACAAGATAAGATTAAAAGACTGGAGAACTTTAAAGAATCCGGAATTGATCCATATCCTTCCGGGCCTTTTGAAAAAGAAAAATCCACCACAATTCTTGAAAAAGATGTTGGAGAAGAAGCGAGGGTTGCCGGTAGAATTATGCTTTTCCGTAATATGGGAAACATTGCTTTTGCGCAGGTTCAAGACGAATTTGGCAAAATTCAGGTGGTTTTGAACAAAAAGGAACTGGAACAAGATTGCAAATTTTGGGCTAAAAATTTAGATCTGGGTGACTTTATTGGTGTTGAAGGCGAACGGTTTGACACCAAAAAAGGAGAAAAGTCGGTTCTTGCTAAAAAAATAACCCTGCTTTCCAAGTCTATCAATCCGCTTCCGGATAAACATAAAGCTCTGCAAAACGAGGAAGAAAAATTAAGAAAGAGATATTTGGATATTTTGTATAACCCGGAAGTAAAAGAGATGATTTACAAAAAAGACAAATTTTGGAATGCAACTCGGGATTTTATGAAAAGCAAAGGTTTTACCGAAGTAGAAACTCCGGCTCTGGAAATAACCGCCGGAGGAGCTGACGCAACCCCCTTTCAAGCTCATCACAACGCTTTGGACTTGGATGTTTATTTGCGCATTTCTATGGGAGAGCTTTGGCAGAAAAGATTAATGGTAGCCGGTCTGGAGAAAACTTTTGAAATCGGCCGGCAGTTTCGCAATGAAGGAATGGACTCGGAACATTTGCAGGACTATACTCAAATGGAGTTTTATTGGGCTTATCAAGATTTTAAAGAAGGAATGAGATTGACAGAAGAGTTGTTTAAATATGTTGCTAAAGAAACCTTTGGAAAAACTGAGTTTAAAATCAGAGGATTTGAAATAGATTTAAACAAAAAATGGGAAAGATATGATTACGCTGAAACCGTTAAAGAAATGACCGGGGTAGATATTTTAAAAGCGGATTTGAAAGAGATGGAAGATAAATTAAAAGAACTGGGAGTGGAATATGATAAAAAAGGATTGAACAAAGCTAGAGCGATTGACAATCTTTGGAAATATTGCCGAAAAAATATTGCCGGACCGGGATTTTTGATAAATGAGCCTCTGGAGGTCTCCCCTTTGGCCAAGAAGAGCAAAAAGGACCCCAATTTAGTGGAGCGATTTCACGTCATTATTGCAGGAAGCGAGCTGGCTAACGGTTATTCGGAATTGAACGATCCGATTGATCAAAAAGAAAGGTTTTTGCAGCAGCAGAAACTGCGGGACGAGGGGGATGAGGAAGCTCAAATGTATGATGAAGATTTTGTGGAGGCGCTGGATTATGGGATGCCGCCGACTTGCGGATTCGGGATGAGTGAGAGAGTCTTTTCCTTTTTTATGGACAAGCCGATGCGGGAATGCCAAATTTTTCCGTTGATGAAACCTAAGGGTAAACAGTAGTTTTTAAATAATTGGAGGTATAGATGTTTCAACAAGCAATGGAGCTTAGTAACTTACTCAGCGAAGAGCAAGAAAGAGTTGTTGATTGTAATAAACTTAAAAAAGAAGTTGTTGCGGATATTCTGAATTTACTAGAAAGAGAAGAAATGTCCGAGTGGGAACAAAAAAGAATTTTACTTCTTGTTTTGGAGTTGATCCAGGAAAATGACGAGGTGTTTTTAAATTTCTTTGGAAACAATGTTGCTTGTCCAAGTGATTTTGAAAATTATTCTACTGTTTAAGCTGGGGTCGCGGTGATTCTACCGCAACCCCTTTCCAATAAAATTATTTTTTATAATATAAGTATCAAAGGAGATAATTATGCAATCGGAAACAAATTACTTGGAAAAATTGGATAGATTATATCAAATGAGGGATCGCATAGAAAAAAACCAGGTAATAAATTCGGATTTAAAAGAGGCGGTGTTGTTGCTTATTGAAGAAAAAATTTATGAAGTTCTACCTGACAGCGGCGTGGCGGAACTGTGAATGTTTCTTGGTCTGTAATTAAGAACAATTTCCAGGTGATGCAAACCGGGAAAACAAAAGGAGGTTTTATGTTAAGCAGTGAGATTACTGCGACACCAAGAGAGGAAAGGCTTGAGAAAATCGCTAAACTGAATTATCAAAAAGAGGAAGTTTGGGAAAGCGAAAAGTTCAATCTTCAGGAGAAAAGAATTCTTTTGAGATCAATTGAAGAAGCCGTGGAAACTCTTGGAAAAGGGATTGAAGTTTGAGTGCTTCAAAATCGGCTCGGATTTAATTGTAAATTCGAGCCAAACTAAATTTAAATTTTTTTATGCATAAATCAGCCGGAGTGATTATTGAGAATAAAAAGGGCGAGGTTCTTCTAATTGAAAGAGCTTTTTACCCGCCGGGTTGGGCGGCTCCCGCCGGGCATGTTGATAAGGGGGAATCTTTTGAGAATGCGGCTAGAAGAGAAGCGGAGGAAGAAGTTGGGTTAAAAGTGGGTAAATTAAAATTATTGGCAGAAGAATTTGTGGAATGGAATGAATGCGTGAAAGGTATTAGAGGTCATGATTGGAAAGTTTTTCAGGCTGTGGATTGGGAAGGAGAAGTGGAAATAAATAAGGAATCCAAACAATTTAAGTGGGTTAAGAAAAAAGATCTGAATAATTTTGAATTGGAAGAAGTTTGGCGGCATTGGTTTGAAAAGCTTGGTTTTTTGGCTAAACGTAAAAAACAATCAGATTTAAGATTTACGAATTAAGAACTTGTTTTATTTGATATACAATAATGCAGTCTTTTCGTAATAATATAGTTTAAGTATTTTTGAGAATCATTTCTTTAATTGCAAAGCGAAGCCGAGCTCTTAAATCTTAAATCATGAATCTAACAAATTAATGTGGAGTTTTTGTTTTACTTAATGCATTTTTCTATATTTTTGCTAATATTATGAAATTATTAGAGAAATATTTTCCGAATTTGACAGGAGATCAGATTGAGCAATTTCGGAAAATGAAGGGAATTTATAAAAAATGGAATGAAAGGGTGAATTTGATTTCTCGTAAGGATATTGACAATCTGTATTTGCATCATGTTTTACCGTCGCTTTCTATTGCCAAGGCGGTCGAATTTAAGCCGGAAACTAAAATTTTAGATGTCGGGACCGGCGGAGGCTTTCCCGGAATTCCTTTGGCTGTTATGTTTCCGCTAGCGCATTTCACCTTAATTGATTCAACCGGCAAAAAGATTGAAGCCGTGGAAAGCATAGCTCAAGATTTGAATCTTAAAAATGTGGAGATAAAAAAAGCTCGGAGCGAGGAGATAAAAGACAAGTTTGATTTTATTGTCGGCAGAGCAGTCAGCCCACTGGACGTTTTTTACAAAAAAGTGAAAAGCAATATTAAGGAAGATAGTTTTAATAATATTGAAAATGGTATCTTATACCTAGGAAACACGGAGAATGTCAAAAAAAAGGATGTTTTGAAGAAGGTTAAAATATTTAAGTTGGAGGATTATTTTGAGGAGGAATATTTTAAAGAAAGAAAAATATTGTATTGTACTATTGATTGAAATTGCGAAATTGCGAAATTTAGAAATTGCGATACAAGGCTCAAGATACAAGATTCATAATTCATAATACTTAATACATACCCATGTTAGACATAAATTTTATTAAAGAAAATAAGGAAAAGATTCAATATGCAATAAAACAGAAGAAGTGTGAAGTGGACTTGGAAAAAGTTCTTCAATTAGACAAGGAACGCAAAGAGGGACAACAGAAACTTGACGATCTGCGCAAAAAAAGAAATGAATTGGCTCGAAAAATGGGAAAAGAAAAGCCTGGTGAGAATCAAATTGAAGAAGGTAAGCGGATCAAAAAAGAAGTGGCTGAAAAAGAAGAGCGATTGAAAGAGATTGAGAACGAGTTCAAGGAATCAACCAAAGAAATACCCAACATCATTTCTCCCGATACTCCGGAAGGAAAAGATGAAAAAGAAAATATAGTTTTAAGGAAATACGGCGAGCCGGCCCGGCTTGGCTTTAAGCCCAAAGACCATATGGAAATTGGCAGGGAATTGGGAATTATTGATACTGAAAAGTCAGCGGAAATTTCGGGAGCAAGGTTCAATTATCTTTTCGGGGAAGCTGTGCTGCTGCAGACCGCTTTAATGCAATTTGTTTTTGAAACACTGACTGATCAGGAGGTTATCTCCGAATTAGCTAAAAAAACTGGCAATCCTTCGGGTAAACCGTTTGTCCCGGTACTACCTCCGGTGATGGTTAAATCGGAAGTAATGAAGAAAATGGACAGATTTGATCCAATTGAAGATAGATACTTTTTAGAAAAAGATGATGTTTTACTGGTGGGTAGCGCTGAGCATTCAATGGGGCCTTTGCATATGAATGAAGTGCTTAAGGAGGAGGATTTACCTATTAGATACATAGGATATTCTACTGCCTTCAGAAGAGAGGCCGGCTCTTATGGCAAGGATACCGCCGGAATTCTGCGTCGGCACCAGTTTGACAAAGCCGAAATGGAGACTTTTACTTTGCCGGAAAACGGGGAAAAAGAGCAAAATTTAATTGTGGCTATTCAGGAGTATTTATGCCAAAAACTGGAGTTACCTCATCAGGTGGTTGCCATTTGCACCGGCGATATGGGGAAACCGGATTACAGGCAAATCGACATTGAGTGTTTCCTGCCGGGGCAGGATAAATACCGAGAAACCCATACTTCCGACTACATGACTGATTTCCAGTCCCGGAGGCTTAACATTAGATACAAGAAAAAAGACGGGAAAAAAGGCTTTGTTTACATGAACGACGCCACGGCTTTTGCTATGGGTAGAATCTTGATTGCTATTTTAGAAAACTATCAGCAAAAAGACGGTTCGGTTAAGGTCCCCGAGGTTTTGAAAAAATATATGCCGGGAAATATTGAAATAATTAAAAAAAGTTAGTTATAAAACCAATTAGAGATTTAATTTCCGGATTTTGGTAATTTAAATTGTTACGTAACATGCTACGTAACATGCTACGTAACAAAACAAACTTATGAAAAATAAAAAATATACGCGCAAAGCCACCCGCGTGGGCAAAAGAAGCTTATCCGTTGTTATTCCGGCCGATATCGTTGATGAACTGGGAATAAGAGAAAGGCAGAAGCTGGAAGTCTATACATATGGAGACAAGATAATCATAAAAGACTGGGAGGAGGAAAAATGAGAAAAAAGGTGGTAGTTAATGACAAGATGCAAAGGGGTTATGTTTATTATTTAACCGAGCCAATCGGTAAAAATTTTCATCCTCAGTTTCAACCCCATCTTAGCCCCAAGAAAATGTTGGAGCTGGGGGTTTTCGGCGGAAGATATATGACGGACACGAGGAGTGAGTTTCCGGCAAGTTGGTTTAAAAAGGCCAAATTGTGCCCGGAGCGTCATGATCCGGAATTGAATTTTTTTAAAATCAACGCCAGCCAACCATTATCTGTTTGGCGGGAAAAAGGCTGGATCCACCGAGATGATCCCCGGGGTTGGTTCCATTGGTATTGCCGTTATTATATGGGTAGAAGACATGAAGATGACCGGAGGCAGATTAAAAGATGGAAAGCTTTCGCCAGACATTGGAGCGCAGTAGAGAAAAATTGCCGGCGGGGAGATTTTAGCTGCCGGAGAAAACAAAAACAGGCTTTGCTACATTGGGCATATGATTCAAGGCTATTATGAAAAAGTAAGAT
>JAWOGA010000049.1:0-2593 GCA_046497225.1 Candidatus Moraniibacteriota bacterium | reverse complement strand
ATGGCCAAGGTGAAATGATTTTAAATTGGTCAACGGGGAAATCAGGGAATATGTTTTAAAATAATATGGACAAAAAAAATAAAGAAGAAAAAATCAATGAAATTATTGAAAGAGGGATTATTCAAGAAGTTATTCCCGACAAGGAGGAATTTAAGAAGAGGTTGATGTCGGACAAGCTGCGTATTTATATTGGAGCGGACCCCACTTCCACGGCTTTACACCTCAGTCACGCTAAAAATTATATGTTGTTGGAGGAATTTCGACAGCTCGGCCACGAGGTTATCGTTTTATTTGGTGATTTTACGGCCAGAATTGGGGACCCCACAGACCGCGACAGTGCGAGAAAACAGCTCTCCGGAGAGGAGGTTAATGCCAATGTTAAAGATTGGATCAAGCAGATCAAGCCCTTAATGGATTTCGATGCTAAAGAGAATCCTCCGCGAATTATGTATAACAGCAAGTGGTTGGCCGACCTCTCTATGGAGGATGTGGTGAATTTAGCTTCTAATATAACCGTCCAAAGAATGTTAGAGAGGGATATGTTCGAAAAGAGAATAAAAGAAGAAAAGCCGATTTATATCCACGAATTTATGTATCCTTTAATGCAAGGTTATGATAGCGTTGCCATGGACGTGGATGTAGAATTATGCGGAACCGACCAGATATTCAATGCTTTAGTGGGCAGAACATTGTTAAATAGATATAACCAGAAAGATAAAATGATCGCAGCTGTTAACTTAATGGAGAACCCAAAAACCGGTGAGCTTATGTCTAAAAGCAAAGGTACTGGCGTTTTTCTGGATTCTACCCCTTTTGATATGTATGGCTCTATTATGGCCCAACCCGACGAAATGATAGAGATCCTTTTGATAAATAACACTCGCATACCTTTGAAGGAGGTGGAAAAGATTTTACGAGAAAAAAATCCTCGAGATGCTAAAATGGCCACTGCTTGGGAGATAACAAGAATCTTTCACGGAGAGGACAAGGCCAATGAAGCCCAAGGGCAATTCGTTAAATTGGTTCAAAACAAAGAAGCGGCCGAGAATGTCCCGGAAGTGAAAGCAATACGCTCGTCAATGGTTTTGTTTGACTTATTAAGACAATGTTTAGAAAAAAAAGTCAGCAACTCTGAAATCAAGCGTTTAATTGGGCAGAATTCTGTAAAAATAGATGGAGAGTTAAAAAACGATCCTTCAGAAGAAATAAATATTCCCGAAAAAGGAGTATTAGTAAAAGTCGGAAAAAAGAAGTGGTTTAAGGTGGTTCTGTGATTTTTGATAAGTTAAATTTTAGACTCTAACTAATTTTATGCAGCAAAATATAGCGATCAAACCAAAAAAATTACAAAAAGGAGACACCATTGCAGTTGTGTCTCCATCCTGGGGAGGGCCGAGCGTTTTTCCCCATGTTTATGAATCAGGCATTAAAGTGCTTGAGGATTTAGGGCTGAATATCAAAGAGTACCCCTCAGCAAGAAAAGACGCGGATTATCTTTATGAAAACCCGGAATTTAGAGCAAAAGATATAAACGATGCTTTTGCTGACGAAGAAGTTAAAGCGATCTTTGTGTCAATTGGCGGAGATGACTCTGTAAGAATATTGCCCTATCTAAACGCAGAGATGATTCGGAAAAATCCAAAGATCATCATCGGATATTCCGACACAACTACCCTTTTGACATATTTTAATCAACTTGGACTTATCACATTAAACGGTCCTACAATTATGGCGGGATTGTCACAATGGGAGGCACTGGGTCGGAAATTTCAAGAGCACATCAGCACTATCTTGTTTGAAAATCCCGATAATTATGCCTACAAAGCTTTTGATTCGTATTGCGAAGGGTACCTGGATTGGAGTGACAAGTCCAATACAGGAAAAGTTAATCCTATGTTAAAAAACAATGGCTGGAATGTTTTACAGGGAGATTCAAAAATTCAAGGCCAGCTTTTTGGCGGTTGTATTGATGTCTTTGAATTTATGAAGGGTACGGAATTTTGGCCTAATAATGATTTTTGGAATGGAAAGATCCTGTTTCTGGAAACATCAGAAGACAAGCCGACTCCGGATCGGGTTAAATTGATGTTGCGCAATTATGGCATGCAAGGAATTTTTGACAAAATTTCAGCGTTGCTCATTGGAAGGCCGAGAGATTACTCAGAAGAAGAAAAGAAAGAGTTAGAAGAAAATATACTAAAAATAGTGAATACTGAATTTAAAAATACAGGCCTTCCAATAATTACTAACATGGACTTCGGACACACTGACCCGCAATGGATCCTGCCGTTAGGGATAAAAGCAGAGATTGATTGCCGTAAAAAAGAATTTAAGTTGATTGAAAAAATATTTGAAGATGTTGGCTTTAAATAAAAATCGGACCTTTATATTTTATTTTAATTGCCCTTAAAAGAGGTCATTATATCATGTCGCACCGAGATTAGGCCTTCGGCACCATTTTTAAAAGTTTTAATGCCGGAAAACACAAGTATCAGCCCATTTGGGCCAGGAATTATTAAGTTTTTTAAAGGTGTCTCTGACAAAGAAGAACTCAAAATTTAAGACCTTGGTGTTTTTATTTGTTTTACTGCGT
>JAWOGA010000041.1:0-7412 GCA_046497225.1 Candidatus Moraniibacteriota bacterium | reverse complement strand
CACCGCTTACAACGGTACTTTTCCTCGCCCCTGACTAGGTATAGGACCCTGTAAACGCCGGTGCATCTCGGGTTACCGCGGAAATAGTAAGTGCCATTTACATTCGTGTCGACTCTAATGTCTTTTTGTTGCATTTTTAACGCAGACATTAATTTTTCGAGATCAATTTTCATTTTCCCTCTCCTTTGTTTACCACGGACACTCCGTGGTGATTGTATCTTGAATAATTTCCTCGGTGCCCCAGATTAGGGCGTGATTACTCCAGAACTCTCGCGCCAACCTCTCCGCCTCTTGCGGATCAGGCTGTTGCGAAAAATTCCTGGCATCCCACGGCTCCGGTTGGGGCCGTTTCCCTACGAAAGCGGTAATCAAGACGTACTGATCAAAATCACCGACTTTCAAAATCACGACCAAGGTGGTGCACGGCTCGGGGTCACGATCCATAACGAACCGCGAATACCCAAACCGCTTCGGCCTCTTGGCGTAAATTATCCGATCACCAGGCCGAGTAGTGACGCAAGTAGTTTCTCCAATGATTCGGTCGAACTCGACCTCCTCAATAAAGAAACTTCTCCCGGCCGATTCGATCTTGCCGAGCGCCTCCGGGAGAAAACGCTCGACTCCATTCTTAAGGTGAGAGTTATGGCGGTCAACCACAACCTCACCGGACTTCAGTCGCCACATCTTTTACCTCCTTTTTTTAAGCGACTTTAAAAGTATGCTCCGGCCATTCCGGAGCTTCATCTTATCCGTTTAATGGGTACAAAAATGTCTCCCACCCCTCTTAGTTTCCCCCCTCCCCTGAGGGCGAGAAAAACGAATAACAGAAGCTCCGGAAAAAGCCGAAGAAAATTAATTTATTTACTAATTTATTCAATTGTCAAAGTTCAATTCCCTTTCTTCTACTCAACTCTTTTTCAAAGAAAAAGAACTAAGTCAAAAAAGGAAAGGTATTTTAATCTCAACTTGCCAGACATAACAAGCTCAGAATAAAAGGGTATTGAATTCACTCTCAATACCCTGGAAAACCCTTTTCGGTTTACCCCGGTCAGACACCGAGGTTTATCTAAGGAGAGTTTGACTCCCATTCGGCCCGCTGGCCGGCTGGACAAGTCGCGTGCGCTTGTCCTCGGGGAGTTCTTCTCCTTAGCTTGAAAAGAACATTTCCGGTGGCGAGACGGGTTTAAGATCTCGCGCGCCGGCAGATGTTCTTTTCAAAACACCTGTCGATAGAATCGCTTTTGGGCGGACCTGCTCGCCTTGGGGGCGATTCGGCCACTGCCTACTCAGCAACGCCTCCGGTAAGCCGGTTCGTTAACGACTTGACCGAAAGCCTATCCCAACCTTTCGGTTTAGGATTTAAATTCTATCTTACCGCTTTTGCCCTATTTAGGCTGGGCAAAAGGGAACGAACCGGAGTGGCCGGCAGATCCTGGGAATAAGCCGCAAACATGGTTCGGCTTATAATTTTGTTCCAAGAAGTCCGGCAATCACTCTAATTCATATTTACCGGCAATCGGGAAAGAGTAAAAAGCAAGAAGAACTTTTTAGCATTGTAAGGAAACGTTTATTTCTTATTTTTCTTTCCTTTTTTATGCTATAATTTTAGAAGTTGCACCATCTAGGGGTTGGTCCCGGTAGACAGTAACAACTCGTTCATTCTCTCCTCGCTTTTTACTCTCCCGATTGCTGTTTTTATTTAAAGAACTATTCTATTTTTCACTCTAGTTTGCTTACTAGAGAATGGCCTCCCTTCGACCCGACAAGCATAGGGGTCGAAGAGAATCTCACTCTGTAGTAATTTCCGATATCTTATCTTTTGAATTGGATCGGCCTCATCCCCGCGGGGATAAATCCGACCACTCTAATTCTCCGGACAAGTATCGAAAGTTTATTTGATCTATTTAAGGTGCTTTTTCTTGGCAAGCTTGTTTTTTTAGCTTGACATTGCATTGTATCACAGTATTCAAAATTTGTCAAGAGTATATGACTGATTTTCTGTCAAATACCGTATAAACTCCTTTATTTAAAGCATTTTATCTTAAATTTAAATTTAATTTAATTATCAAAATTATCTGACATATAAAAATTATAGTTTAAATTTTATCGTCATTTTTAATTGACTAAAAAGGCGGGATATGATATACTGGAAATATAATTAGTAAAAGAGAAAATATGTACAAAGATCTTTTAACCCAGGCCGGCCTAAACAGTAATGAATCAATAGTCTATGAATTTCTTTTAAGAAAGGGTGAGACTTCAGCCGGGGAAATAATAAAAAACACTCCTCTCAAAAGAGGGGTGGTCTACAACGCCCTGGAGGGTTTGAGTAAAAAAGATTTGGTTAACAAAAAAACCAAAAATAAAGTCACCTACTTCAGCCCCGGACATCCGGAAAAAATCAGGCATTTTGTGGAGGAAAAAGGAAATGAACTACAAAAAGCGGAAAGGGAATTGGAGGCCAATATGCCCAAACTGATTTCCGACTTTAATTTGGTCTCGGGCAAACCGGGGGTTCGTATTTATGAAGGGAGACAGGGGCTGATTAAAGTCTTGAACGACTCGCTTAATTCTCAAACCGAGATACTTACCTACGCCCAAATCAAAGGAATGGAAAAATACCTGGGCCGAGATAATGACAAATATGTAGCCAAAAGGAAAGAATTGGGCATAAAAAAAAGAGGTATTGTGGCCGATACCCCTTATGCGCGTGAATATTTAAAAAATTATGACCGCTCTGTTACTGAAATTAGATTGATTGACGGTAAAAAATACCCTATTTTTCTGGAAATGGAAATTTACGACGGAAAAGTTTCCTTTTTAACCTTCTCGGAGAAAAACTTGATCGGAGTAATACTTGAAAATAAGGAAATTTACAAAACCCAGAAGTCTATTTTTGAACTAAACTGGGCCAATGCTATTTCACTTGAAGATATTTATAAAAAATGAAAGAAAAAACGCGCAAAACCATTTATTGATTGTTTGATTCCAAATCTTTCTTCACCGGCTTTACGATACTATTTTGAATAAAATGAATAATTTCCGAAATGGTTTTATTTTGAGCACCTTCTTGTTCAAATCTTCTACTTGCTTCTTCTTTGTCTTTTGAGGTCGCTACATAATAATTAACTAACAGGGGTTTAAGGACTTTTTCATAATATTCCCTCTGTTTTTTTTCATCCAAAACCAACAATTTGGAGGCAGCTAAAGGAGAGGTAGAAGCAATAACCTGATTGGCCTCAATAGGCAATTCTTCTTCACTCTCTCCCTTGTAGGTGCTATAAAACTCCCGAAAAGAAGTGTAGCCGGGATTTTTCTCATCCTGCATCTCAAAACTCATTCCGGTGATCTGCTTGGGATAATAAAATTCCGGCAAATTCAAATTTCTAAACCAGTCTTCTTTTTTTATTGATTCCCCAAAACCTCGCCACTTATTAATGATATGTTTCGCTTCTGTTCCTCTTTTGAGCAGTCCCAAGTTATCTATATTTTTATTTATTGGTTTTACCTTCTCTTCCTCTGCCTCATACTGGCTAGCCAAAGAAGTCATCTGGCCTCGCAAATTTGTTGCTTTTATTTTAAGTTCTCTGGATTTGTCTTTACTCGATTTATCTTTTTGATTTTTAAGATTACGGGCTCTTTCTTCGTTGCCGAATATATCAGCGGCTAAATGGTAAGTTCTGGGATAATCCTCGTAATAACTTAAGTATAAACTTAATTCGGTTAAGGATTTATCCGACTCTAGCTCTTTAAGAATTTTACCTATCTTCTTCTTCGGGACGCCTCTTTCCTCTAAATAAGCGTGGCGGGAATCTTTTAATTCTTCTAATCTGTCTTTTAATTCTTTATAAACCGATATAACACGAGCCATAATATCATAACGATACTCTTTTTCATGGCTTATTTTTAAATCTTTCCTGGCCATTATGAAAGCTATTTCCTTCTTGCCGTATTCTTTTAGGTTTTCAATTTCTTCCTGGCTTGCCTTACCCTTAACGCTTTTCTCTACCATGTTATCCAGGGCACCAGAGATAATTTCACTTCTGTTTTCTCCTTTATCTAGGTCATCAATTATTTTTTTCGCCTCTCTAAATTCTTCACTTTGCTCCAGGCCGGAATAATCGGCAAAATCAATATTATCAAGACCAAAATTTTCTTTTATCGATCGATACCACTGCTCGTCCCTTTGCCCATTAACTTTGGCCTTCTTTCTGGCTTCCTCCTGATCGAGACCATACAAAGACTGATAGTTTGACTCTTGTATGGTATCCACCACCATAAAATCGGCTTCCTTGCCTTGGTTTTGAAGCCACAGCATATAGGCAAAAGCGTCTATAGGCTTGGCGTGAACTTCACCTTCTTTGGGGAGTAAACTGGAAATGCCCACGGGCAAATAAGGCTTTTTATCACTGTCCGGCAACTCCGATTGGTAATTTTCTATCCCTTGGACTATTTCCTGGTCAAAGTTTTCCGGTAGAGAGGCGGACTCTTGACCATAAACAAATTGATCAAACTTTTCTTCAATGTTTTGTTGAAAAGAATTTAACTCTTTAAAAATATCTATATATTTTCCATATATTTCTTGATCTTGTTCTTCAATATATTTTTTAAATTTATCAGCCTCCTCTTTACCATCATATTTTACAACTATATCATAAGGCTCACCTTCAAATTTCGTTCTATCAACTAGCCATTTTAATTTTTTTCTTAACAACGAGCTGTCATATTTAACACCCTGCAACAATTTATCCTTTGCTTGTTTTTTTAACTTTCCGATCATTTCTTTTCTTGTATCTTTGTCGATCTCGCCGTTCTTGTTCATTTTCTGAATGTTTCTGATATCATTAGCTAACTTTTCGCCCTGCTCTGGAAGATATTCTTTTACAGTATTTACAAAACCACTATAGCTTATTTCTAATGATAAATATTTCTTATTGAATTCAACCATTAAATCTTTCAAACTAACAATCGCTGAATGCTGTATTTTCTCTTCTCTTTTAAGATCAACAATTAAACTGTTTATCAATTTTTCCTTTTGTTCTTCAGGACAATTTTCTAATTCAGCCGCAGCTTTTTCAAGTAAAGAAAAAGCTTTTTTCAATATTGCATTAATAGCTTTATTGCGATCAATTTTCTTATTAAAAAATATTTCATTATACATTTTCACTACTTCTTCCACGCTTTCCTCAGCGCTATCTGTAATTTCAGCAAATTTGGAGAACAATCTTTGAGCGGCTTCAGGCTCATCCTCCAAGTTTTTCCCGATATTTAAAATTTCTTCCCCGGATACCTCACCCAACTCTAAAGATAAAAAAGTTTTTAAACCGTTTACTCCGTATTCTTTAACAAAATTTTTCAATTCATTAACGTTATCAACGTCTCTAGTGTTTAAAAATTCTAAAAAATTTCTTTGAGACCAAAAATCTAACTCGGAAACATCAAAACCGAATTCATCTTCAATCTTTTTTCTCATATGAAGTTTGGTAAGATTCTGATATGCAATAAGTTGATCCTCGGAAATTTCTTTTTGAGGAGATAATAATTCCAAAAACTCCTCTTGGGGCAGACTTTCTTTTTTATTTTCTGTTTCTCCTAAATCATGAATATAACGCTGATTTCGAGTCATTAAATCAGCATATACTACCGGATGCAACTCTTCAGCATCTACTCTTGATAAATCAAAATAAAAATTCTCATTATCTCTCTCTAGCTGATCATTGAAATCCCAAATATCTCTTAATTTTTGTAACTTATTAGAGGGATGAATATTTTGCCCCGGAAGTTCAATCGGATCATTGATTTCATCATAAATATAATTATATTCAGAATTGTTCTGTTCTATATATTTATTTTCTCTCTCTTTAAACTCCTTATCAAAATCAACGTCTTCAACTGAAAAAACCTTATCTAACTTACCCTTTTTGTACATACCTACATACTCAGGGGCTATAGGCAGGACAGGGGAGGCGGCCGGATAAGACTCATTAATGCCTAAAGCCTGTCTATATTTATAAGACTCATCAATATGTGAAAAGGTGTATATCATTTCATCACCATTCCCTCCGGCCACTCCGTGCAAGGCTCCTTCTTTGTTAGCCTGCGCAAGATTTAAGGCTTCTACCAAATCTTCAAAATGCTTTTTTACCAAATAATTTTGTGACATTTCGGATTCCGGGATTAAAAATTTGTGATGAAGGAAAACGTAAAAATGATGCCTCTCCTCCTGCAAGCTGTTCTCGTGATCATTTTGGAGATCGCTTAAATAAATTTGGAAAAAATCCAAAATCTTATGCATCAAAGCATTAGAGGTTTCGGTGTTGAGACGATTTACAAGTGCAATTTGATCCATTAATTCTTTACTTGGGAAAACGTTGCATTCTATAGATTTTATTAGTTCTTCTGAAATAAGAAAACTTTTTTCTTTACTTGGGGCGCCTCTTTCTTGATTCGTTTCCGACAACAAAACCAAAGTAGACAAATTTAAATCTTCATTTTGTTTTATAAGCTCACTTAATTTATCCTCTATATATTCCATATTTTCCTCTGGTGCCTTTTTGAGCCAATCTCTTACTTGAAATGTATAAGAATGATCATTTTCTCTAACCACTTTCTCCAATGATTTATCAATATCATCTTTAGAAATCTCTTTTTCTTGTGATGTTTTCTTCTTTTCAAAGCTACCTAGTACATCTTCGACTTTTTCAATAATATAATCCTCGGTCCAAAATTCATTATTTTCTAATTCTTTCTCTTCCTTATCAGGAGAAGGCGGTCTGTTTAAAATTCTTTGAGCAGGGGATGTTCCCATTTTTTTTAATTTCTTGTTGTCAAAGAATTTAAAACTTTTTTTGCCGACTTTACTTTTTTCGGATTCACTTTTGTTTTGCTTTTTTTCTTCCGAATTAATATTTTCAGGTTCTTCCGACAAAGGACTGCTTTCCATTTTTATTTTCTCATTGAACATACAATTTTATTTATTTTTCTTTACTCTAATATTAATATAATAACAAAAAAAATTAAACCCTTAACCGCCTCACAAACTATTCTTTAAATATATTTGAAGCGCTTTGACCTCTTGAACACAACCCGGGACAAATAAAAAAGAGCGAGACTATCCCCGCCCTTGTTATTGGATTGTTTAATAAACCGAGTTATCAAGAAAAAAAGCTTTTTAGCTTTTCCAGGGAATCAACCAAATAGTCCGGTTCGGCTGACTCCATCTTCTCTTTGTCATGAAAACCCCAGGTTACCCCGATCGTGGTTGCTCCGGCCTTCCTTCCTTCATAGATATCTCCGACAGTGTCGCCGACATAATAGATGGCGCTTCCCGGGTTCTCCTTTTTTACTTTCTCGATCTTTTTGACCTTGCTTTTTTCCTTGTCCGCCCCGATCACCTCTTCTATTGTTGTGAT
>JAWOGA010000062.1:0-4210 GCA_046497225.1 Candidatus Moraniibacteriota bacterium | reverse complement strand
GCCCCTCAATAACCAGGAGCTTTTAAACGCGGTCTATTCCGGACCTTTTGTCACTCTTGCCAAAGAGGAATTCAGCAATAGCCAAAACGCCAATATCCAGAAATGGAGCGCTTACATAAAAGGCAGCGCCAATCGGCAGGATTTTCTGGAGCGCGCGCTGGATTGGGTAAGCAAAGGCAATATCGGCGATTATATGAGCCGCCATCGTTATGATGAAGATATTACCGAATTAAAAAATTATTTCAACACGGTGATCGACTGGATTTCCAGCGTATTTATCGATGTTGAAAGCGAGATGCGCGGTCTTGAATGGGGGCGGTTGTATGAGACATATCACAAAAAATCTTTCAATCCGAAAAAAGTTTCAGAAGAAGTGCATAAGCTCTATGCCGATCCTTATGTCAAAAACCGCAAAGGAATTTTTGAGTATATTCTCGGCGGCATGAAGGACACGAAATTGCTTGATGTTAGGATCTTTGATGAAGCAACTAAAAATGCGGTTTATGCCAAGCAGACAAAGGAAGCCAAAGCTAAAGGTAAATCAAATTGTCCGCTTTGCGCTGTCGGACACGACGCCAACAAGGATAAAATCTGGAGTTTCGGCGATATGGACGCCGACCATGTATCAGCCTGGAGCAAGGGCGGCAAAAGCGATATCAAAAACTGCCAAATGCTATGCAAGACCCACAATAGAGCAAAAGGGAATCGGTAGCATAAAAAAAACGATAATGTCAAATGACGAAATTCAAATGACAAATCCTACCGCATAAGAGAAGACTTGCTTCAATAAATCACCCTAAAACCAACCAAAATAAACCCGACAAACCTCGTTTGGCGGGTTTAATAACCTCTAAAATGCCCCTTTTAAGCCGAATTAACCAACCGCCAAACTGCCAAAGCCAATTTTCCCATCCAGCGGGCAATCACCTCTTGTGCAATAATTTTAAATAATAAGTTTTTAGAATAATTAGATCAATTAGTCCCGAGTACTTGGGATTAGAATAATTATTCCACCCTCTTTACTTTTTTAAAAAAAATGTTAAGGTGGAAAATAAATGGTTTTAATAATTAAAATTAATTGAAAAATTATGAAAGAAATGATTAAAAAAATTGATAAAAAAATGACTGCCAATTTAGTCATAATTGCGGCGTTGTTTTTTGGAGGAGGGTTTTTTCTCAATCAATACCTTGAAAATGGAACATTGATTCAAAAAGATTTAACTTTGGCTCAAGCTGAAGATAAAGCCGAAAAGTTTATTAAAGGCAGCCTAGTCCAGGAGGGAGCTGGCGTGGAAGTTAAGGGCGCCACCGAAGAAAATGATTTGTATAAAGTAACCGTGGGCGTGCAAGGCCAGGAAATTGATAGCTACATAACAAAGGATGGAGAGAACTTTTTCCCTCAAGCTATGAACATTGAAGAAACTCAGAAGCAGATGCAGCAACAACAGAAGCAGATGCAAGAAGAAGAAAAAGCTGATGGCACTGACAAGAAAGAGTAAAAGCGATTACGGCTTCATTTAATGAATTATGAAGCCGGTTTAAGTTCTATGTTTTAATTAAGGAGGCTAACTTTCTTGTTTTTAAGCCTTCTTTACTTTTTTAAAAAAAATGTTAAAGTGAGAGATAGCTGATTATAATAATTAAAATTAATTAAAAAAGAATGAAAGAAATGATTAAAAAAATTGATAAAAAAATGACTGCCAATTTAATCATAATTGCGGCGTTGTTTTTTGGAGGAGGGTTTTTTCTCAATCAATATCTTGAGAATGGAACTCTGGCTCAGACTGATTTAGCAATGCCTCAAGCTAAAGAAAAGGCTGAAGAGTTCATCAAGGGAAATCTTGTTCAGGAGGGAACAGATGTTAAAGTTAAAGGAATTGCGGAAGAAAATGATTTGTATAAAGTAACTGTTGAAGTTCAGGGGCAAGAGTTTGATAGTTATTTAACAAAAGATGGTAAAAGTTTCTTTCCTCAGGCGATGAAGATTGAGGAAATGAAGGAGCAGGCGGAAGCTCAAAAAGATGCCGAGGAAGAGGCTAACAAGCCTGTTCCCAAGAGTGAAAAGCCCAAAGTGGAAGCTTTTGTTATGAGCTACTGTCCTTATGGAACTCAGGTTCAAAAAGGATTGTTGCCTGTGATTGAAACATTGGATGATAAAATAGATTTTGATTTTAGATTCGTGGACTATGCTATGCACCAGGAAAAAGAGGTAGATGAGAATTTGAGGCAATATTGTATAGAACAAAATAACAAAGAAACTCTTTATGATTATCTTGATTGTTTCTTGAAAAGTGAAGATTCCGAAAGTTGCTTAGGGGAGGCTCAAGTTGATCAAGCGGCCTTGAGTAGTTGTGTAGAGAAGACTGATAAGGAGTATAATATTACTAAAAATCTGGAAGACACGGATAGCTGGGACAGCCAATTTCCTCCATTTAATATTCACAAAGACCTAAATGAGAAATATGGAGTGCAGGGTTCGCCGACTTTGGTTATCAATGAGACTCAAACCAGTTCGGCAAGAGATCCTCAAAGTTTACTGAATAAAGTTTGCGAAGCTTTTGAAGAGAAACCCGCTGAGTGCGATGCAGAATTATCTTCAGAAACTCCTTCCTCCGGTTTTGGAGAAGGTGAAGCCTCTGCTTCTGCGACAGACGCCGGTTGCGGGGCATAAAGAGAAAAATAAATTTTTAAAACAGCTCTTCCCGAGAAGAGCTGTTTTTTGTGTAAAGGGTTGTGAGTTTGTGAAGATGATTTTAAAGCAGGAGAGGTAAGAATAAAATTGATAAATCGATTTGAATTTAAAATCGGGATGAAAGATGTATGAAGCAAGAGGCGAGCGATACGAGAAGCTTATTTGAACTCGATCGGATTTCCGCGCTTGACGAGAAATTTTTATCTTTACTACCATATTACGTTATATGGTAGTACTTGAAATTTTTTAATTAAAATTGTTCTTCTTGGTTGTTTCAAATTATTTGTTATTTCCGGAGTTTGCCGTTGAGTTTAGTTTTTTGCTCCTTATTACTCTTTTTTAAATACGACATACAGCGTTTGTCGTATTTAGAGAGGGCTAAAAATAATCAATAATATATCATAAAGTAAATCAACAATCCCTTCTAAAAACGACCGGTTGCGAATTAAAAATTACTGATTAATTTTTTCTTTATTTACCTTCATGCTTTGTAAACTTTTCTATTTGTTTTTGCTTTTATGCTTTTTTCACTATATTTTATTTATTTATACAATTTTTCAAAATAATAACCAACATCCAAAATCCATTTACGGACACCTTGGTTGCTATGTCCTGCGCAAGTGGAGCCGCATTTCCAAATTATCATATCCTCCGGAGTGGTTAGATCGTATTTTTTGATAAGTTCTGATATTCTTCCGCCGATTGCGTCTACGGCTTCTTCGCGAGTGTCAAAGCAAGTGTATCCTCCTGTAGCCACTTTTTCTCCTCCGCCTCTGTAGCCCCAGTAATTAAAACAATCTTCTCCGTTTAAAACGGGAACCCTCTTTCCCCAGTTACTTTCCTTTTTGGCTATGCTAACAATGAAAGCTGCAACTCGGCTGTCTTTTTCTATTATATATGGAGTCATTTTTTCTATTGGATAGCCGGCTACCATTTCTTCTATATTTTGTTCCAATTCAATTTTATTTTGATTGGCAACATTTAAGCCTTCAATAATGGAGACCTTGTCTCCTATAACTTTGAAATGCCAAAGTCCGATACCATAAACTAAAAGCAAAAAAATAGTAAAAATGGTTATTCTATATTTTACGTTGATTGTTTTTTGAAAACCTTTTTTAATTTTCTTTTTCATTTTTACATTTGATTTATGTGCGTTGAAGGCTCTGCCCGATTAATTTATTTTAAGTAGATAAGAAATTAACCTAAAACCTAGAACTTTACAAACTTAGAATCAAATTACTTTTCATATCCGCATTCTTTGTTAGAACAGACAATTTTTTTATATTTTTGAAGCAAGGGGCTTTTACACTTAGGGCATTTTTCTCCGGTAGGTTTATTCCAGAACATAGTTTTGCAATTCGGGTAACCCGAACATCCGTAAAAAGTTTTCCCTTTTTTGGATTTCTTTTCTACCAGATCTTTTCCGCATTCCGGACATTTTACCCCGATTTTGTTTTCCACTTTTTTGATATTCCTGCAATTGGGGTAATTGCTACATCCCAAAAAGGGTCCATATGG
>JAWOGA010000031.1:0-11993 GCA_046497225.1 Candidatus Moraniibacteriota bacterium | reverse complement strand
AGTCCAAAGAGGAGATGATTAAGGAATTCAATGATGTGGATAACCAAGAAATTTCTCACATCAGAGAAACCCTAAATAAAGACATTGCTACTAGCACCGAAGAGGCTTACAAAGAAACTTATAAAAGGTTGCGACCCGGAGATTTAGCTACAGAGGAAAATGCTAAACAAATGGTACAAAGTATCTTCTTTAGTTTTGATAGATATGACCTGAGTCAAGTGGGAAGGTATAGGATGAATACTCGCTTGGGAATGAACAAAGAAGAATCTCTTGAGGAAAACAGGGTCTTAACTAGAGAAGAAATAGTAGAAGTGATCAAGGAAATTATTCGTTTAAACAATAATCCGGAAGCAGAGCCGGATGATATAGATCACTTGGGATCAAGAAGAATGAGAGGCGTTGGAGAACTTATTCAAAATAGAGTTAGAGTTGGCTTGGCTCGAATGACAAGGAATATTAAAGACAGAATGAGCACTTGCGATACAACTTCGGTGATGCCGGGGCAACTTATTAATCCTCGTCCCACTGCAGCTGTTATTAAAGAATTTTTTGCTTCTTCTCAGCTTTCTCAATTTATGGATCAGGCTAATCCGTTGGCTGAGCTGGAACACAAGAGAAGGATTAGCGCTATGGGACCCGGAGGATTGGCCAGAGAAAGAGCCGGATTTGAAGTGAGGGATGTTCACTCTTCACACTATGGTAGAATTTGTCCCGTGCAAACTCCGGAAGGTCCGAATATTGGACTTGTTAACCATTTGGCGACCTATGCCAAGATAAATCCTTATGGTTTTGTGGAAACCCCTTATAGACCGGTTTTGACTGAGCTTTCAAAAGAAGCTGCCGGGAAAGAATGGATTGGAAGAATTCCAAAGAGTGACATTAAGGACAAAGCGGGAAAGGTTTTATTCAAAAAAGGAGAATTAATTAAAGAAGAAGATGTTAATAAAATTTCTCGATCCGCTAAAGATAAAATTAAGGTATCTCCTTTTATTTCCAAAGAAATTGAATATATGGATGCTTCCAGAGAGGAGAAATACAGAATTGCTCACGCCGGGATAAAAAAAGATAATTTTGACAACATTTTAGATAATCTAATTGATATTAGATTTCAAGGGGAACCTCAAACTTGTGAATTGGAGGAATTAAATTATGTAGATGTCTCTTCCAAACAATGTATTTCAGTTGCTACAGCGTTGATCCCTTTCTTGGAGCATGATGATGCTAACCGTGCCTTAATGGGATCTAATATGCAGAGACAAGCGGTTTCTTGTGTCAAACCCCAAGCTCCGGTTGTTGGAACGGGACTTGAAGATAAAGCAGCTGCCGACTCCGGACAAGCTATTTTAGCTCAAGAAGATGGAGAGGTTGTTGAGGTTGACGCTTCTCATATAACCATCAAAAAAGATAATCCGGGCAAAGGCGCTAAAAAATCAACTTATTGGTTGCAAAATTTTGCCAAGTCCAACGGATTCACTTGTATGAACCAGATTTCTCGAGTTAATAAGGGGCAAAAAGTTAAAAAGGGAGATCTTTTAGCTGATGGGGCTTCCACTGAAAATGGAGAATTGGCTTTAGGACAGAATGTTTTAGTTTCTATTATGCCTTGGGAGGGGTATAACTATGAGGATGCTATTATCATCTCCAAAAAGTTGGTGAATGAAGACAGATTTAGCTCAATTCATATTGAAGATTTTAAGGTGGATGTTCGTGATACGAAATTGGGACCGGAAGTTGTTACCAGGGATATTCCAAATATTGGAGAAGAGAGATTGAAAAACTTAGATGAAACCGGAGTGGTTAGAATAGGAGCGGAGGTTATCTCCGGGGATATTTTGGTGGGCAAGGTTACTCTTAAGGGAGAAGGAGATCTCACTTCGGAGGAAAGATTATTGAGAGCTGTTTTTGGAGAAAAATCCAGAGACGTGAAAGATACTTCGCTTTATCTTCCTCATGGAGAGAGCGGCAAAGTGGTAGATATAAAAGTTTTTTCCAGAGAACAAGGAGATAAGTTGCCGGCCGGCGTCATCCAACAAATTCAGATTTCCATTGCGCAGCTAAGAAAGATATCTGTTGGGGATAAATTAGCTGGAAGACATGGAAACAAGGGTGTTATATCTAAAATTGCAGCTGAGGAAGATATGCCGTTTTTACCGGATGGCACTTCTGTGGAATTGATTTTAACTCCGCTGGGTGTTCCTTCTCGTATGAATTTGGGACAGATAATGGAAACTCATTTGGGATGGGCTGCTTCCACTCTTGGCTACAAGGCCGCATCTCCATCTTTGAGTGGTGTTACCAAAGAAGAAATTAAAGCTGAACTAGAAAAAGCTCACTTGCCGGGTGATGGAAAAATAAAATTAATTGATGGAAAAACCGGAGAATATTTTGATAGAAGAACCACGGTTGGGTATATGTATATAATGAAACTTAACCATTTGGTTGAGGATAAAATTCACATGAGATCTATAGGCCCATACTCTTTGATTACTCAACAACCTCTTGGAGGTAAAGCTCAATTCGGGGGACAAAGATTTGGAGAAATGGAAGTTTGGGCGCTAGAAGGTCATGGTGCCGCTTACACCCTACAAGAGATGCTCACTATTAAATCGGATGATGTCATGGGAAGATCCAATGCTTATGAATCTATTATTAAAGGTGAAGATATTAATCCTCCCAATATTCCCGCTTCATTCCATGTGTTGTTGAATGAGCTTAAAGCGTTGGCTCTTAATGTGGAATTACTGAAGGAGTAAAGAATATCTAAACCATTAGAAAATATTTCAAGACTATTTATATTAAAATTAAGTGGCTTGAAATTCAACTTTTCAAATTTTTAGTATAATAATATAAGTTAAAGCAATGGCTGATAATAAAATTACAAGAATCTCCGATTTTGATATCGTTCAACTCAAACTAGCTTCTCCGGAGAATATTTTAGAATGGTCTCATGGAGAAGTAACTAGGCCGGAGACTATTAATTATAGAACCCAGCGTTATGAAAAGGATGGGCTATTTTGTGAAAAAATATTTGGTCCGTCTAAGGATTGGGAGTGTTATTGCGGAAAGTATAAAAAAATCAGATATAAAGGTATAGTTTGTGATAAATGCGGGGTTGAAGTTACTAAGGCTATAGTAAGAAGAGAGAGAATGGGGCATATTCAATTATCTGCGCCGGTATCGCATATTTGGTTTTTGAGAGGAGTGCCTTCTAAGGTGGGATTAGCTCTTGATTTGACCCCCCAGTCTTTGGAAAGAGTGGTTTATTTTGCTGGTTATATGGTCACTAAAGTTGATGAGGAAGCTAGAGAGGAAAGTCTGAAAAACCTGGATGCAGATCTTAAAAAACAGTTAAATTCAGCCGGAACAAAAAAAGAAAAAGAACAACTCAAGAAGGTTTTTAAGCAGGCCAAAGACGAAGTGAAGGGCTTGCATTTGAAGAAGATTTTAACCGAGGTTGAATACTATAATTTATCAAGAAAGTTTGGGCAAATATTTGAAGCTTCCATTGGAGCTGAAGCAATCGAGAAGCTTTTATCTGAAATTGATCTAGATGAAAAAATAAACGAAGTAGAAGAGAAGCTAAAGAGCAAGAAAGTAACTGATCAGAAAAAATTAACTAAAAGACTAAGATTGTACAAAGGGCTGAAAATGGCCGGATTGAGACCGGAGTGGATGATGATGAGGGTGATTCCGGTTATGCCGCCTGATTTGAGGCCGATGGTTCAATTGGACGGAGGAAGATTTGCCACTTCTGACTTGAATGATTTATATAGAAGGATTATTAATAGAAATAATCGTTTAAAGAAGCTTATAGAATTGGGTGCTCCGGAAGTTATTCAAAGGAATGAGAAAAGAATGCTTCAGGAGGCAGTTGATGCGTTAATTGATAATGATTCCAGAAAAAGCCAAACCAGGGTAGCTGCTTCTACCGGACAAAGTCGAGCGCTAAAGTCAATTGCCGATATGCTAAAGGGAAAACAAGGAAGGTTTAGACAAAATCTTTTGGGAAAGAGGGTGGATTACTCCGGAAGGAGCGTAATTGTTATCGGTCCCAGCTTAAAATTAAGCGAGTGCGGAATTCCCAAGAAGATGGCTTTAGAGCTATTTAAACCCTTTATTATAAACAAGCTTATTGAGAAGGAATATGCTCATAATGTAAGAACGGCCGGAAGAATGGTAGACGGAGAAGAAGAAGAAGCTTACGCAATGCTTGAAAAAATTATTGATGAGCAATACGTGCTTCTAAATAGAGCCCCAACTCTTCATAGGCTTTCTATTCAAGCTTTCAAGCCGAGGTTAATTGAGGGTAAGGCTATCCAGATTCATCCTTTGGTGTGCGCCGCCTTTAATGCCGACTTTGATGGTGATCAAATGGCTGTTCATGTGCCGTTAACCAGAAAAGCCAGACAAGAGTGCGCTGAAATTATGCTTTCCAGCAAAAATCTCTTGAAGCCTTCCAGTGGAGATCCGATAACAAATCCTTCGCAGGATATCGTTTTAGGAATTTATTATTTAACCGCTATTAAAGAGAACGCTAAGGGAGAAGGAAGGTATTTCTCTTCTATTGCAGATATAATAAGCTCTTACCAGGCCGGCATTATTGACTTGGGGGCAAAGATTACTCTTTATCTAGAGGATGGAGAAAGGGTGGAAACTTCCGCCGGGCAAGCTCTATTAAATGATATACTTCCGGAGGAAATTAGATATATTGATAAAAATTTGGACAAGGGAGATTTAAAGAAGTTGATAGCTGAGCATCTTCAGTTAAGAGGCATCGATGAAACCGTGAACTTTTTGGATCAATTAAAAAATCTGGGATTCCAATATGTAACAAAATCGGGAATAAGTTTAGGGATAGAAGATATTAATATTCCGGAAAGCAAAGAAAAAGTTGTGGAAGATTCCCAGAGGGCGGTTGAGGAGATTAACGATCAATTTGATATGGGGTTATTAACAAATGACGAGAGGAAGATTAAAATTATTGAAGTCTGGAATGAGGCTAAGAATAAAATCGGGGAAGAAGTTAAAAAGCTAATTGATCCTAAGGGACCGATAGCTTTTATGATCAACTCTAAAGCTAGAGGGTCTGAATCAGTGGTAGTTCAAATGGCTGGAATGAAGGGGCTTGTGGCCGGACCAACCGGAGAAACCATTGAATTGCCGATTAGAGGGTCTCTCAAGGGAGGATTTAATGTTTTGGAATATTTTATTGCCACTCACGGAGCCAGAAAAGGTATGGCTGATACGGCTTTGAGAACAGCGACAGCCGGTTATTTAACCAGAAGACTCGTAGATGTAGCCCAGGATATCATTATTAAGGAGGATGATTGCGGAGATACTGAAGGCGGATATATTTACCTGGAAGACGCAGAGAATATTGGTCAAAGCTTTGCTTCCAGGATAGCTGGAAGGGTGCTTGTCGAGGACATCAAAGACACTAAAGGTAAAAAAGTTATAGCTAAGGAGGGAAATATCATTACTCATGAACAAGCCAAGGAGATAGAGGAAAAAAGAATAGAGAAGGTTAAAATTAGAAACCTGGTTACTTGCAAAACTTCTAGAGGAGTTTGTAGAAAGTGTTACGGAATGGATTTGGGTAGAAGCGAACTGGTTAAAATGGGTGAAGCCGTGGGAACAGTGGCGGCTCAAGCCATTGGAGAGCCCGGTACTCAGTTAACGATGAGAACTTTTCATATTGGCGGTGTGGCCGGTACAGATATTACCCAAGGTTTACCCAGAGTGGAGGAGCTTTTTGAAAACAGACCTCCTAAAGCTGAGGCCATTTTAGCTGAATTTAACGGAAAAGTTTTGGATATTAAGGAGAATGACAAACAAAAGATTATCAAGGTTCAAAAAACTTCTCCTACTAAAGGCAAAAAAACTAATAAGAAAGAGGTTAAAGAATATACAATTCCTTCCGTTATTAACGCTAAAGTAGAGAAGGGGGACTTAATAACAACCGGACAGGTTTTATCTGAGGGTCATCTTGACTTAAAAAAAGTATTTAAGGTTAGCGGAAGAGATGCCTTACATAGGTATATAGTTCAAGAGGTCCAGGAGATTTATCAGACTCAAGGAGAGGGAATTAATGATAAACACTTAGAAATAATTATCAGAAGAATGCTTTCTAGAGTTAAAATCACTGATTCCGGAGACACCGAAATGCTTGATGGTGATGTAGTTGAATTTGAAAAATTCAATGAGATTAATGAGCGCGTTAAAGCTGAAGGCAAAAAAGAGGCTAAAGGCGAGAGAATGGTAATGGGAATTTCGAAAGTTGCTTTATCTACAGACAGTTTCTTGTCTGCGGCATCTTTCCAAGAGACTGCCAAGGTTTTGATAGAGGCCTCCATTCAAGGCAAACAAGATAAACTGAGGGGATTGAAAGAAAACATCATTATTGGAAAACTTATTCCAGCCGGAACCGGATACAGAAAAGATCTTGAATAGGACCTGAAAATTCATTATACTAATTTAAAACACCTGGTATCTGTTTAGATAGCAGGTGTTTTTTGCATTGCTGAATAGTATCCAAGAAAGGTAAATAAGATTTTACGATTAATTTTTTATTGCATAAATTAATAAATGAGTGAATTTGATTAGCAAGAACTAAAAAACCCTTCAGCAAAGGAGGGTTTTTAGAAACATCGTTAATTATGCAATGTTTATCCCAATTGTTTGATTTTTTTTACTAAAGAAGATTTCCTTCTAGCGCCGGTGTTTTCTTTGATAACACCCTTTTTGACAGCCTTGTCAATAAATTTTTGAGCTTTTATAAAACTCTTTGAGGCTTCATCTTTTTTACCTTCTTTAATTAAGTCCATTACTTCTCTTATGGCATTTTTCATCTCCTTTTTTCTCTTCCTGTTGAAAGCGGTTTTCTTTTCAGTAACCTTGATGTATTTTTTAGCTGATTCAAGAATTGGCATAAGTATTTATTATAATTGATTATGTTGTGTTGTTAGAGTAACAGGAAAAAATCTTTTTCTGTTTAACTAAAAATCATCTTAGCACAAGCTGGAATTTTTGTAAAGATAATGTTAGTATGAAATTAAATTTAAAGATGAATTTTTTTAAACAATTATATCAATGAAATAATGATAGGAAAACTAAAAGGAAAAATTGATTTTATAAAAAATAACTATGCGGTAGTTGACGTGAATGGAGTGGGGTACAAAGTCCATTTAAGCGAGTTTTCAACTGGAAAAATTGCGAGCGAAAGCGACGTGGAGATTTTTGTGCATACATATGTAAGAGAAGATCAGTTAAGTTTGTATGGATTTTCTACAATTGAAGAGTTGGATATTTTTGAATTGTTGATTTCTGTTTCCGGAATAGGGCCGAAAGCTGCGCTGTCTTTATTGAATATAGCTTCCCCCAATGCTATTAAGACCGCTATTTTAAATCAGGATGTTTCCATATTAACCCGGGTTTCCGGAGTGGGCAAGAAGACTGCCGAGAGGGTTGTTTTGGAGCTGCAGAATAAAATCGAAGATTTACCTGATGATATCCAGCAGGAAGCTCAAGGAGACCAGGAAGTAATGGAAGCCTTGATGTCTATGGGATATAACACTGGAGAAGCTAGGGAAGCGGCTAAGGCTGTTTCCGGAGAAGAGGGCGATATTTCTGAAAAAATTAAGTTAGCGCTTAAGTCTATGAAGAAGTAGTTATGGATAAACAAGAAAATTTTTTAGCTGAACACACTAAAGACGGAGGGTTTTTGCAGTCTGAATATTGGAAAAATTTTCAAGAAAATTTTGGTAATGAAGTTTTCTTGTGCCAGGAAGAAAACTTCCATGGTTTGTTTGTTGAGTATAAATTGCCTATAGTTGGAAAATATTGGTTGTGCCCCAGAGGGCCTGTTGTGTCAAGGGAAAAAAAGGTGAATGCGGAAATAAGAGGTCTTATCAAACAAGCTCAAAACAGAAAAATAGGTTGGATTAGAATGGAACCTCAGACACTTGAAAATCTGGAGAGAATTAAAAAATCCTGTAATTTCAAATTGGTGAAATCGCCCAAAAATCATGAGCCGGAAGAAACCTTGATGATTGATTTGCAAAGCAGCCCGGACGAAATATTATCTGAAATGAAATCCAAAACACGTTACAATATTCGGTTGAGTCAAAAAAAGGGGGCGGTATTTCAAGAAGAGGATAAGAAAAAGAGCTTTGAATCTTTTTGGAAACTTCTTCAAGAGACTTCCCAAAGAGATCGAATTAACACTCACCCTAAAGAATATTATAAAAAAATGCTAGAAGTCATCCCTGAAGACAAAATTAAATTGTTTATGGCTTATGTGGGGGAAAAACCGTTGGGGGGGATAATCGTAAGTTTTTATGGCGGAGTAGCGACTTATTTGCATGGAGCATCTTCTAGCAGCCATAGAAACTTAATGGCTAATTATGGACTGCAATGGCATGCCATTAAGGAGGCCCAGAAGGTGGGTGTGAAAAAGTATGATTTAGGGGGAACTTCTGTTAAGAATAAAAAAAAGACCTGGGGAGGTATAACCAGATTCAAAAAAGGTTTTTGTCCAAAGTGCGAACCGGTGGAGTTTCCCGGATGCCATGATTTAATAATTGACTCGCAAAAATATTTTTTATATAGGCTTATTCAAAAAGTTAAAAATTTGATTAAATAATTATGCGTTTAAAGAGGATTTATCAAAAAATAAAGAATACTTACCATTTAATTAAGGCTGTTTTGGCTAATTTTTATTTTGGTTTTCCCTCCGGGAGAATTTATATCATTGGCGTGACTGGGACAAATGGAAAAACAACAACGGCTCAGATGATAAGTAGAATTTTAGAAAAGGCTGGATATAAAGTTGCCATGAGTTCAACGATAAATTTTAAAATTGGAAGTGAGGAATGGGTTAACAAAACTAAATTTACTACCAGGTCTGCCTGGGATGTACAAAGATTCATCAAGAGAACTGCAGATGAAAAGTGTGATTATTTAGTGCTTGAGGTATCTTCCCACTCTCTAGATCAAAATAGAATCTGGGGGACTCTTGTAGATGAGGCTGTGATAACCAATATCACAAGAGAACATCTGGATTATCACTTTACAATGAAGGAATATGAGGAAGCCAAGGCTCGATTATTTGCAATGACAGCAAGAAACGAAGGAATTGCGGTTTTGAATAATAATTTACCCGATATCAAGAATTTTGTTTTCAAGGGGATGAAAAAATACTATCTTTATGGAATAAAGAGCAAGAAAACAAATTTAGAAAATTTTTCTTCCGAATTATTTCTTCCGGAAAAAATTAAAGTAAGAGAAAATGGTTCCGAATTTACTTTAAATAAAAAAGATTTTAAGCTTAGCCTTGCCGGGGAGGTGAATATAGAAAATGCCTTAGCTTCCATTGCTGTTGCGAGATCTCAGGGTGTTGATTTCGGGGTTGCTGCCGAGGCGTTAAGCGAGATTAACTTAATTCCCGGGAGGATGGAACGAGTTGATAACAAGAAAGGCGTTGAAGTTATAATTGATTACGCGCTTACACCTGATTCTATGGAAAAATTGGGAGAGTCAATAAAAAAATCCAAAAAAAGAGGGAGAATAATCTGGGTTTTTGGAAGTTGCGGGGAAAGGGACAGAGGCAAAAGACCTTTGATGGGTGAAATTGTTTCTCGATATGCAGATGTTATTATTTTAACCAACGAGGATCCCTATAATGAAGACCCCGAAAGAATTGTTAAAGAAATTCAAGAAGGAGTTAAAAATAAAACAAAAGGAGAAACTCTACGCGTAATTATGGATAGAAAGGAAGCTATTAAGAAGGCTGCTTCTTTGGCTAATAAAAACGATACAATTTTGATTACCGGCAAGGGAGCTGAAGAAAATATGATGATTAAAGGAAAGAAAGTGCCGTGGAATGATAAAAGGATTGTTGAGGAAATTTTGTAAAAAAGTGAAGCATTATTTTTGGCTAGAAATAAGACTGATGTGATGGGGAGAGGGGAAGTGGAAAAAGATTCGGGAGCGAAGCAGGACTTTTTAATCTGGATAAAATAAATATTTGCGTTCCAAACTTCAAAAAATTGAGTAAAGAGTATTAAAAGGAAATTAAACTCAGAAAATACTCATCTTCTAGTGTAAAATCTGTTAAATTAATTTGCTGGCTGATTCAGTCGGCTTTTTTATATAGATTTGACAAAAAAATTCATAAGGGTATAATCAGATTTGTGTTTGAAATTCCGAGTTGCTTAAAATAATCTAAAAATCAAAGAATTTAATGAGGGGGCAGAGGGAGTAAAAATTAAATCAAAACTATTCGAAAGAAAGTTATTCTTGTTGGAGGAACTTTTTTGTTCTTCTTTTTGGCTGTTTTTAGCGGACAGTCAAGTCAGGGGGCTGATCTTGAATATCCGGAGCAACCCGGTTATTTATTGAGGTCGCCCTTTCAAAAGTTAAGATTGGAGAGTAATCAGTCTCACGATCTGAATGCTAAATATGTAAGGCTTTCCGTGATCGGGCAATTAGAAAAAAATTTGCTCAAAGAGAGTCCTAATTTTCAGGAAGTGAAAAGAGCGGTGGAATTTGCGTCTCGGACAACAGGTGTCAGAGAAGATTTTTTAATGGGCATGTTGGTAGTGGAATCGGATTTAGGCAAGAACGTTGGCGGATGCACCTATGAGGAAATTGAAAAAGATGCCAGAAGTAGGTATGAACAAGGATATTTAAGTTATCGATCCTGGAAAACTTTTTTGCGCCGAGAGAAGGTAATTAAGGGATTAGCCACTGATTTGAATTATGATTACAGAAAATTAAAGGTTTCTTGCAATCCTTCTCGCTATGCCGGAACCGGCGGTGCCATGGGTATACCTCAATTTATGCCGGATACTTGGAGAGAGTATGAAAATAGAATCGCTAAAGCGCTGGGCAAAGAAAGTCCCGATCCCTGGGAATTGGTAGACGGAGTAATGGCCATGGCAATAAAGCTATCAGATGTTCCGGGTGTTGTGGATCATAATCTATACGCTGAAAAGAATGCTGCCAAAATTTACCTCTCCGGTAATACTTCCTGGAGGTATAATTGGTATGCTAATAAGATTCAGTACTGGGCTAAGAATTATCATCAGCTGATGTGAGTATGAGTTTGAAGGTTTAGAAAGTGTGAAAGTTTAGAAAGCGGAAAAGAGGGATTAAAATTATTTTAATTTACCTACCCCCCCGAGTACTCGGGATTAATTGCTTTAAAAAATCACAAAACACAATTAAATAAAACACAAACTTTTTTGCTGGAGCGGGCTTTCCTTGGTGCGTATTCGCAGACTTCACACTCCTTTGGTGTGTGACTGCAAGTTATGCCTATCTCGCCCGGTCTATGGATTTGGAAATGTGCAAGAAAACAAGTGGACCAACCCAGAAGGGCACTCCAGTCATGAAGAGTGTCAACTTGGCGAAAGCGTTTTTACTATTAATTGCATCCGAATTACCAATAGCGAATCACTAATTACAAATAATCGAATTTTATTCGATTATTTTTATTGACCTCCAATTAAAATTAGTGTATAATAGTCTCACCTAGTTCTTTATAGGTGTTTCGGAAATCGCTGAAAGTCTGGGCGTTTTTATGATTTTTGCTTTTAGCATTAATCAAGACATCACTCTTTTCTTCTGATTTTTTAAGAAGAAATCTCTCCTTGGAGTGTTGTTTATTAACGCTCGGACTTTTGGTGATTTTTATTTTAAAGACAGGGATGTCTTCAAAGAAACTGCAATAAAAGAAGGGGGCACATTTTGATTTAATTTTAGAAAGTTTTTTGTTGCAGTTTTTAGTATTAGCAAAAGAGAAAGATAAAGATTGTGATTAATTTTTTTACGTTCTTTTTTATTTGCAAAATTTACCAAGCTTACTCTAATATCAAGACCGGTCTAAACCGGTCTTTTTCTTGATTTTTTGTAAGTTTTTGTTTATGATTAGACTATGCTGCTATTATTATAAATTTTAATATTGTAAAAATTTCAAATGCTTAGAACACATA
>JAWOGA010000060.1:0-35106 GCA_046497225.1 Candidatus Moraniibacteriota bacterium | reverse complement strand
AAAAAATAATTAGGCTCTGCTGAAGCAGCAGTACATAAGATAGAATTATTTACTTTATTTATGGGATTTTGGTTTAAATAATTTTTCAGGAGAAGCTAATTTTTTACAAAAATCAGCTTCTCCTAATTAATTTATGATTATTTCTTCTGGACAAAAATTAAATTTTTGTTATAATGTTTTTTGTTGCTTAGTGTGACAATTCTTTTTTAGTTCAATAGCAAAATTTTATTGCTATTTTATTAAGGGCGATTAGCTCAGTTGGTTAGAGCGCAACACTGATAATGTTGAGGTCCCAGGTTCAAATCCTGGATCGCCCACAGGCTGATTGTTCAGTGATTTGATTTTGTTTTCTTTTGTTAATTTCAAAATTAATTGTTCTTTAAAGTTATTAGTTCAGTTGGTTATAATCCCGAATTCTCAAGACTTCCCACACAAGAGTTCGCAACAGGTAATATTCGCAATATAAATTTATTTGGACGCTTAGCTCAGTTGGTTTAGAGCGTCTGGTTTACACCCAGAAGGTCACTGGTTCGAATCCAGTAGCGTCCACAGTTTAGTTATTTGGTTATTCAAGGGCCGTTAGCTCAGTTGGCTAGAGCACCTGTTTTGCACACAGGAGGCCGCCGGTTCGAATCCGGCACGGTCCACAAGCTTGATAATTCAGTTAATTATTGCAAGTTCAGTTGTTTTAAAGTATTGAATGTTATAAATTTTGCATAAAGAAAATTATCAGTTTAAATCTGGTAATGTTTAACAACCGTCAATAAATGGCGGTTTTATTTATGATTTCCTGCTTAAAATACACTTGTGAATTAATATAGTGATTTTTATAACAATAGACGACTAAAATAAGCTTAAATCACAAACTTAAAACTCAAAATTATTTACTAAGATTAAATATAACTGCAAAAACAAGGTAAAGTAGCTCTTGTTTGTTTTGTTTTGCAAATAAAACAAAATTGACTATTTATCGGGGATAGTTTAAGATAGGTGCGGAGAAAAAGCTATTATTTACAATTTTTATGAACAAGCAAGACAATTATATTCGAAATTTTTGCATCATCGCTCATATAGATCACGGCAAGTCCACGCTAGCTGATCGGATGCTAGAAATGACTAAAACCATTGAAGGCCGGAAAATGAAAGACCAGCTTTTGGACACTATGGATTTGGAAAGGGAGAGGGGGATAACGATCAAGTTGCAGCCGGTAACCATGAAATATGAGATTCAAAATCAAAAATCAAAAATCAAAAATCAAGATGGCAGTGAAAAATTTAAAGAGAAAGATAATAGAAATGCAGGCATTGCAAGCTCATTCGAAATTGAGAGCTACACTCTCAATTTGATAGATACTCCCGGGCATGTTGATTTCGGCTATGAAGTCTCTCGTTCCTTGAAGGCAGTGGAAGGAGCAATTTTACTGGTAGACTGTACTCAAGGAATTCAAGCTCAAACTTTAGCCAATTTATACCAGGCTCTAGAGCAAGATCTGGAAATAATACCGGTAGTAAACAAGATTGACTTGCCGAATGCTGATGTGGAAAAAACTAAAACCGAATTAAAAAATCTTTTGGGCTGCAAAGAAGAGGAAATAATTTTGGCTAGCGGAAAGAGCGGGGAAGGGGTTGAGGATATAATGAACGCCATAGTAGAAAGGATTCCTGCGCCAAAAATCATTAAAAATGCTCCACTAAGAGCCTTGATCTTTGATTCTAAATATGATTCTTACAAAGGAGTTTTGGCTTTTGTAAGAATTTTTGACGGATCAATTAAAAGAGAGGATAAAATTTATTTAATGAGAGGGAGAAAAGAGGCGCATGCTATAGAAGTAGGGAAGTTCTCTCCGGATCTTAAATCCACAGGAGGATTAGAGACGGGGGAAATTGGTTATATAGCTACCGGGCTAAAAAGCGTGGAGCAATGCAAGGTGGGAGACACTATTACGAAAAACTCAAATGCTAGAAATCAAATGCTAAATGAAAACAATCAAAATCCAGTCAAAGCTCTCGAGGGGTACCGAGAAATTCGGCCAATGATGTACGCCAGCTTTTACCCGGCTGAAGGAGAAGACTACAATCAATTCAGAGATGCTTTAGAAAAATTAAAGTTAAACGATTCCGCATTAGACTTTGAAGGCGAGAGCTCACCAGCTCTAGGAAGAGGCTTTAGGATAGGTTTCTTGGGAGTGTTACATCTGGAGATAGTCAAAGAAAGGCTTTCCAGAGAATTTGGCTTTTCTCCGGTTATAACCACGCCCAGTGTAGTTTATGAAATTGAAAAAACAGACGGAAAAATCCAAAAAATATACTCGGCTTCGGAAATGCCGGATAAAACAGAAATTCAAGAAACAAGGGAGCCTAGAGCAAAACTGGAAATAATAACACCCGCCAGATTTATCGGAGACATTATGGAAGTAACTCAATCCACCACCAGAGCCAATTACCTTTCTACTGATTATCTGGATGAAGATAGAGTTAATTTAATATTTGACGCGCCCTTGGCCGACATCGTTATCAATCTTCATGATAACATTAAATCGGCAACCAGCGGTTTTGCCTCTTTCAGTTACGAAATAACCGATTATCGCCCGGCAGATTTAGTTAGGTTGGATATCTATGTAGCAGAAGAGAGGGTTGATTCATTTTCTCAAGTAGTCCACCAAAAAAATGCCCAAGCCGAGGGCAGAAAAATTGTAAAAAAATTAAAAGATGTTATCCCGAGACAAAATTTTCAGATAAAGCTTCAAGCTGCCGTGGGTAGTAATTTCCTCGCCAGGGAAAATATTAAAGCCTTCAGAAAAGACGTTACCGCCAAGCTCTATGGAGGAGACGTAACCAGAAAAAGAAAACTCTTGGAAAAACAAAAGAAGGGAAAGAAAAAGATGGTTCAATCCGGAAAAGTGGATATTCCACAAAAAGCATTTTTGGAGGTTCTGAAAAAATAAAAATTTTTAGACAACAATAGCAATTCCTGGCTAATTAGATTTTCTAATCCTCCTTTTTTAATTGCTCAATCATCGGACCGAACTTCTCATAATATTCTCCCCACTCTTTATTAGACCAATCCTCCGGTTTTTCAGTAAAAATATCATCCGGATTGGGATAGTTATCAGGGTTGTCATAAAAACTCTTGAAAACATCCTTTCTTATTTCTTCTCCGTTTTTATTTTTAACTACCTGTTCTAGTTTAGTACGAATTCTTCCCTCCGGAGTTCTTTCTGTTACTTCGGGGCCAATAATTTCAACTTCATAAGGATCATCCTTGGAATAAAAATAAATAAAAAATTCTTCGTCTTGCTCTTCCATTTCAGTTTGAATAAGCAAATAATTGTCAGTGGTGTTTTTTATTTTCAAATCAGGCTTTGGGATATAAACAGTAGCATCAGTGCCGGGCGGGTCATAGTAGTGAACGGGGTAAGAATGATTATGCCTTTCCGTAATTTCCAAACCTGCATTCAATCCGGCTCTAAACATTGTCGTTGAAACTTGGCAAATACCTCCCCCAAACTCCGGCACCGTTTTATTCTTTTTAATAACAAGTTCTTCCTCATATCCGGTTTTTTCATTAACTTCACCTAGAGTTTCAACAAAAGAAAGAACCTCTCCCGGTTTCAAAACCAAGCCGTGAAACCTGGAAGCTGCTGTTTTAATGTTGTGAACCCTGGTATCGGTGGAGCCATGAAAACCAGATTCTCCCTCACCCATCTCTTTTTTGATTTCATACTTTTCCGGATTCTGGGTTGATATATCCGGCTCCTGGAGGCTCACCTCTAAAGGAATATAAGAAGTTTCGCTATTTTCAACAAGGTTATTTTTTATTTTTTTATAGCTTTTATCTACTTTTAGGGCAATGCCCTTTTTGCTTTTTTCTAAAACTTTCAATTTTTTATCATCTTTTACAAACTCGAATTTTCCATTTTTAGGCTCTCTGTTAATATCACTGGAAATATTTTGCAAGTATTCTTTTGTTTCTTGTTTTTTTAAAGATATCTTGTTGATTTTTTTGTAGTGAACTTTTTGTTCAAAGGTTTCCGATATAAAACAAAAAGGTTCATTTTTGGCCTGTTCGCCACAATAAAAAGGATTTTCGATTTCTGAGACATAATCAAAATCTTTTTTCAGGGAGTATTGCCAATCTATAAAGTCCTTCAGATAAAATAAAATTGGGGAATCTTTATTTTCGCTATACAAATAAAAAGGCTTTTCAATAATAGTTTGAAGATCTTTGTTGTTATAATTTCCCAAATAATCCAATTCCTCCTCAGCCAAAGAAGAACTACTTAGCCCCGAAAAAGCTGCTGAGGTTAAAAAAATCAGCAAAAATAATTTTTCTTTTTTAGTGAACACTACCTTCATATATCTGCTTATTACAATCGCAATAACTTTACAATAAATCTTACTAAATATTTTTTAGATAAAACTAAAACCAGCGCTAAGCCGGTTTTAGTCTATAATCTTGCTTGAAACTTCCTGGTTTTTGTTAAAATCCTCTAACTTGAAGCTTCCTGGTTTTGGTAGATTCGGCCTTAGGTAATTTTATGGTTAAAATACCATTCTTCATTAACGCCTCGGCTTTATCAGTTACTATTTCCACCGGAAGAATGATAGTTCTGGAGAAAGGTCCCCAATAACATTCCTGGTAATAATAATTCTCCGGATCAACCTCTTCTCCCTGATCCCTTTTTCCTTTAATAGTAACCATTTCATCATTGATATTGACATCCAAATCTTCTGGTTTAACTCCGGCTATAGTTGATTTTATTACAATTTCTCTATCGTTTTGATAAACATCTATGGTTAATTGACCCTCTGAATCTGCTTGATTTTCATCTTCGGACGCAACAGGGGCTTTATTTACCGGCTCTCGTTGCTTTTTTGGAGGCTCTTCTTCATAGTCATCTTCGTATTCATCCTCAAAATCACTTTCCTGAAAATCATCATACTGCTCCTGAGTTTCATCTTCGCCATCTTCAGGAAATTCATACATTTCTTCCTGATCTTCCTCAAATTCTTCTCGATCAGCAAAAGAGGCGGGGTTGTTGGTTACTTGAATCTCTTCATCGTCTTCATCAACTTTTTGAATGCCGGTAAGTTTTTCGAAAAAAGACTTCTTTTGTTTTGGCATAAAATTTATTTTTTAATTTTTAAATTATTATATTTATAAGTTATCACAAATTGTAAATAACTGCAAGCATATTAAACACTAAATGAATTATCACACTGAACAAGGTAAAAATCAAGGGCACAATAAAGAAAATTTTGTTTTGTTTTTTCCTTGCTGCAAGTAAGCCCATTCCGATTATAACTGAATTAATTATATGAATCAATAAGGCAGGGAAGTAACTTAAAAGATTATCTTTGAAATCCAAACCGTAGAAACCTAAATTAACTAGAATGTATTCAAAGACGGCAAACCCAATTCCCGCTACCGAAAAACAGATCAAAGAAAAACTTAATCTGGTTCTATCCAAAAATGAAATCAAGAAATAAAAAACAATTAACCTGGAAAACTCTTCTATTAAAACTCCGAATAACAAAATTAAGTCAACATTTTTCAAATAAAAATGAACGTTTTCCACAATGGGAATTAAAAAGATAGAAAAAATCAAAGACAAAAAGGCTGTCAAAAGGCCAGCTGAAAAAAATGTCGCCAATTGTATTATATATTTACTCAAGATTCTTAATTTGATCTTTTAATTCTTTTAATTTAAATTGTTGTTGTTTGTATTTTTCTTTTTCTTTCTCAATAATTTCTTGAGGAGCATTTTGCGTGAATTTTTTATTGGAAAGTTTATTTTCTAAGCTTTTTGAAAAATTGTTTGTTTTTTCTAATTCTTTTTTTAGTCTCTCTTTTTCTTTATCAATATCAACAATTCCTTTTAATGGAATATAAACTTCTAAATTCCCAATATTCTCATAAAAAGCTTGGGTAATTTTTTCTCCTTGTTTTTCAACATTCAAGCTTTTAATATTTGTCTGCAAATTTTTTATAATATCAGCATTTTCTAAAATCAAATCTCTATGATTTTGACTGTAAATAATAACTTTTATTTCTTGTTTAGGGGGTAGATTATATTGAGATCTTCCTCTTCTGATAACAGAAATGGCGGATTTAATAATTTCAAATTCCTTGCCCTGATCTTTAAAGACTTGATATTTATCCTTTTTAGGCCATTCTTGAACAATCAATCTCTTGCTGTCCGGCTCCAGGTTTTGCCAAATTGCTTCGGTAACAAAAGGAATAAAAGGATGCCAAAGTTTTAATAAATCGCTTAAAATATGATACATAATCCTGTTTTTGGTTTGATTTTTTTCAACCTTGCCTACCTCTAAATACCAATCGGCAAACTCCCCCCAGGTAAACTCTCTCAATCTTTCCCCCGCTTGGGAAAACCTATAATTTTCCAAATCTTTACTGGTTTCTTCTACCAAATCATGCATTTTGCTTAAAATCCATTTATCGGCCAAACTGCAATCTTGTTCTTTTATACTTTCTTGATTCAAATCATTTTGCATTACAAATCTGGCGATATTCCAAAGCTTGTTAACAAAATTTCTAAATCCTTCGATTTTCTCTTCCGACATTCTAATATCATTTCCCGGCGTGCTTCCAATCAACAGGGAAAGCCGAACCGCATCCGCTCCATATTTTTCAATCATCTCCACCGGATCAATGCCGTTTCCTTTGGATTTACTCATTTTTTTACCCTCCTTGTCCAGCACCATTCCATGCAAATAAACCTTTTCAAAAGGAATTTCCCGCAAGGCAAACAAAGACATCATAATCATCCTGGAAACCCAGAGAGTAAGAATCTCATAACCGGTTTCCAAT
The DNA here is from genome assembly GCA_046497225.1 of Candidatus Moraniibacteriota bacterium. Taxonomy (GTDB): domain Bacteria; phylum Patescibacteriota; class Minisyncoccia; order Moranbacterales; family DUUL01; genus JAXHLG01. The sequence continues at coordinate 28,274 of JAWOGA010000060.1, read as the reverse complement.
ACTTGAGTGGGATGGAATTTTGCCAAATCCCCGGTTTTTTCATCATTCTTATAATTATCCGGCCAGCCAAGAGTGGAAAAAGTCCACATTCCCGAAGAAAACCAAGTGTCCAGCGTATCCGGATCCTGAACCCAGCCATCTTCTTTAGGCATTTTTTCGCTAACATAAATTTCGCCTTGCCCCTTGATTATTGCCCCTTGATTCTCTTTTTTATACCAAACCGGAATCCTGTGCCCAAACCAAATCTGCCTGGAAATACACCAATCGTGAAGATTTTCCATCCAGTGAGTGTATTTTTTGTAAAATCTATCCGGGATAAATTCAATTTCGTTGTTTTTTGCAACTTCCAATCCTTTTTCTTTCAAAGATTTTCCGCCAAGAAAATCCAGTTTTTTATCCACCGAAATAAACCATTGCTTGGATGGGAGCGGCTCAATAGGGGTGTCGCACCGGTAGCAAACAGATAAATTATTTTCAATTTCCTCTTCTTCTTCCAGCAGATTATTTTTCTTCAGATAATCAACGATTGCCTTTCTTGCCTCATTTGCCGTTTTCCCTCCAAATTCTCCAAATTCAGGATAAATATTCCCGTCTTCGTTGATAACTTTCTTAATCGGCAAGTCGTTTGTCTGAGCCATTTGCCAATCAACCATAGAATGGGCGGGGGTCACACCAAGCGCCCCGGTTCCGAACTCCATATCGATGGATTTATCGGCAATTATTTTGATATCAAGCCCAATCCCGCAAAGATTAGCTTTATAAGTTTTTCCAATATATTTTTTATAGCGTTTGTCTTCGGGATTAACCGCTACGGCTGTGTCTCCAAGCTTAGTCTCCGGACGAGTCGTAGAAATGGAAATAGGGAAGTCTTTATCGTATTTAAAAGTATAAAGCTTAGCATTTTGAGATTTGTATTCAATTTCATCATCAGCCAAGGTTGAATGACAGCGAGGACACCAATTAACAATTCTCTCCCCTCTGTAAATTACGCCGGCGTTGTACATATCCACAAACATTTTTCTAACCGCTTTTTCTCTTTGTTTATCCAAAGTAAAAGCATTTCTGGACCAATCTAAACTCGCGCCCATTCTTTTGGTTTGTTTCAAAATAGTAGCTTGCGTTTCATTCAAAAACTCCCATACTTTTTCAAGAAATTTTTCTCTTCCCAAGTCGTGGCGTGTCAAACCCTCTTCTTTCAAAAGTTTTTTCTCTACTACATTTTGAGTAGCGATAGCCGCATGATCAGTACCGGGAATCCAGAGAGTTCTGAATCCCTTCATTCGGTGAAATCTAATCATCAAGTCTTCAATCGCCAGCATAGAAGAATGCCCCAAATGAAGTCGGTCTGTAATATTGGGAGGAGGAAGAACAATGGTATAATTCTCGGCATCTTTAGGCAAGTCTAAATTTTCCGGCTTAAAATTGCCGCCTTCTTTCCATTTTTTATAAATATCTTCTTCGTACTCCTTGGAGTTGTAGTTTTTAGAAAGCTCTTGTTTTTTTCTCATTAAATTAATGCTTTTAGTAAAAATATTTTATTCTTCCATTTTACAAGATCCTGCAATTAATGCAAGGGCAAGCCAAAAAATGATAATGCCTTGCGGCGTTGTCCAGAAATAATGATCAAAGAACCCAAGTATCAAAAAACCAAGAAGCGCATAAAAGCCCGTTTTATTCCAAATTCCTGAAATTTTGTTAAACCTTTTTAAATAACTAAAAACCACAAAAAACAAGAACAAGAAACCAACCAACCCAATCTCAACTAAAATTAATAAATAAAGATTATGAACAGGCTGAATTTCCCATTCCTTTAAATCAAAAGGTTTTTCATTGTTCATATGCAAAACAAAATTACCCGATCCTAAACCGAAATAGTCATAATCATCAATCTTTTCTAAAGCAAAATGAGTATATTTTTGCCTCAATGAAAAAGATTGATCTCCCGCGCAATCATCCAAGCATAAACGCGGAGAAACCGCTTGATAAACTCCCGCTCCCAACAATACAACAAGAATAATTACAAAAATAATTTTCGTTTTTTTAAAGAGATTTTCTCTTAGGTATTCCCTTGAAAATTGCTTAAAATATTTCCAAAAAATTAAAAGGGTAATGACAAAAGAAACCAACCAAACACTTCTGGAATAACTCACCAAAATTCCTAAGAAAATCAGCAACAAACCGGCTGAATAATGAATTAAAGAAAGTTTTTCCTTGCTGATTTTTATCCATTTTAATTTGTTTTTTCCGGGAAAGTTAAAGCTAAAAGGAATTTTCCTTTGCTGAAAAAACAAAAAGCTCAGTCCGCAAACCAGCGACAAAAACAAAAAAGCTCCAAATAAATTAGGGTGGGGAAATGTTCCATAAGCTCTAATAAATTTTTCCCCGGCAAGCTCAAATTTAGCTACGCCGAGGATATCCGGGGCAATTTTGCTTTCACCCAGAATAACTAGTCCTAAAGATTTTTGAAAAAGAAATTGTCCAAGACCCATAATTGCCTGAAAAACACCGGAAATAAAAATCACGTACGCCACTTTTTGAAAATACTCAGCTTTTTGCGCCAATAATTTGCCGGCTATAATAAAAACGGCAATCCCTTGAAACAGTCTGGCGCTTAAATATAGAGCGGGGAAAGGATGTTGAGAAACATACAAAATTGACCAAGCCAAAAAACAAACAAGAAGCCAAAAAGGCCAATTTTTCCAAAAATTAACCCTGAACTTTTTTAATAAACTCAAAAAAGAAGGAATTACCGCGCCTCCTGATATTTGTACAATCCATTCCCACAAAAGCAGCAAAAAAACTGCATCAAAAAGATAAAAAGATAAAGATACGCTTTCTTTAAAAAACTCCAATTCAACAATATTTTCATAATTAAAAATATGCCTAAAGCTAAAAGGCAACAGAAGAACGAACAAGAGTAAAAGTTGAATTTGAATTTTTTTCCTTTTCTTTTTCATATGTTAAAATTTTATTTCAAAATCCAGCCGAAAGCAAGAACATTCAAGTTAGATAATCAATTACAATATTCTCTTGCGCAACTTTATTGAATAGCATATAATGTTTTTAATATGAAATTATTTCAAAAGTTATTACAAGGAAACACGCTTTATTATCCTGGCTGTTTAACCAAATTTGTACTCAAAGATATTGAGGATAATTACAAAGAAATTCTTCGCCGAGAAGGAATTGATTATATTGTGCTCAAAGATAAAGAGCTGTGTTGCGGATCTCCGGCAAAAGCAGCCGGCGCTTATGAGGAATTCAAAAACTTAGCAAAAAAGAATCTTCAAGTGCTAACAAATCATGGGGTAGACAAGATAATTACTAATTGCCCGGCTTGCGCGGCGGTTTTCAAGCTGGATTACAAAGAAGCCCTTGGAGAAGAATGGAATATTGAGATTAAACATATCTCTGAGGTGATTACCGAAAAATCCATACCGGCTTCAACAAATAAAAAAGAGGCAACTTATCATGATTCTTGCCACCTAGGCAGAGTTTTGGGAATTTACGATAATCCCAGAAAAATTATCCAAAAAGCAGGATATAAAATCAAGGAAATGGAACTAGCTAGAAACAAAAGTTACTGTTGCGGAGCAGGGGGAGGAGTTAAATCCAATAATCCCGAATTATCTTCCCGAATAGGAAAAGACCGCATTTCTCAAGCCATGGAAGCTGAAGCGGGGGAATTAATAACTGCCTGTCCTATGTGTTACGCCCACCTCAGGGAGCAAGCGAAAGAAAAAATAAAAGTCAGGGAGCTAAGCCAAATAATTATTAAGTAAGAGCCTGCGCGCTCTTTTTTTGTATGCAAGAAAAGAAATTTCAAAAAAATAGGGAAGATTTTATTTGTGAATTCTGCGGTCAATTTGTTAAAGGTAGCGGTTACACAAATCACTGTCCTAAGTGCCTCTGGTCTAAACACGTGGATATCAACCCGGGAGATCGCCAAAATCCCTGCAAGGGAAAAATGGAACCCGTAGAGGCCTTTTTGAAAAACGGACACTGGAACCTAAAACAGCAGTGTAAAAAATGCGGAGAAACTAGAAATATTCGTCTTCAAAAAGGAGACAGTCTAGATACTTTGCAAGAAATAATTAAAAATACAATTTTAAAATAAAAGGAGGTGGACAATGTTTTTTACAAAAGATAGAACAGAAAACCTGGAATTGGACTTTCGTCTTAATTTAAAGAAGAAGGAGGATGACATAGAGCAATTCTTTGCTTTTTGTAACAAACTATTGGAAAACATTGAAACAAAATTGAAGTTCTTTGACATTGAATCTATTAAGCTAAAATCGGAAGAAACAAAAAGGCACGCTATTTTTTTAAGAAGTCGCATTTACATGAATCTTCTAGGTTTGTCTCCTTTTATGGAGGCCAACAAAGCCATTAGAGACCAACTGATAAAACTAGATTTTAAACTTAATCAAATTATCAACAATGAGGAAAACATGCCAAAACAAGGCATGTTAAACAAATTCCACCAAAATCAACTAAAAGGAGAGAAAGAAGATGTCTTACACCAATCCGTGTAGAAATTATGATTCCCTGGTTGAGACCTGCGATGAACAATTAATTAAAAACAAGACAAAAAACCTGGGTCTCGTTGTTTATAGCGCCTTAAAAAGAAGCATAGTCCCCGTACTTACTGATTATCTCTATTCAGAAAGCGAAGAGGATCTTGCCAAGAAAAATTATTTACGCCATTTTTTGTTTCTGTGTGAGAAAAAAATAGATGAAAGTCGATTAATGAATCAAACATAAACAAAAACCGCCGACATTGTCGGCGGTTCCTTTATTTAAAAAAACTTCGAGTTAAAATTTCTTTACAATCTTCTCAAAAGCACCCGGCTCTTCAACCGCAATCTGAGACAAAACTTTTCTATCCAATTCTATTTTATTATCCTTAAGAGCTTTAATAAAATTAGAATATTTCCACCCATGAATTCTCAGAGCATTGTTCAATCTTAAAATCCAAATTCCTCTAAAAGTGCTCTTTTTGGCTTTTCTATCTCTGTAAGCATACTTTCCAGCCTTAATTACGGCCTCTTTAGCGGCTCTAAAATTAGACTTTCTTCGCCATTTATAACCTTTGGCTGATTTGATAACTTTCTTTCTTCTCTTGGAGGCTAAAACACCTCTTTTTACTCTTGGCATAGTTATGAAAAACAAACAAAAAACCGGAGCCGGCAATTTTGTTTGAAGTTAATTTTTTAAAATATCAACTTTAATATTCTCTGCTTCAGCAGGGAATACTAAATGATCACTTCTTTTCTCTCTTCTTTTGTCCGAAGTTTGCCTTGAATTGAAATGATTCTGTTTAGATCTTCTCCTTAAAACTTTTCCCTTGGAGGAAACTTTAAATCTTTTCAATACAGCTTTTCTCGTCTTCAATTTTGGCATCTAAGAAATTTAAGTGTTAATAAATGTTAAAATAAAACAAAACAGAACTTATTGGTTCGGTGTTATTAAAACATTAAATCCGTTCCCTTGCTGTTTAGCATCTTGCTCTATTTTAACTGGAAAATTAATTTTGTCAATAAATTCTTTCAATTGAGCCTTGGCAATCTCGGAATGAGCTTTCTCTCTACCCTTTAAAATCACTTGAACTTTTACTTTATTTCCTTTGTTGAGAAATTTTTCCGCTTGCTGAAGCTTAAATTCCAAATCCCCCTCGCCGGTTCCAGGTCTGAATCTCACACCTTTAACTTCAACCTTTTTTTGACTCTTCCTGTTTTCACTTTTTTTCTTAGCCTGAATATACTGATACTTACCCCAATCAATTATTTTACAAACAGGGGGTTTGGCTTTGGGCGAAATCTCAACTAAATCAAGACCTCTTTCTTGAGCCATTTTCAAAGCCTCGGATGTTTCAATTACTCCCGCTTGTTCTCCATATTCATCTATAACCCTAACCGGAGAAATTTTTATCATTTCGTTAACCCTATTTTTGGGTAAGTCTTTTTTCTTATTAAATCTTCTTCCTTTAATAAATTTTATCTTAATGATTAACTGATAATATTTTAACAAAAATCTTTAAAAATGCAAATGCTACGTAGTATTTTAATTCTTTGTTACGTAGCATGCTACGTAACAAAAACCATCGTTGTAAAAATAAAGCCGATCCACCGAACAACCAAAAAACAAAACAACCGGCAAGACACTCAATTTTCTAGCTAAAAATCTGCGACTTTCAGTCTTGATAGTAGAAAAGGCATGGTCTCCCGCTATCCAAAATGCTTATTTGTTCAAGGGCAATACGCTAATCGCGAATTGTTTAATCTTGCAAAATTATTCATTTCACTGAACATTTATTGCTTGGAAAGGCATTTTTCCAGCGGGACACTCAATTTTCTAGCTAAAAATCTGCGACTTTCAGTCTTGATTTTTAGAGAAAATTGGTGGAGGTGATGGGAGTTGAACCCATGTCCAGTGTTGGAATTTTGAAACCTTCTACAAGCTTAGTTTGTTTTTGGTTTAAGTCCGATTATCTAAAAACAAACAAAACAATAACCGGACCCTCTCTTGAGGTTACTTGACTCAATGCCAAGAGAAAACAATGAGCTGCATCTCGATGTTGACGCCGAGTACGACCTATCGAGAATCAGTCGGTCGACGGGCTGAAGCTATTTGTTAAGCTACAGCAGCAGCAAATTTAGGCGCAAAAGCCGTAGCTAAAGCACTTTTTGCTCTATCGAATAAGTTTGCACTTATTTTTGGATTGCAGTTTTACAAGATGCAATAACTTGGCTTGCAGATTTCAAATAACACAACCTGTCGAATCCACGACACCCCCAACTATATAAATCCTAAACTCAAAATCCTAAATTCTAAATAAATTCAAAATATTAATTTACATTTTTCATCATCCTTTCCACTCTTCTTTTTTCCTCTCTTTTCTTGATATTTTCACGTTTATCTCGTTGCTTTTTTCCCTTCGCTAAGGCAAATTCCAGCTTTATCAGATTCTTTTTATTATACACTGAAAGAGGTACTAATGTCAAGCCTTCGGTTCTGGCTTTTCCAATTAATCTTTTGATCTCTTTTTTGTGTAAAATAAGCTTACGGGGAGCAGAAGGATTGTAATCGGCGACAATTCCGGCATGTTGGTAGAGAGGAATGTTGGCATTAGTTAGATACAATTCTTCGCCCCTGATTGTTACAAACGCCCCTTTAATAGATATCCTGCCAGTCTTGATAGACTTTACTTCATATCCTTTCAATACCAAACCGGCCTCGAAAGTTTCCAGGATTTCATAATCAAATCTTGCTCGTTTGTTGATAGCCAATTTTCCCATATATAACCAGTAAACCTTAATGTCAAAACCTTAATGTCAAATCAAGCTCAAAATTCCAATGATAAAAATGAATAATTAGATATTTAGGAATTTGAATTTGAATTGTCATTTGAGCTTTGCCATTAGTCATTAGTATTCATTTTATCCTATTCCACCAAAAAAATAAAGGGATTAAAATCGAATTTTTTGCAAAGTAAACTCCAAATTACAAATAGCCAATTACCAATTACATCTATTATTCCAAATTCAAGATTCTAACAATCCTATCTCTTTCCGCCAAGTCCTTATAAATTTCAATTTCCGATTCAGGGAAGTTGTCTTTGACAACCTCCTTTATCTTTTCTGCTTGCTCCGGAGAAATTTCCAGGAAAAGGCAAGTTGAGCCGGTTTTTTTGTCTAAATCATATTCTTTGACATAATCCAAAAGCCTTTTATAGTAATCTAAGCCGTCTTTACCGGCCTCCAGGGCAAGCTTCGGCTCAAAATTCCGAACATCTCCAGGGGAATTTTGATAAATCGTCTCGGACAAGTAGGGAAGATTGGCTAAAATAATTAACTGGTCTTTCTCGCCAAAGCCTTTAATCTCTTCAATAAAAGGATTTAATAAATCACCGCGTTTGAAAATAATCTCTTGTTTTTCCAGGTGATTTTGCGTGTTTTTTCGGGCTGTATTGAGAGCCGCTTTCGAGATGTCTCCGGCGCAAAAACCAACATTTGAAAAACCAAGGTTTTTTAATTCCTGAGCTATAGCAGTAATAATACACCCACTGCCGGTTCCTATGTCAAAGATTCGCAACTTATCTTTTTTATTGAAATTATTTTCTATATAATCCAAAGTTTTTTCTACCAAAATCTCCGTCTCGGGGCGGGGAACTAGAGTGTTTTTGTTTACTTCAAACTCTAATCCGCAAAATTCTTTATACTCGGTTAAATAAGCTACCGGCTCACCTTGGGATCTTCTTTCAACCAAATCCATAAATCGGCTTTCTTCTTCCTTGGAAATTTCAAGTTCGGGATGAATTAAAACATATTCGCGGGATACATTGAGAATATGAGATAAAAGAATCTCGGCATCAATATCCGAGCTATAAAGATTTTTTTTAGCTATAATTTTTTTAGACCTATAGAGAAGTTTATTTATATTCATTCTAAAATAACAAATGTCAAAATCCAAACGTCAAACCAATAAATCAAATCAAATTTTCATAATTTGAAATTTCCCGCCGCTTTTTGATAATTTATTGGCAATGGGGACCCGTTATGCGGCATAGTTTGCCATTAGGATTTTGAATTTAGGATTTAGTCGCAAGTTTCATTTCTTCTTCTTGCAAACTATTTATAATCAACCCGACCTGTCCGTTGATTATTTCTTCTATATTGGACCAGCTTTTTTTAATGCGATGATCTGTAATCCGATCTTGAGGAAAATTGTAAGTTCTGATTTTTTCACTTCTGTCTCCGCTTCCGATTTGCTGTTTCCTCTCGCTAGATTCCTTTTCCTTCTTTTCTTGTTCTATTTTATCCAGAAGCCGAGACCTAAGAATTTGCATAGCTTTTTCTTTATTTTGACCTTGAGATTTCTGATCTTGGCAAGAGACAATTACGCCGCTGGGAAGATGAGTAATCCTAACTGCTGAATTGGTGGTATTTACAGACTGCCCACCCGGTCCGGAAGAAGCAAAAGTGTCTATCCTTAAATCATCGGGCTTGATTTCAATATCAGTTTGCTCAGCCTGAGGAAGAACCGCTACAGTTATAGTGGAAGTGTGCACCCTGCCTTGTTTCTCAGTATCCGGAACCCTCTGTACCCGATGCACCCCTGATTCAAATTTCAATTTGGAGTAAACATCTTTTCCGGAAACTTCAAAAATAATTTCTTTGTAGCCTCCCAATTCATTAGCATGAGAATCGGCTATTTCAATTCTCCATCCATTGTTTTCCGCATATTTGGAATACATCCTGAATAATTCCCCCACAAAAAGACAGGCCTCATCTCCTCCGGCCCCGGCGCGAATTTCCATAATTACATCTTTCTCATCATTAGGATCCTTGGGCAGCAAACTAAGCTCCAGGTTTTTTTCAACGTTTTCAATTTTACTTTGCAATTCTTTACTTTCCTCTTTGGCCATTTCTATCAATTCCTCATCGCTTTCATTGTTAATTATTTCCTCATTATCTTGAAGTTGTTGTTTAAAGTCTTCCCATTGATTAATCTTAGAAACAATCTCCCCTAAATTGCTAAATCTTTGATTGAGTTTTTTCATCTTCTCGGAGTCGGAAAAATTATCCTGATTTTCCAGTTCTTTTCTTATTTCCTCATATTCTTTTTTAATCTCTTCTATTTTTTGTAAATTCATAAATATTTCTATAAAAGTAATTTTTGAAATTATAGCATACTCTTAAGCTTACAAAAAACTCCCGGCATAAACCGGGAATTTTTAAGTAAAAAATTTTCGCCTTATTTTTTAGTCTTAGCGGGAGCGGATTTTTTTGCTTTTTCTTTAGAATCAGCCTTTACTGTGCCAGCTTCTTCTTTCTTGGTTGTTTTAGGTGCTTGCTCTTTTTTTGACTTACTCTTGCTTGCTTTTTTTACTTTTTTCTTCTGCAATTCTTGAGTTTTCTTCATTCTTTGCTTAAATCTATCTACTTGGCCGGCAGTGTCAATTAGTTTTTCCTTTCCTGTGTAAAAAGGATGGCAAGCGCTACAAATTTCCACATGAATTTCAGGTTTTGTGGAGCCGGTTTCAATGGTATTACCACAAGCGCAAATAATTTTAGCATTTTGATCGTAATCCGGATGTATTCCTTTTTTCATAATATTAGGTTATACTTTTATTGTTACAGGTTTTAACTTAGCATAATTTTTAACTATTGGCAAGGGCCACTCTACCAAGAGTGCTTGCTATGTTTTTTTATCCCTTAACTTTTCCTCCAGCAAGTGTTAGTATATTTACATAATTTTTAAAACAAATCAGAATTAAATTATATGACAAAAAGAATATTTCAGTTACTATTTCTGGCTGTATTAGGGGGGCTTTCTTATTTTTTAGTAGACTTTGAAGATTTTGCCTTAAAAACAGTAGACCCAAAACCAAAAACAGAAATTCAATCTTTGGAATCCTCCAACGAAGGAGTTCAACGAGAAAATGGGGACACAGTTGATTTCGGTGAAAAAACTTTTGATGGAACCGGCGAGGACATTATCCAATTAGTCAATGAAGCGAGAGAAGGCAATAATTTGAAGCCCTTGGAAGAAAATACTAAGTTAAATGCTTCGGCCATGAAAAAAGCTCAACACATGAAGAAAAATGATTATTTTGAACACACATCTCCGGAAGGTCTTCAGCCTTGGTATTTTGCGGAAAAATCAGGGTATCAGTACAAAACCTTTGGTGAAAATTTAGCCGAAGGTTTTTTCTCGGCTGAATCCGCTCACAAAGGATGGATGGATAGTCAGGGACACAGGGAGAATATTTTATCGGAAAAATTTAAGGAAATCGGGGTGGCTATTTTAGATTTTCAACAAAACGGACAAAAAAGCTATATGCTGGTACAGCATTTTGGAAGACCAATGGGTGAAGAAGATCTGAAAAATAAAACCGTTTGCGAGGAAGAATCCAGAAAAAATTGCGAAGAAGCAGAAAAAAGAGAGGGAGAGCTGGACGATTTAATAGAAGAACAAGAAGATGCTATGGAAGATGCTAAAGACAAAGGAGTAAAAGAAGAAGATTTGGAAGAAGCAATAGAGAGCTTAGAAAAACTTGAAGAAAAAAAGGAGGAATTGGAAGATTATCTTGATGAATGCGAAGACTTTATAGAAGACTGCGATGAATGGAGATAAGGTTCGCAATTTGTTATTTGCAATTAGCAATTTCTCGCCAACAATATTCATTAATGCTAACTCGCTTAAAGCAAATAATAAATAGCCAATTCCTAATTGATTGACTTTTTAGATGTTTTTTGTTTAAATTAGACTGATGACGATCAATCGCCGGTTTTTGTTTTGCCTTAAAGGTGTCGTTAACTGTGAGTTGTCAACTGTTAAATGTTATCCCGGCCCCATCGTCTAGTGGTTAGGACGCCAGGTTCTCATCCTGGTAACAGGGGTTCGACTCCCCTTGGGGTCACAAATTAGCTTGCAACTTATAGCTTATTGGCTTATTGATATTACACAAATAAATTGCCAAAGTCTAAATGAATTGCAATTTTTGATTTTTCAATATTACAAATCTAAAATAATTCTAAGTTTACTTTTTTAAATAACTTTATGGATGCCAAAGATTACTTATTGGAATACAAAAAAAAGGTTGATCCTTTTTTAAAAGATTATTTTCAAAATAAATTAAAAACCGCCAAAAACATAGATCCGCTAGCTGAGCAGGCAGTAAGGTTGATTTCAAATTTCACTCTTGCCAGCGGAAAAAGAATTAGACCGGCAATGTTGTATTATGCTTTTTTAGCCAACAAGAAGGAAATATCAGATGAGGAAGAGAAGTCTCTGATAAGAGCTTCTATGTCTATAGAACTCACCCACACCTTTCTTTTAATTCATGACGATATAATCGACAGAGACGAGAAAAGACACGGCATAAATACAGTTCACAAAGAATACAGAGAAATTGCCAGAAAAATTTTTCCAAAAACAAACGAGGAGCACTTTGGCAACTCCATGGCGATGATAACAGGAGACATTGCGGCCACAATGGCCAATGAGATACTTTTTGAATCTGACTTTCCGGAAAAAAATATCCTGAAAGGCTTAACCCAATTACAGAGAATTGTCTACAAGACTATTCCGGGAGAAATGCTTGATATAGTCATGGAAGCCCGGGGAAGTACCAGCGAAGAAGAAATTCTTAGAATGCACGAGGGAAAAACAGCAAATTACACCTTTGAGGGTCCCCTCCATCTGGGCGCCACGCTGGCCGGCGAGAATTCAAATGATTTTTTTCATTTTCTTTCCAATTATTCATCAGCGGTAGGCAAAGCTTTTCAAATTAGAGATGACATACTGGGAGTTTTTGGCAATGAAAAAAAACTGGGAAAACCGGTGGGATCTGATATAATAGAAGGAAAGCAAACACTTCTTTATATCAAAGCGAAAGAGAAAGCAACCAAAGAGCAAAAAAAGCACCTTCAACAAATATTTAACAAAAAAGAGTTATCCAAAAGAGAGTTGAAAATTTTTCAAGATATAGTAAAAGAAACAGGCTCGCTTCAATATTCAGAAAATCTAGCTGCCGACTTCGCAGAAAAAGCAATTCAATCCCTTGAAAAAATTGATTTTAAAAACAATAAAAGTTATGATTTTCTTAGAAAAATAGCCGAATATATTGCAAAAAGAGATCACTAAAAATAAAGCTGCAGTCAGCGCGGGGTTGCTATTTATTACTAAAGAATTTAGTATGTAATTTAAATAGAATCAATTTATTTTAAAATAAATTGATTCATTATTATTGTTTGTTTTAAAATTTTTACAGAAAATCACAAAACACCTACGTGTATGTTTTAAGAAATAATTATAGTAATGGATTTTAACAAAAAATCAATGCCTTACCATGTGGCGATTATTCCTGATGGCAACAGGAGGTGGGCCAAAAAAAGAGATAGGAAACCCTGGAAAGGTCACAAAGCAGGCGCGGAGGCTATAGAAGAGTTAAGCAAAGAAGCTCTAAAAATGGGAGTTAAGAGTCTTACTTTTTGGGGTTCCTCCAAAGATAATCTCACCAAAAGGCCCTTTGAGGAAAAAAGGGAACTTCTCAAGATTTATGAAGAATATTTTAAGAAACTTATTAATAGTTCAGATATATTTGAAAATAAAACAAAAATTCAAATAATTGGCCGTTGGGAAGAACAATTCCCAAAAAGGCTAAAAAAAATACTGGAAGAGGGAATAGAAAAAACCAAAAATCACACCGGCAGTTTTCTGAATTTTTTACTTGCTTACAGTGGGGATGATGACATTCTTCATGCTGTGAAAGAAATTAAAAAAGAGGCTCGTAATAAAGCACGTGATTTCAAGATGAACAAAGAAGCTTTTCAAAGTTACCTGGTAAGTTCAAAACTGCCCTCGGTTGATCTTGTAATAAGGACAGGGGTGGAAGATGACCCTCACAACAGCGCCGGTTTTTTAATGTGGCAAACACAAAACTCTCAATACTATTTTTCAGAAAAGCTCTTTCCGGATTTTAACGCAACGGAACTCAAAAAAGCACTTGAAGATTTTGCCAACAGAGAAAGGAGGCTGGGGAAGTAATACGCATTTAAGTATTTGAAAATATAATTATTTAGTTAAATAAAAATTAATATTATTGTATGGCTATTGAATTTAAAGAGGATAATTTTGAAGAGGAGGTCTTGAAAAGCGATAAGCCTGTGCTGGTAGATTTCTGGGCGCCTTGGTGCGGTCCTTGCCAAATGATGGGCCCTATTATAGATGAATTGGCTGAAGAAGTTGAAGGCAAAGCTAAAGTAGGAAAAGTTAATATTGACGAAAACTCTTCCATTGCTCAGAAGTATGGAATTATGTCCATTCCGACTCTAATTATTTTTAAGGACGGGGAAATTGTTAAACAAATAACGGGCGTTCAATCCAAAGAAGCCCTTATGGAAGAATTAAAAAAAGCGGAATAATCCGCTTTTTTTGCATTATTTCAAAATGCTAATCTAATTCAAAAATTTTACTTGTAGGTTTTAATGTTTTTCATTTCAAGGAAATGCTTTTAAAGCATGTTTTGATTCAGAAAAAACTAACAAATAACATCAATAAAAATGATAAAAAAAGACTTAATTATTCTGGGAACAGGTCCAGCCGGATTAACCGCCTCTATTTATGCTTCTAGATTTCAAATAAATCATCTCTTAATTGGAGAGGAATTCGGCGGCTACATGAACGAAAGCTTTAAAATTGAAAATTATCCCGGTCTTCCGGGTATTTCTGGCGCAGAATTAAGCCAAAAAATGAAATCACACGCAGAAACCCTGGGAAGCGAAGTTTTACAAGAAAAAATAATTTCCGTTAAAAAAAATAATGAATTATTTGAAATAGCTACCCATAAAGAAAAATATCACTCCAAGACGGTTATTTTAGCAACCGGAACAGTTTTTAGAAAGCTGGGAGTTCCGGGAGAGGAAAAATTGGCGGGGAAAGGTGTTTCTTATTGCGCCACTTGCGACGGGCCATTTTTTAAAGATAAAAAAGTAGCCGTTGTCGGCGGAGGAAATTCCGCTTTAAATGCCGCCTTGCTGCTTTCTCAATACGCCAAAGAAGTAGCTATTTTTTATAGAGCTGAAAAGCTTCGCGCAGTGCCTTCTTACGTAAAACAAGTAAACAAGAAAGAAAATATTGAAACAGTTTCACAAACAAACATTGTTGAGATCAAGGGAGAACAAAAAGTGGAAAAAATTGTCCTTGACAACCCCTATAAAGAGGAAAAAGAGCTTTCTTTTGACGGAGTTTTTGTTGAGATTGGGTCTCTTCCGGATACAAGTCACTTGGAAGAAATGGAAATAGAGAAAGACGAGAGAGGATATATTAAAACCAACCAAGATCAAACAACAAACATTGAAGGTTTGTTTGCCGCGGGCGATATTACCACTAACTCAAATAATTTTAGACAAATAATCACTGCGGCAAGTGAGGGAGCTATCGCAGCCGCAAGCGCTTATCAAGAAATTAATCAAGGACAATAAAGATTATTTTATTTTAAATTTTCTAATAATTTTTACAAATAAATCCAAGGATTTTACTGGTAATCCTGTCGTTTTTGATTATGGAAAAACGGGCCGGCTTTCAACAAACCCTTGCAAATAAAAAATCATCTGATAATATTAGAATAGGAGGATTAAAGAATAAAAAGTAACTTGGCTACAATGAAGGTTGTTTTACTAAAGGAGGTTGAAAAATTAGGAAAAGCTGGAGAAATCAAACAAGTCTCCGATGGGTTTGCGCGCAATTACCTTATTCCCAAGAAAATGGCTAAACCGGCTACTCAAAAAGCCATTGAAAAAGTTGAGGAGCAGTTAAAAAAAGAGCTCGAAAAGAACAAGGAAGAGTTAAGAAGAAATCAAAAACTAGCTGAAGAAATCAAAAAAGAAGAAATTATAATAAGAAAGAAAGCCAAAAAAGGAAAACTGTTTGGCTCAGTTACTGAAGAGGATATCGTTAAAGCCTTAAAAGAAAAACATATTGACACAAAAGAAAGCAACATTAAAATGAACAAACAAATTAAAGAAGCGGGGGAATATGAAATTAAAATATCCCTCAATCACGGAATAGAAGCAGAATTAAAAGTTATCATTGAAGAAGAAGAATAGAATAATAATTGAGTTGCGTGTTTTTTAAATAATTATTTCCAAATTTCGAACGCTGCCATTGTTAAAAACACAAAAATTTTGATTGAGGCCGCTAGGGGGGAGGCGGTTTTTTCTTGGCAGTTTCTAAAATAGTTACAAACTCCGTAATTAAGTCATATTGTAAAAATTAATTAAACATAAAATGGCCAAAAAAAATAACCCCAAATATATTTTTGTTTTCGGGGGAGTCATGTCCGGAATAGGCAAAGGAGTAGCCACTTCTTCTATTGCAAAAATTATTCAATCCAGAGGATTTGAAGTAACAGCAATAAAAGTGGATCCATATGTTAACGTCGACGCGGGAACCATGAATCCGACTGAACACGGGGAAGTATTTGTACTATCAAGCGGACTAGAAACAGACCAGGATATGGGAAATTACGAGCGATTTTTAGAAACTACGCTCCCGTCAGAAAATTATATGACTACCGGAAGTGTTTACTGGAAAGTAATTCAAAAAGAAAGAAACTTGGAATACAAAGGGAAATGCGTGCAAATAATTCCACATGTAACAGATCAAATCATCAGAACAATAGAGAAAGCCTCGGACAACAACAATGCTGATTTTGTAATAATTGAAGTCGGGGGAACCACAGGTGATTACGAAAATGACCTCTTCACGGAAGCAGCTCGCCAAATGAAGTTAAGAAAGCCCGAAGATGTTTTATTTGTTATGATAAGCTATGTTCCTTATCCTCAAATGATAGGAGAAATGAAAACGAAGCCGACTCAACAAGCAGTCAGGGCTCTGAACGAAGCGGGTGTTCAACCGGACATAATAATCGCTAGAAGTGAAGCGCCAATAGACAAAAAAAGGAAAGAAAAAATCGCCCTTTTTTGCAACATAAAAGACGAGGCTGTTATCTCTGCCCCGGATGCCGAGTCTATCTATGAAGTCCCTATAAACTTTGAAAAAGATGGCCTAAGTGAAGTTATTTTAAATAAGTTAAACCTGGATCCGGGAGAAGAAGATCTTAAAGAATGGAAACAGCTAGTAAAAAATATTAAAAACGCAAAAGAAGAAGTTAAAATTGGAATAGTGGGCAAATATTTCGGCACAGGAGAATGCGTGCTATCTGATTCCTACATTTCAGTCATAGAAGCTATAAAACATGCTTGTTACGAAACAGGCAAAAAACCGGCGATAGATTGGATAAATTCAGAAGAGCTAGAAGAAAATAAAAATAATCTTAAACAATTAGATCAATATCACGGCATTATAGTTCCCGGAGGGTTTGGAAGCAGGGGAGTAGAGGGTAAGATTAATTGCATTCAATATGCCAGGGAAAACAAAATACCCTATCTGGGTCTTTGTTATGGCATGCAATTAATGGTGGTGGAATTTGCTAGAAATGTAGCCGAGATTAAAAACGCCCATACAAGCGAAATTAATCCGGAAGCTCAAGACTTGGTGATCGATATAATGCCGGAACAGAAGGACAATCTAAAAGAAGGAAAATACGGAGCTACTATGAGATTGGGAAATTATCCCTGTCAGATTAAAAAAGAAACCTTAGCTTACGAGGCATACAAAAAAGATTTAATTAACGAAAGGCATCGCCATCGATATGAAGTAAATCCCGATTATATAAAAAATTTGGAGGAGAAAGGGTTAATCTTTTCAGGTAAATATTCCGATAAAAATCTAATGGAAATAGCTGAAATTTCAAAAGAAAAACATCCTTTTATGGTTGGAAGCCAGTTTCATCCGGAATTTACATCAACCCCCTTGAACCCAAATCCACTATTTTTATCTTTTATTAAATCAGCTGCAAAGAAAAGAGGGAAGAAATAATTTAAAAAACTCCTTGCCACAAACAAGGAGTTTTTTTAAATAATTTTTTACTGTTCTGTAATTTAATTTAATGAAGATTTCTATTTAACACTTACAATCTTGGTTTTCTTGGGTTTTCCGGTAAATCTCTTGACACGCTTGGTTACAAATTCAACCACTCCATCTGTTAATGCCATTAAAGTATCATCTTTACATCTTTTCACATTTGTTCCAGGCCTAAATTTAGTACCTCTTTGCCTAACAATGATTTGACCTTTTTGGATTTTTTGACTGCCAAAAATTTTCACCCCAAGGCGCTTTGAAATAGAATCTCTACCTAATCTTGTTGAACCACCGGCTTTTTTCTGTGACATATGACTTAATCAAACTTAAACTGAGATAATCTTGGCATCTCAATAAAAGCAAGTTATAATTATTAAACTAAAACTGTTGCAAAGTCGCTTTTTACTACATTAACCAAAGCAAATCAAGGTTTGCCAACAAAAAGTTCAGCAAAAACAAACAAGCTTAACTTGCAACAACACTAAAAATCATTGTAATATTAATTTATTCTTATGTCAAATAATTCATTCGAAAAATTTAAGCAAAAAACTATAAATTTTTGGAAAAACAATGAAGAAAGAATCTTATTTACTTTAGCAATTATTCTGATAGCCGTTGTTTGTTTTCAAGCCGGAGTAACAAAAGAAAAGACTAGAAAAACAGAACAAATCAAAGTCTCCTTAAATAACATTGAAGCATCAAACCCGAAGCAAGAAAAAGCAATGGCTCTAGGGGAAGCTGCTCAAAGAAAGGGTGTGTCTGAAAACATCGAAAACGCAAATAAAAAACAAGAAAATAAAGAATGCCAGTTAGTTGGTTCTAAAAATTCAGATAAATACCACTCCTCAACCTGCACTTGGGCTGAAAAAATCAAGCCGGGAAACAGAGTTTGTTTTAGCTCAGAAGAAGAAGCTAAAAATCAAGGTTATCAACCGGCTGGTTGTTGTTTTAAAAATTAAATTTCAATTAAACAATGAAAAATCTTTTTGTAATTTCCCTGGGAGGATCATTAATCGTTCCGGATAATATTGATTGGCATTTTTTAAAAAAATTCAAAAAAACTATTATAGAACAAATTAAAAGGGGGGATAAATTCGTAATTGTGGCCGGAGGAGGCGACACTGCCAGGCGCTATCAGAAAGCTGCCAACAAAGTCTCTCAGTTAACCGAAGATGATCAGGATTGGCTTGGAGTTCATGCCACTCGACTCAATGCCCATCTGATAAAAACTATTTTTAGGAAATATGCCCATCCCCGCATCAACAAAAATCCCCAGACCAAAGAAGATTTAAATCAACACTTTGACGGCGGGGAGGGGATTATGGTTGCAGCAGGCTGGAGGCCGGGATGGTCTACGGATTACGTAGCCACTATTCTTGCCGAGCGGCTTAGCGCAAAAAAAATTATAAATCTATCCAACATAGAATATGTTTACAACAAAGACCCTCGCAAGTATCCGGATGCAACTAAATTTGAAGAAATAAGTTGGCAAGATTTCCGAAAAATTGTGGGAGATAAATGGGATCCGGGGCTTAACACTCCTTTTGATCCGATAGCCTCAAAAAATGCTCAAAGGCTGCGCTTGGAAGTTTTTATAATTAACGGCAAAAACACTAAAAATTTAGAAAAACTTTTTTCCGGAAAAAAATACACTGGAACTAAAATAAGCTAATTTCACTAAAAAATAAGACCGGATTTTGAATTATTTTTATTGAAGTGTTATTATTGAGAGAGGATTTAATAACAAATAAAGAAAAAAATATGCGACTAGAAAGCAAAGTGGCTATTGTTACCGGGGGAGCTTCCGGCATTGGCAAAGCCATCGGAGAAGAATTCCTTAAAGAAGGAGCGAAAGTAGTATTCTCCGACATCAATGAAGGAGAAAATTTAATCAATGAAGAAAATGAAGACAGGGCGGAGTTTATAAAGTGCGACGTGTCGGATGCGAATCAAGTTAAACATTTAGTGGAAGAAACTGCTAATAGATTTGGTCAAGTAGATGTAATGGTTAATAATGCCGGTATCGGATCATCAAAAAATGTTTTGGAGGAAACAGATGAGGATTGGGAGAAAACTTTAAAAATAAATCTTTTCGGAGTTTTTTACGGCGTTAAAGCCGCCGCCAATCACATGAAAGATCATCACATAAATGGATCTATTATTAATATGAGCTCCATTTTAGGCAAAGTCGGGTTGGAAAATGCAGTTTCTTACTGCGCTTCCAAAGGAGGAGTAGTTCAAACCACTCATGCCAGCGCTCTAGACTTAGCTCCTTACGAGATAAGAGTAAACGCTATTGCGCCGGGGTTTATTAAGACTAAAATGACCGAACCTGTGCTGGAGAATGATGATTTTAGAAACATGATTGAATCCAACACTCCTCTAGGACATGTCGGAGAAACGAAAGACATTGCTAAGGCTGCTGTCTATCTAGCTTCCGATGAATCTAAATACGTAACCGGAGAAGTGATTTATGTAGACGGAGGATGGAGAGCGCGTTAATTTACCATTTTGATTTATAACACAAGGGAATAATTTTTTAAGAAGCAAGCCTGAACAGGTAAAATTTAACTACGGAATTAAAATTATCCGAAGATTTATTTGTTTTTATTCTCTTTAACGCTCAAACCCCAGCTTTCTTTGCTAATGTATTTGGCGCTCTCTATGGTCCTTTTAAGATTCGGGGGCAGAGTAGAGGCAACTTTTTTAAGCTTGGTTTTATCCAATTTTAAAACTTCTTGCCATAAACCAGCCTCATCTAAAACATTTTTAACTATTTCTTCATCATACTCATAAGTTTTGTACGGTTTTTTAGCAATAATTTTGTTTTCGCTAAACAAGCGATCGGCCTTTTCATCTTCCATAATTTCCAAAATTCTCTGCTGCAATTCCATAATTTGTTTTTTTTCTTGCTTAATTTTGTCCTGCAAAACAAGATATTGCTCCATAATTTGTTTTTTTTCTTGTTCGGTGGGGGTCTTTTTTTCTTCCTTGAATTTATGTTTCCACATAGGGCATATTTCTTGAAAATCGCACCAATCACACAAAGCCGAAACACTCGGCTGAAAATCAGACTTTTTTATCTCCTCCAAAAGATCAAAAATGTTTACCTTGTTTTCTTCTAGCTGTTGAGCCGTCTTATATGTTGAAAGTTTGGTTCCATGTTTTAGATAATAAAGGCTTAGTTTTATATTTTCCGGATTTCTTGAAAAATCGGGGTATCTTTTTAAGAAAGCCATCAAATAGATCAATAATTGCAAGTCCTCATCCACTGATGATTGAGGCGGGAGTTTATTGGAAGTTTTGTAGTCAATTATTTCAAAACCCTTCTCGGTTTTGTCAATCCTATCAATGATCCCGGATATTATATGCATTTCACCATCTTGTTGCACATCAACAGAAAATCGCGATTCCAAATCAACTATTTGAAACTTATTGGGGTCATTTTTTTTATAATAATCCTGAATAATTTTGACACCTTGAGCAAAAGCGGAACGCTCCTGAAACTCATCCTTAAAAGCATCCGAAATCCAATTTTTAGCAAAATACTCCAAAGCCTCTTTTTGAGTAGGGAGGGTAAAATTTCCGGTATGAATAAATTTCATCACATCATGAACAAGTGTCCCAAATTGAGCCTCAGGAGATTTTTTCTTGGATTTTATTTTATCAATAGCTTCATATTTGTATTTAAGCGGACAAGTCTGAAAAGAATTTAAAGCCGAATAGGAAGTATTCATGAAAAAACAATAATTATTATAATTGAATTATAGCAAAGTAAATCAGAAACAAAAAGAGCGGGGCACAATAAAATCAGAAGAGCATTAAAGATAGACTCAATAGTTTTTATAGTTAATGTTGTTTTTTGTTTATATATTAAGCGTCGCACAATGTATATTTTGCGACATCATATATTTAATTTTCTCAACACCAAGGATTGGAAGGTCGGCTAAATGTTTCAAAACTTAGATACTTGAAGCTTGGTTATTTCTAAAACAAAAAATTGGATTTGATCGGAAGCGGATTTCGATAAATACCGCTTCCGGGTTTTAAAACCTCTACACAATTAACTTTAACTTAATTTTTCCTGATTCTGTACGGTTGAATTATAGTAATTGCTTTCTTATTACCAACATTTTCTTGATCTACAATCTTCATGGAATTTGCTTCTAATCCTTCAAAGGTAGCTTTGTAAATCAAAAATTTTCTGCAAGTTTTTTCCATGTGCTTTTTGCCAGCACAGTGACAAATCACCTTTTTTTCTCCGACTGGAGCAAATCCAGCACACTCTTCATCGGAAATAAAGTTGTAATCGTCCTTTTGGAAGTATAACTTCTGGAAATACTTAGCCGTTAAAACCAAATCATTTAAAAAGCCAGAAATTAATGATGTTGATGATTCTTCTGCTACGTTTTCCATAAACTCTTCCTCCCGAGATTTTAAATTTTTTAAACTCAACCGCCGCTTCCTTTATTTGCAAATATGCAAATCCAATTTTTCATTTTAATCGATTTTTCAAATAACTATTTCATCCCCGCTTCCCTGCTAAATGCCAAAAATAGGGAATTAAGATTTATTTAACAATAAAAAACATTATTTGTCAAATTTCTGTTATTGAAATTCCCTCCCCCGCCTGTCATTAAAACTAAAATTCAACTTTATCTTTTTTAATTTTCGCTGTTTCCCTGATTAACCCCAAAAAATAATTTTTCAATTTTGGAAACTCTTTAATGCTCTCTATGGCATAATCGTAGCATTCTTGGGTGCTAACTTTGAATTTTTTGTCAATTGCTTGGCTTGCATTGAATTGAGCAATAGGAGCCATTCTATCAATAGCCTTTGCAACTCTGGCTTCTATGGAAGAGCCCTCTTCATATTCCTGCCATAATCTTGAAAATTCCAATTTCTTGTTTTTGGGTAAAATATTAAAAATCCTCTCCGCAGCTTCTTTTTCTTGTTTAATTTTTTTGTCTTTTTGGGATTTATCCAATGCAAACACATCGCCGTTGTCAATTTCCGCTAAATCATGAACAGCTAAAATTTTTATTATTTTCAGAGTTTCAACTTTTTTGGGAAAATATTCTTGCAGAGCCATTGCCATCAGAATCAAATCCCAGCTATGCTCAGCCGCGCTTTCTCGTTCTTTCTTGTTTGATAAATAGGTTTTTCTTTTAACTTGTTTTAATTTTTCAGCCTCTCTTAAAAAGTTCTTTATTTTCTCTTGTTTTTTGTTCATAAAAATTTATTATTAACCTGCAACAAAATCCCCAATTGCTAATAACAAATAGCAAATAATCAATTTATTCCGGCTTATAAACTATCATTTGGTCAACTATCACAGAAGCGCTGTGAACCTCGCTAACCAGTTCTTTACTCGTGTCCAACAAGATATTAGCGCTTTCGCCAGAAAAACCCGGCCAAGGATAAGGATCATGCACTACATAATCCTCGTGGTCTTCATCGTAGCCATGAATAACTACATAATGACCGGCACCCGAAGGTGACGCAATAAAAGCAATCACGGGATGTCCTCTATCTATATAATAATCAACCTCGTCCCAATCAACCCCGGTATGCTTGGTATTCTCCTCTAGCTTCATACCGTAATCATTAGCCGGATTTCTCCATTTTATGTCACCACTACTCGTAAAAAAGGAAACTTTTTTCGCCAAATCATCCGGCTCAACGCTTTTTCCGTAATGAGTAAAAACCATTGCTACTGACGTTATAGCACAACCCCATTTTTCCATGCTTAAGCTGGTTCCAGCAATCTTATCCTTTCCCCATCTACTATCACCTTGAGAATAATACCAACTAGTCGAAGCTGTTCCACTTGTGGGGTCAATTGCGCCCTCTTGAATTTCTTTTAATCTTCTTTTTTTAGCGTCAGAAAGAGATTCGATGTCAGTAAGAAGACTTTTCATCCGACTTTCAATTTTATCTACCAAAGCCTGGTATTGAGCTTCCTCATTTTGAGTTCTAGCTATTAAGGTTTGTTTCTCTTGTTTTTTGGAATTTAAATTTTGCTGTTTTCCCGCCAATTCTTTTTCTCTATCATCAAGCTGCTCCTTCTTTTCTTTAAGCTTGGTTTGCTTTTGGTCTAGCTCTTCCTTTTCTTCTTTAACTGTATCCAGAGAATTTTTAACCTGCCGGGAAGTTTGGCTTAAATATTCGGATTGATTAAAAATTTGAGTTAAACTTCCGCCAGATGACATCATTTTTAATTCAATTTCCTGATTTATTCTGTGATACACTTTGATAATCTCAGAAAGCTTTTTTTTAGCTTCAGTGATATTTTCTTCTTTGCTCCCGATTTGGGATTCAATTTGAGATATCTCCTGCTTGGCTTGATTAATCTTGACTGTTACTTCGTTGATATCTTTTTCCAATCCATTTATTTGTAAGTCCAGCAACTCCTTTTGATTACGCAGGGTTTTTTGCTGCTGTTGTTTCAGATCCACCATTCTTTCTGCGTTTTTCATTTTTTGTTTTAGTTCATCAGCCTCATCATCTGTTTTTTCTGCTTTTTTTATAGCACGCTCGCACTCTTCTTCCGTAAGCCCTTCTTGCTCACAAGTTTCCTCTATCTCTTCAACTATTTTATCTATCTCCTCTTCGGTTTCATTAGCAAACACAAATCCTTGAACAACAAAATTCATTACCCCAAAAAGTAAAAGGATACTTATAGTAAATTTTATTTTTTTAATTTTCACTTTCAATTTTTCTTTTTTAATTTTTTACTTATTTGCAAAATAACAACCAAAACTTTTCCGCTTTATTTAAAAGTCATTTAATCTACAATAAAAGTCTCGGCAATTAAATCTTTTTTATAGCTAGATCAACTCTCTTGATAGCCTCTTCCCTGCCGACAATCCAAGCAATCTCAAAAGGACTCGGGCTTCTTTTTTCGCCCGAAAGAGCAACCCTTAACGGCCAGAGGTGTTCTCCTTTCCGTTCTCCGCAGGCGTGAGTCAACTTTTCTTGGATCTCTTCCAAGTTTTGAAAATTATCAATTTGTTTTAAAGCCTCCTCCATCTTCTCTAAAGCTTCTTTGAGATCTTTATCACCCATTTCTTTCCAGCGCAAAAGATCCTTATCATATTCCGGCGAGGTAAAATAAAAATGAATGTTATCTGTAATATCAGCCAATTTCTTCATTCTCTCTTTTTCTACAATAATGATCTTTTTTAATTTCTCATCGTCGGCATCATAATTGTTTTCAGCTAAATAATTTTCCAAATAAGGCTTGCATAATTCATAAATTTCCGCATCATCTTTTTGTCTAATATAATATCCGTTTATCCAATCCAGTTTTTTATAATCAAACACCGCTCCGGCTTTATGCAAACCTTTTTCATCAAAAGTTTTTATGAGATCTTCCTTGGAAAAAATTTCTTGGTTACTTTTTGGGTTCCATCCCAGGAGAGCCAAAAAGTTCATCATAGCCTCCGGGAGATAGCCTTTCTCATTAAATTCATCCACGCTAACGTCTCCTTGTCTCTTGGACAATTTCTTTTTATTCTCTCCTAAAACATTGGGCAAGTGGACAAATTCCGGCACCGGCCAGCCCAAAAACTTATATAACAAAACATGCTTGGGCGCGCTGGGAATCCAATCTTCCCCCCGAACTATGTGCGTAATTCCCATTAGATAATCATCCACCACCACTGCCAAGTGATAAGTAGGAAAACCGTCAGACTTAATTAGAACCTGATCATCTACGGTATCACTATCCACAGAAACTTTTCCGAAAACTTTGTCTTTAAATTCAATTTTTTCATTTTTGGGAACTTTCAATCTCACAACACAACTCTCTCCATTTTCTATTCTCCTGCGCGCCTCTTCAATGGAAGTCTCCCTGCAAGCGCCATCATACATCGGTGGCTTCTTTTGCAATTGCTGTTCTTCGCGGACTTGTTTTAGCCGATCAGAATCGCAAAAACAATAATAAGCCCTTCCTTCCGCTATCAGTTTCTCCGCATATTCTTTGTAAAATCCGAGTCGCTGAGATTGAATATAAGGTCCCCAGCCGCCTTTTTGATTAACTTGATTGTCTTTATTTAAATAAACGCCTTCATCAATATCTATCCCGATCCAATCCAAAGCGTCTAAGATTTTTTTAGTCGCCTCTTCTTGAAACCTCTTTTGATCCGTATCTTCAATCCTCACCAAAAAATCACCTCCCTTGCTTTTGGCTAATAGCCAAGCGAAAAGAGCGGTCCTTAAATTCCCAATATGAACCATTCCGGTTGGAGATGGCGCAAATCTGGTACGTACTTGCTTTTCAGAATTTAAATCTTGTTCTTGCATGAGTATAAATCTTATTTAAAGCATTGTTTTAATGAATTATACCAGAGTTTTGTTATTTATCAAAGTGTTTTTTTGTTTAAATTATCAATAAGTAAAAATGTTACTATTACGACAAAAAACGCAACTCGATAAAATCGATAAACAACTGCAAATCAGGAAGTTATATCGCAAAAGCAAAACCCAGCAACCAAGCTAAAATACTATCCCTCGAAAGAAAAAATTTAGGTGACTGCTCTAAATTGCTATTTTTTGTTTATCATATTATAATCCTTGCATATGTATAAAAATATTAAGGTAAAAATATGAAAAAACAAACAAAAAGAGTAATAATTCTCTTGGCAATACTTACATTATTGGTTGTTACAATCACCTTGTTTTCAAAAAACACTCCGGGAGAAAACGAAAGGAATCATAACATACAAGATGCCGAAAATAACCACAACGCCAAAGAAAAAGAGGATGGCCATTTATGGAAAGCCGCCAAAAAGCATATCAAAAATTGCAATGTCAAAAAAGTTTTCCAGCGACATGATAGGACTGTGAAGCTCACCTTAAAAAACGGAGAGATCTTCCAAGTCGTGGAGCCCAAAATAGACGAGGTTTTTAAAGTTCTACAAGAATCCAAGCAATGCGGAGATGTCATAATGTCCACTGAATGAAATTAAGAAGAAATTTTATATTAAATTAATCCGGTTCAATGCCAAAATAAGACAAACATCCTCTTTTTGGCAGATGCTTGTTTATCAAAATTTTAAACCTCAATCACCGGCAAACATATTCGCAAGGATTCAGCCAGCTAGAGAGTTTTTCTTCGGAGTCCACGTATCCCTTAATATTAATATCTCCTCCTTTGTGTATTCCCAAGTGCAAGTGCTTGCGCTCACCGTCAGTTTCCGCGCTTTCTCCTTTACCTAAAAATCCAATTCTATTCCCCGCTTTTATGGTGTCGCCGATTTCCTTATCTACGCTTTCAATATCCAAGTGGCCGTAAACAACAGTTACCGATTTATCTTCAATTTCACAACTCTGCGCTATCAAACCCCCGTAGCCAGAGGCGGTTCTTTTTTGTAAAATTTCTCCCGGGCAAACAGCTTTTACCGGGATGTCTTTTTCTTCTTCTCCTTCCAATATCTCAAAGTCCGCTCCCGTGTGATATCCAGAAAAACGTTCTCTTTCCAGAGGAGAGTTATCGGGAGTAATAAAGATTCCAAAAGGTTTAATTTTAACTCTTTCTTTAGTATTTTTCATCGGCTCGGCTGTTTCGTAAGATACTTCTTTTGTTTGGGATTTTTTTTCTGTCTCAACATTTTCTTCCCCTCTTTTCTCTTTAGGGCTGCCCTGGATCTCCCTTGTTTCTTTTGCGGTTTTATTTTTTATATCTTCATTTTTCGGCAAGTGTTCCCGGCTTTGATCAATGCACCCCCCGAAAAACAATACCCCAAAAAAAGTCGCCAACAAAACTGCTTTGTTCAAATTTGAATAATTCATAATAAAAAGAAGTGAACAATTAAACTTAGCGCCACATAACTCTAAAACAATATTCTCATAACTATACCACAACCATACCTCAAAACCAAATAAAAACCGTGAAGATACTCACGGTTTTTAAATATTTAACTTTAAGAGATTTTTTTAAATTTAATCTTCCTTCCACCCTTCCCCATGAGCTCTTTTGGCCTCAATTTCAATGCCGCAACCACAGTCGCACATATCACTATCTTCAAAATAGTCAGAATCCTCACAAGAACAATCATAGATACAAACCTCTACTGCATCCTCCAAATCATCACCGGTACTAGGAGATGTATAATCAATTTCAACATCAACTATTGTTCCCTTTTCCACATCCGCTAAACCTGTAGACTTAATTTGCCTGTCAGCACCGCTACCGGTCTTCTCCAGAAGATCGGAACCATCCAAGCCCGGGCTTTTATTCGGTGTTGTTTTATTAAAACTCCAAGAAGAATCCTCATCAACTAATTTACGACCATTACTATCATCAAAATTATCAACAATAGGGATGTTTAGTACATCTGTGCAGTCATCATATTTAAGAAAAGTTTCAGCATACCAGGCATCAATATTAACCGTAGAGTCATTTTCCCCCTCTTTAGCCACTTCATCACTTAAGGCAACTTTCAATGCCGGCGGTGTCTCCGGGCAAGCCTGGAATTGAGGAACACCCGGCAACACTAGTTTTTCAAAACTTATCCAACCTAATCCTCCATCTGAATTCTCCCCATTCCAAGCATAAGAATTATCCAAATCACTTAAATCAACATCTTCTAATTTAATCCATCCTTCCCAACCACCGGAGTTTCCCACTGCTAGCTCCTGCTGGATCCCCACTACTCTAGCCCATCCTGTTAATATATCGCTGTTGCTTTCTCTTCTAGCACTGTGATTAGGCGATGAAGGGTAAGGACCTGAAGGGTTAAAATCAATCCAACCAATATTCTCATGCCAAGCATAGCCGG
>JAWOGA010000005.1:0-12031 GCA_046497225.1 Candidatus Moraniibacteriota bacterium | reverse complement strand
GATTTATTATGATAACACATTGAAAAAGAATTTCAATATTGACATTTTTTGTATTTAGGTGTATAATCAAGTGTTTAAAAGTTCTTTGCAATAGGTAAAAAATCTCCATAACAAGGGGGGCATATGAGAGCGATTATTTTTACGACAGTAGTGATTTTTTGCGGTTTTGTGCTAGTTGGCTGTGCGACGGAGGGTTATATGCAAAATCCTCCTCACTTGTCTCTACGTGATCGCCCAACCTTTAACTACCCGTCTGCGCCTCCGGCTTGGATGGGATCTAGCAGTCCCCAATATCTGAACGATATGGGGAGAGCTCAACAATCGCTGGCTCGCGGCTCACAAGAGTGGGCTCGCGAGGAGATGATGAGAGCCCAAGCGGCCCGGGAATGGCATAGAACAGACCGGGCTCGCGGGGGATATCAGCAGCGGGGCTATCGAGACCAGATCGACACCTTGGATGAGCTTCTGGATCTAATCAGAGAAGGAAGAAGAACTTTTGACTCAAGCTACCGGTATTGGTAAGGAGTTTATTATGAAAAAGATTTTCTTTTCCTTGTGTTTGTTTTGTCTTTTGTGTTCCGGTTGCGCAAGAGGCTACAATGCTCAATATGGAGCATTGCTGGGCGCCGGCGCGGGAGCACTTTCCGGCCAGGCCCTTGGCCATGACACGGAGAGTACCCTTCTTGGCACCGCTATTGGTGCCGGCGCAGGGTTTATGGCGGGAGACGCTATGGACAAGAGGGAGATTTACAGAGCAATCAATCATTTAAACAGGAGGAGATAAATGAAAAATTTAAGAGCCGACTTATCAAGCCGGCTCTTTTTTATTTTGCTTTTTTAGAGGCTATAGTTTTAGAAAAAATAAATCAAAAGAGAGGTTAGAATGAATCCATAAACAATTCCAACAACTACCTCTGATGATCGGTGGCCGATTCTTTCTTTTAATCGGGGGTATTTATTAGGATCCATTTGCAAGTTTTCAATTAGCATATTGAGATATCTTCCTTGATCTCCCAAATACATTCTTAGTCTTAGAGCGTCGTCAATAATAATAATGCCCAAGGAAAAAGCGATTAGAAATGCGGCGCTGTCATAGCCGGCCAAATTTCCAGTAGTCAAAATCAGAGATACCACAAAAGCGCTATGAGTAGAGGGCATATGACCATGAGTAAAGAAATAACTCCAATTAAAGCCGTGCTTCCAGGAGTAAAGAGTGAATTTGGTAATTTGAGTTATTCCTCCTACAATCACCGGGATCATAACATATAAATAACTTTCTTGTATCATTTTGTTTAGTTAGGAGTTAAGGACTTTTTATTTTATTGGCTATGCCGGATTATTTTGCTCATTATTTTAATTATTAGAATAAATGTTATTGGGCATTGTTGCATGATTTGAGTTCTTGTTTGAATTGTTCTTGGTATATCTCAAGCAAGGCTAAGAGAAGGGATATAATCACAGGACCTATAATAAATCCCATGGGGCCAAAAACAGCTAATCCGCCAAGAGTTGACAAAAAAACAAGCAAAGGGTGGAGGCTGGTTTGTCCCTCAACTAATTTCGGTCTAAGGAAGTTATCAACACTGCTTACTATAATGCCTCCGATGGCAAAAATAACAATGGCTTGCCAGATATTTCCTAGTAATAGCATAACTAATCCAATTGGAAGCCAAACCAAAACAGCTCCCAAAAGAGGAATAATAGATATTATGACCGTAATAATCGCCCAAAAAACCGGAGCGGAAACCCCTACAGCCCAGAAGGTTAGTCCCATTAAAGCTCCTTGAATAACAGCGATTATCAGGGTTCCTTTTATAGTGGCTTTTGAAATGGCCTCAAATCTTTCCAATAATTTTTTCTCTTGCTTTGTGCTTAGCGGGCTAACCTTCATCATTTTTTTCAAGAGGGCTTCTCCGTCTTTAAAGAAATAATACAAAGAGAAAAACATTACCACCAGCATAAAAATGAAGCTGCTAGTGCTATCATAGGCGCTTTTGGCAATCCCAATGATAACCCCTCCGACATTTTTAGCGTTGTCTGTTATTTGAGGATTATTTAAAAGGCTTTTGTAATCTATCTCGCTTGGAATAAAATTAAAATTTTCTATTATGGGTAATGTTTTGATCGGCTCCAAACTTAAACCTGTTTCTTTGTTTTGAAAACTTTGAATCAAAGAGGTTGTTTCAGAAATTGCTAATCCCAAAGTTCCAAATATTGGCAGAATTACGATGAATATGATTAAAATACACATCAAGAGAGAGCTCAAACTTTTTCTTCCTCCTAGTTTTTTGTTTAAATTTAAGTAAATTTTTCTGAAAAGAGTATATAAAACAAAAGCCAAAAATAAGGCAACGAGAAATGGCTTGAAGATGACGTAAGAACCCCATAACACCAAAGCAAGAAGGAGAAATAGAAAAAGGTGTCCCAAATATAAATTTTTGTTCATAAAATTATTTTATTGATCATTGTTTTTATTATATATTTAAAGAATCAATTTAACAAGTGTCAAGATCTTGATAGGGAAATTTTTTGTAACGATTAGAGGTTGGAAGGTTTTTTTTGTTTTTTGAGAGATTTGATTATGTAGTCATAGTCTTTTTTTCCTATTTCTTTCATAATTATCATTAAAGTAATATACAAAGCCATTAAAAGAATTGACCATAATATGAAAATGTATCTTCCTTGAGTCAAGAAAGTTCCCGCCCAGTAAATTATCAAACTGGCCGCTAAATATTTTGTTATGGAAAAAACATTAATAAATTTGATAATTTTTCGATTAGAATAAATTATGGCAGCCAGAAGGATAATACCTGATGTTATAGTAGTTGCCAGCGCGGATCCCAATAAACCCATTTCTTTTATTAGAAAATAATTTAAAAAAGCATTTAATATAACTCCCAGTAAAGATATGTACATAGGGAATTTATTAAATCCGCTTCCATTTAGAACAAAAGTTAAAACATAAAAAATAGTTAAAAATCCAAACCCAATAATAAGAATGCTCATTACCGGACCGGCGGCGGAGTAGCCGGCCCCATAAAAAAAGCGTACCGCAGATCCCGAGAATAAAGAAAGAATGGTTACAGTGGGAAAGATGCCCAAAAATAAGTATTTAAAAGCTTTTTGTAGGAGCTTTTGAGTTTTTTCTTTTGTTCCCGCGCTTGTGGATTCCGATATTTTAGGCAAAAGGATAACTGTCATAAAGAAAAATAAATAATAAGGAATTCTACTAACAGTCATAGCGGCGTTGTATATTCCGGCCAAAGCATCCTCCCGAAGCATAGCTTTTACAAAGTAGAGATTAAGAGAAATCATCAATTCATAAAAAAGCATAAAAAGAATTATCGGCCACGCGAATTGGGCCAACTTTTTCATCAAATTTTTATCCAAGGGAGTATTTTTGAAACTGGGTTCTTTTTTGCATTTTAGCTTGGAGAAAGGGTCTATAAAATAGCCGGTTATATACACTACCAGAGGCGCCAAGGCTTGGCCTATAATTGCTCCGGTAACTTTAAAAAAGTAACCTAAGCCCACTATGAAAAATATTTTAGCGATGGAGCGCAAGAACTTCAAGAAAGATTTTTTGCCGAATTCTTGGATGCCGGTAAAATAGTAGGCATAGAAACTGGCCATGGCAAAAGCCGGAATAATAAGGGAGGAGATGCGAAAAAGATTTGTTAAGCTGGGATCGTTGAGTAGTTTGGCAAAGATAGGGGAAATAAGGAAATAAATTAAAGTAACACAAGAAACAACTGTGAGTTGCAAATAAAGAGCGGCCTTTTTGACTCTGAAATATCCATTTGCTTTATCTTGTGTGATTTCGCTTAAGTATTTACTCATAGAAATAGGCAAGCCGCGGCCTATTAATATAATTACCATAGTGGTAAAGGTGATAATTATACTAAATCTCCCGTAGTCGGCGGTGTCTAGAATTCTGCCCATTAAAGCGTGAATTATATATCCGGATAAATTGAAAGCCAATTCCGACAAAGAAAGCCAAAATGAAGCTCTAATTAAGCTTGACATCACAAGAGGTGTTAATTATTAGAGTAAAACAAAGGATAAAATTAGCGGCATTTAAATGTATTCGTTTATTTTTTTGTGAATTGTTTTTTTGTCCTGAGAAGCATCTAGGACTCTAAGATTCCATCTAGTGGCAAATTTTTCATAAATTTTTCCTTTTTTAAGCAAATATTCTCGACCCTGTTCTATTTCGCGATCTCTTTTTAAGATTTCTTCCGGGGTTATTTTTAGATAAATGCTTTGATGAGGATTTACAGTGTATTTTTCCGCTATTTTTTGCCATAAAGGAATTTTCTTGCAAGCATTGTTTTCCAGGAATTTGATATTGGCTATTTGGTCGTAAAAGTAACGATCTGCCAAAATAAAATCATATTTTTTACGATAATTTTTCATTAAATAAAAATGGCGAAACCTAAAGATGTCTATTAAAAGAGAAATTTTTCTTAAAAAAATACTTCTTTTACTTGCTGCTGTTTTTGACTTTGCCTCCCCGGGATTATTTTTTCCGGGTTTTAGAATTTTATTGGCAAGAGAAAAACTGATAACGTGAAATCTGTAAATATTAAACCCTTTCTTTTTAAGTTTTTTCTCCAGCAGCTCTACTTGAGTAGACTTGCCGGATCCATCTAAACCGGAAATAGTTATAAGTTTCATATTTTTTAAAGTTGTGTTGTTAAATTTATATTATTTTCTTGAAAAACCCTATTTTATTCCTCGTTTTTTAATTTTTGTCTATTTATGCCATTAAAACAGCCACGGGTCTCATTTTAGCCACGGGATTCATCACTCCATTATTTTTCATTCCCTCAATAGCCGGTTCTATATTTTTGTAGCGGGAGGAATCTTGATTGATAATACCCTTGGATTTTCCATTGTAAAGTCTAACTTTTTTACTGTCCATTTTTTGAATCAATTCATCTCGGTTTTTGGGGACCTCGGAAGTTTCTTTTCCCGATTTTCCTGTTCCATGAGGAGCAGAGAAGAAAGTACTTTCATTTTGGTCGGTGGCTACTCCTAGATAGGCGGGAGTGCTCATAGAAGATGGTACAAAAACAGGTTCACCGGTTTCTTCATAAAGTTTAATGCCCTTCATTTTTTTCGGACCGAAAGCTCTAACAGAACCATTTCTATGGACCCAAACATTTTTTCCAAAATGATTTTCTTTCATAATAGAAATGTGACTCATATCATACACCAAAGGCAAGGATTCCTTTTTCCCGAAAACTTTATTTATAGTCTCCTCAATCTTTATTTGCAATAAAGCCCTATTGGCAAATCCGTGATTAGCTGCCGCATTATGGGCCACCAAAAAATGTTTTTTGAGTTCAGAGTTTTCACTTATAGTAAAAAATGCATCTTTATTTTCGTAGGCGGGTAAATCTTTTTTCAAGGTTTTATGCCACCCAATGTTATTTTTCAAAAAAGTTTTGCGGGCAAGTTCATATACAAATTTTTGACTGAGGTGTTCCTTCTTTTTGGGCATATAGAAATAGCTGGCATATTGACCGAACATTCCCGAGCCTGTATGCATTAGTAGCACGTATTGGTCCTTTGCCACTCCAAGTTTTTTAGCGTTTTTCTCGTCCAGAATATCTTCAACAAGTAATAGATCCAGGAAATGATTACCGGCGGCTCCTAGAATACCGAGTCGCCCTTGCGCTATTCTAAAAAACAAACGGGGAAGAGATTCAAAAAGTTCTTTTTTGGTAATTTTTTCTTCTCCAAACATGTTGCCTTTTAATAAAATGTTTTCCAATTCAGATTTATCCTTGCCCAGTTTTTCTAGTAAAGGCTCAACTCCCCGGCTTGAAATATTCAGAATAGTCTCATGGTCAAGAAAGGTGCCCAAGTAGCTTTTGGTTGGAATGGTTTTGGATAATTCTTGAAAAAGTTCATCTATTTTTTCTTCACTGAAGTCATTTTTGAAAAAAGGAGTTTTCATCATTCTCATTCCGCAGTTAGGAGCGGAATCGTTTAACTGAGGCATTAAAACGCCTTCGGTGGCAACAACGGAACCGGTGGGATTCTTTCTGCCGGGTTTGGAATGAATATCAGTTAAAGCGGCAATGTGATGAAAAACATTTTTATTTTTGGAGATATTAAGCAATTTTTCATAACTGTCATCTTCCGGCATTAATTCATCGGCGACGTGAAAAATAGTAGACAGTCCTTGTTTATCTTGAGGTTGCATGATTTGTTTGTGCTGAGATTCCTTTTTGATGGTATACATAATGAAAAATTATTTGTTAAAATTTTGGTATAATTGATGATATTTTTTAATGTTTTTTTCAATGTCAAAATTTTCTTTTGCGAAATCAAATCCGATTTCGGAGATCTTTTTTCTTAACAGTTTGTTGTTTTTAACGTTTAAAATGTTTTCTTTTAGCTTTGCCGGATTAGCCTTGGGAGTTATTATTCCGGTTTTCTCATCGCCTATAAATTCTTGGAGAACTTTAATATCGGAGACTATTACCGGTTTTTTGCAAGCCATCGCTTCCACTAAAGCCAGGGGAATATCAAATTTTCCTGTCATCTCTCGGACGGGGAAAATATTGAGGTCGGATAGGCGGTAAAGATCTGCCATATTTTCTACTGTTTCTTTGAAAATAATTTGTTTAAAGAATCCTTGTTTTTTAGAAAGTTCAATTATCTGCTCTTTCTTTATTTTATCTTGAGGGGATTTAATTCTGCAAGCTAAAATCAGCTTAACGTCTTGGTTGCTCTTTTCCCTGTATATTTTCTGAAAGGCTTGCATTATATCGTCAATAGCCTTGAGTCTTGTGTATTCTCCGGCAAAAAGAACAACAAAATCATTTTTTTTAATCCCGTTTTCTTTTAATAAAGCCGGATTTTTTTCTCCCGGATGAAATTTTTTCAAATCGACTCCGGGATAAATTAATTCCAAGTTTTGGAAGCCCTGCTTTTTGATTTTTTTGAAAGTGTAATCGGACTGGGCTACTATTGTATCGGCGAATAATATTTTCCGGAGTCTTTTTTTGTTTTGAAGGTGTTTTTTTGAAATAGTGGCGATGGTTTGGATGGTTTTTGTTTTAGAAAAGAGTAGTCTGAATTTAATTATAAAAGAAGTGAGGGGTCGAGGGGTGAATAAGAAATGGACGATGTCAGCCTTAATTTTGGTAAATAAAAAACTTGTTATCAGTCTGAATTTTTCCACGGCATCAAACTGGTTCTTTTTGTAGATTTTTCTTTGATGAATTTTCTCCGTCTTGAATTTTTCCGCTTCCGGGGAATTGGATGAGGAAAAAACATCAAAAGCCAAGTTTTCTCTTTGGCTTTTGGTAGCGATTTCATAAGCGAGATTTTTAGAAGCCTCATCCCAGGGGGGATTTAACGGGCGAGTAAATAAAAGAATTTTTTTCATTGATTTTGATAATTTCTTGAATTAAATATATTTCTGAGACTGCTCTAAGGATGAAAGAGAAGTTTAGTCGATATAAATTTTTTTGTAAATAGATCTTGAGTTGTCGTTCCAGGATATTTTTGCTTCATATTTGAAGGAATCGCGCGAATCTCTAGTTATTTTTTGCGCCGTATCATCCGATATTTCAATTATTTTTCTGGATTGGGCGGGGATTTTGACTTTTTTGTTTCCCAGAGGGGAATCGTTTTTTAAAAGCGCTACATTGTATTGTTGTTCTTTTTCGGAACTATTTTCAATTAAAAGATTAAAAACTTCTCGAGTTTCTTTGTTTTCGGGGTTGTAGTTGTTTTTTGTGGTGGAAAAGGTTGTTATGGTGTATTTGTTGCCCGCTTCGGTTCTTTGCTTCTTCTCCTGGTAATACAAGAACGAAATTGAAAAAATAATCAATGCGGCAAGAGAAACGTAAAAAAAACTTTTTTTCATAAGAGAGGGTTTAATTTTTTTGATAAATAACTACATTTTCGCTGGCATATAATTTGGAGAAATTTTCCGATTTTTCAAATTGCTGGGTGTCGTATCCGTTTCTTAGGATAATATATTTTGTAGAAGTCTCCTCGAAGCAATTTTTTCCCGTTTCTGTGTCGGGAATGGCTATCATATCTCTGGTGCAGGTTTCTCTGTCTTTAACCGGATCGTCGTATCTCTTTAATAATGCTCTGGATAAAGGTCTTTCATATCCTCTCATCAAAAAGACTTTAACCCAAGAATCAGCCGGCAGATAAACATGATCTTTCAAAATAACTTCTTCTTCAGTAGTTTTTTCTTTTAGATATTGAGAGGCTTTGAATGTCTCCGCATACATTTCAGATTCTTTTTTACTGTTTTCGGGGTAAAATTCAGAAATATCAGCAGATCCGGAGATGATCCCGGTAGAGATTATCAAAAAAAAGAAAATGAAGGCAACTTGCGGAAGTCTTTTGACTACCGGTTTTATTAAGAAAAAAATACCAATAACGCTGAGAAGAGCTGATGGATAAGTTAAATAGTTGGCTATTCTTCCGGAGGGTATGTCTATTTTGAGTAGATCCGGAAAACTGCTCATGGCAAAAATCATCCAAAACCACGCCAATGCTACACAAGCCGAAATTCCCGCTAATACATTATCTTTTATTTTCAAATAAAAAAACTTATTTGCAAATTTATTTATAGCCGTTTTTTTGTTTATAGTTAAAAAAATTATTCCAAACAAGAAGAGACTAGCCAGAACGGAATAGAAAAATCGCCAAGGCCCTGTGGATAAAATTAAATCACTTAACTCCATTCCTGTTCTTGTGGACTTAGACGGGCTTCCTACGGCGGTGTCAATAGCCGAAGGGTTTAAATAAGAGGGAACTCTTATTATGAAAACAAAAAGAATTAAAAATATTCCGGTTAAGAAAGACTTAAGATTAATAATAATATTTAATTTGCTCCAAAAATCTTTTATTTTCCCTCCTCGGGTAATTAAAATCAAAAAAAACAAACCAAAAGCCAAGAATAACCCCGCTATAACGTATAAATAAACGAAAGTTGATAAATGATGAGTATAAGCCAAGTTTCCGATAAAGAGAACACCTAAAGCCGAAAGAGCTTGATTTTTTCTTTCTAATGCTTTAGCGAAAAGATAAAGAGAGAGCGGAATAAATAATCCTCCCATCATATTTCCTACCACTCCCCCGTTTATGTATTTGGCTTGAGGTGAAGAAATTGCATATAAAACTCCGATAGCGAACATTGCCAAGAGGCCTATCGTGAAAGAATTTTTTTGGGAAAACCAGAATTTAGAGAGTTGGTATGCCAATAAGAAAATAGCGAATAAAGAAAAAATGTTAATTAAAAACAAAACAATAGCCGGCAAAGCGTTTACTATTCCCAGTCCCGATAAGGAGGCTATGGCAGCAAAGATAATATGTTCCCCGATAATAACATCCGGAATTCCATAATCAGGAAGACGTGCAAAATCAAGAATATGTTGAACCCAGTACATATGATGACCGGAATCCGTGGTGTGGGGAATTATTTTGGGTGTTAAATATATCAATCTGGCATAAATCGACAAAATTAGTATGGAGAAAAAAGCCATCCATCCTTTCGAGAAGTTAATTTCCCGGTTTTTTACGGATTTCTTTCTTTCTTTTCTCTTGAAGTAAATTAAAGCTGTTAGACCCGTGAAAACCAAGAAGGCTAAAAAGACATTTGAGGCGCTTATCTTCAGCCCCATTCTATCTATAAACATCATTAAAAAATTTGAAATAACAATACTAAAACCAAAAGACACGGTGATTTCTCCGGCTGGACTAAAAAAATTATTTTTTGGAAACAATGCCTTCAAGGCAAAATAACCCGGCAGAAAAAGCAGGAAAATTAAAGCAAAATTAAGTTTTAATAATTCTAGGATTATTTCCATAAAATAGCTGCTGAATAAATTTTATATTACAAGATCCCTAGTTTCTAATCGTTTTAAAATTATTGATTCCAAAGAAATACTTAGTTCTTGAGGTGTTATTTTAACTAAAATTAAGTAAAAAGAAAATAGTTTTTGGTGTCAATCGGCGAGACATCAAAACCATTTTTTATTATTTGTTTATGTTGGTCTTTTTCATTTCGTTGTAATATTGTTTGGCTATTTTTTCCCAGCTGTAATTTTCTTTTACATATTCATAGCTCTTTCGACCGACGCTCTTTAAATGATCTTCTCCTCGTTCCAATACTTCATTGATTTTTTTTACCCAGCTATCTGGTTGTTCCGATTCTATTAAAAAGCCGTTTTCGCCTTCTTTTATTGCGTCTTTGAGTCCTTCTAGATTGGATGCTAATACCACCCTCTCGCACATTCCGGCTTCAATGGCATTTATTCCAAAGCCTTCCATAGATCCGATAACCTTAATATTAGGGGAAACTACTAGGTCAACGGTATTGAGTAATATCTTTACGTCCGACCATGGAAGGGAGGGCATTAATCTTACCCTATCTTGCAGGTTTTTTTCCACAATAACTTTTTCACTGTTTAGGAAGTCGTCTTTATCTCCGGCGGTGTTTTTGGCCACTCTATTGCCGGCTGCTATCATTACGACATTTGAGGGAAGCTTTGGGATTACATTTTCTATGAACCAGCTGGTGCCTTTATGGGGAACAAATCTTGCCAATCTCAGTATTACTTTTTTTCCTTTCAAATTCTTTCCAAATAATTCTTCCAGTTCTTTTCTTGAGTGCTTTTCTTTGAGATCTTCCTCGGAAACTCCGTTGGGAATAAATTTACAAATATCTCCATCAATTCCCGCGTTTAATGCTTCTTCTATGGTAGCATTCCCGACGGCGAAGAGTTTGTCTAATTTTTTTAAGGATTCAATGTTGATTTTTTTGTAAATTTTGGGCAGAAATCCTTCTTTTTGGGAAAAGGTGATATCTAAGCCATGTATTACGGAAAAGAATTTCTTTTTGGGATGGAAAAATTTTAACAATCTTGCCACCGGGGCTAAAACCCCGCTACCTACTAGGCAAGCATCGTATTTAGTCATAAGAAAAAAGGATTTCAAAAAAGCCCAGGGAATAAAGAAAGGCAAAAATATTTTTCCTTTTCTGTTGGCTATTATTTTAGTTTTAGTTATCTTGGATAACTCTTTGGAAAGCTCATAATTCTGTTTTTCAATTCCTCCCACAGTAGGTGGATAAGAGTGGGAAATAAAAAGTATTTTCATAGAGTGGCTTTATTTAAAATATTTATTTTTCTTTAAATGGTAGCTTATTTCTTCGGAAATTTTACGATTAGAGCGGATCATATCGGCTATTAGGGCAAAAATTAGTAATTGTATGCCCAGGAGAAGGGAAATGGAAGAAAAGAAAACATAATTCAGATAGGGAGAGATTTTAAAATTTTGGATGTATTGAAAGAAGAAAAATCCAAATCCAATAAGAGCAATAAAAACGAAAAACAATCCCGGCCAGCCGAAAAATTTTAATGGCCGTACATCCCGAATTGCCTTTAGAATTATTTTAAAGGAATTGTTAATAAATTTCCAAATAGATTTAGTCATTTTAGATTCCCTATCGGCAAAATAAGTTACTTCAACCGGTACCCACTTTAATTTTAAATTTTTGCCGATGGAGTCTATAATAGTTTCTTGGGTATAAGTGAAAATGCTGGAAATATTAAACCTTAGAAGGGCCTCTCTATTGTGAGCCCTAAATCCGCAAGTCAAATCATCAATTTTATGATTCAAGAAAAATCCTATGATACCGGCGGCAAATCTATTAAGAAAGTCCTTGATCCAAGGTATATCTTTAGCTTTGTGTTTACCGAATCTATTAGCAATAACCATATCCGATTCTCCTTGTAGGATAGGCTTGATGAGTTTGGGTATATCTTCCGGGTCAAATTGGCCGTCAGCGTCAATATTGACCATTATGTCAACTCCTTGTTTGAGAGCGTTTTCCACGCTTGTCCTGAAAGTGACCCCAAGTCTCCTGTTGGTTTCATGGGATACGATTAAATCAGCTCCCGCTTTTTGGGCCAGCTCAACTGTTTTGTCGGAAGAGCCGTCATTAACCACCTGGATTAATTTTTTTTCAAAAATTTTACCCTCCCCG
>JAWOGA010000079.1:0-9786 GCA_046497225.1 Candidatus Moraniibacteriota bacterium | reverse complement strand
GGTGAATTCGGGCCATATAATGAGCCTGGATCCTTCATCATATGCCTGGAAGGACAATTGTATGTGACGGTCGAATAGACCTCTTTTCTTCCGCTCTGAAATCCGGTCCCAATAAATATCGGAAGACACATTACCTTGAATTACCGCTGCCTTAAACGGCTCCTTCTCCTCGAGGGGGGGATTTATAACCGCCCATCCTCCCAGATGGAGGAGAATAATCAGGATAAGGGCGAGAAAAAAGGGGGTTCTTCGCCTCTCTACCATTGAGAAGACGAACAGGCTTTGGAAACGCACGAGCATGAAGGAAAGCCCGTATATTCCGGATAAGGAAGCCAGTTGCAGAAACCAGATGTTTTTGTACTGGGTATAGCCGAGAAGTCCCCAGGGGAAACCGGTAAGTAGATGGGTGAGGATGTATTCTAAAGAAGTCCATATGAACGGAACGAGAAGAAAGACGAGTCGAGGATAAACCCTCCACATCCGGGCAAATAACCAGGAAAACAGGGCCCAGTAGAGGGCGAGATAGAGGACGAAGACAAGAAAGATCAAAAAGCTCATCCCCACAGAAAAATTTCCGTAGTGGGAAGGGACATCGGGAATCCAATAAATGAGGATGGCATTGAAGGATATACCGCCAATCAACCCGAGCAGAAAGGACTGTTTGGGAGATTTGTTGAGAAGGGCAAAGAACAGGGGGATGAGGGAGATCCAGGCAAGAAAAGAGAAGTCGAACTTGGGAAAGGAGAGAGCCGTTAGCACGCCGCTGGCCGCCGCCAGGAGGAGGTCCGACCATCTTATTTTCAATCGACCCCCCTTTTTGCACGGCCCTTTTGAAAGGAGATGACCCCTCCTCATTATTCCGAGTGATTTGACGGCTGAGCCTTTCGATAATTATCTGATTATCAAATAATCGGTCTTCTGCTTTTTTTCTTGTTGAGCCAGGTTATCCCTCGCTCTTTCTGCTTCTTCCCTGGAAGGATATCCTCCCAGGCGGACACGATAGAGTTTCGTTCTGTCTGTGGGTGATGGGGCGAGCACGACAGCATCGTAACCTTTACTCTTGTATTCTTCTGCCATGGCATTGGCATTCTGCTGGCTGCTGAATGCGCCGACCTGGATCCAGAAGTGGTTCTGTGGCTGGGTGGCCGGTGCCTGTTTGGGCGGCTCTGCTTTGGTTTTAACTGGTTGGGCTTCGATTTTTTCCTCGGGAATCTTTTCCTCCTGTGCTTTTTCATGGGAGGCCAGTTCTTGACTGATGGAGTCTGATTTTTCTTCCGGAGGAATCGGTTTTTCTTGAGTGATCTGCTCAGACGGCTTGCTTGCCAGCTGCGTTTCTTCTTGGATTTTGGCTTGTTTTTTTCCCACAGATATGCCCAGCATCTTGGTAATTCTGAGAGATGATTAAAGAGGGAATTTCACCCTCTATGCAAGCAGAAAGACCAATGAGTCCCTCGGAATATTTTTCCAGAATTTGTAAATCTATGCGAGGCTTATAATAAAATCCTTTTAAATGAGCTTCGGTTGCTAGTTTCATTAAATTTTTATAACCCTGGTTGTTTTTGGCTAACAATACTAAATGATGTCGAATATCGTCGGCCTTGGACTGCTTTTTTTCCATTCCGTTGGGATTGAGATAGAACTCGCATCCAACTATGGGTTTTATCCCTTTTTTAGTTGCTTTTTCGTAAAACTCCGGCACTCCATACATTATTCCGTGGTCGGTTATGGCAACCGAGTCCATTCCCAGTTCTTTTACCTTATCCAGGAGATCATCCACCTTGGACAATCCGTCAAGCAGGCTATAGTGAGTATGAATGTGAAGATGAGCGAATTTTCCAGCCATATTTATTTGAGTTTCTTAAGATTAAAGCTTTTCTTAATATATCATTGGAGTAGATTTTTTTCAATATAAACAAATTTGTAATAGAAATTATAAACTCCAAACATTCGGGATTGCCGCTTTTTTTAAAAACATTGTTGCTTAACTGTTTCAAATTGTGTATACTTGAAAAAGTAACAATTGTATTTAATTCATGAAAATAATTCAAAAGAGACGATATTTATTTGTTGTTTCCGCTATTTTGATTGCGGCATCCATTGCGGCATTATCTTTTTGGAGACTTAACTTGGGGATTGACTTTACCGGAGGAGTGCTAACGGAGGTTAAATTTCACAAGGAAGATCCCGGCAAAGAAGAATTATCCGAATCTTTAAGCTCGCTGAATCTTTCAGGGCTTGTAGTGCAGCCTTCTGAAGAAAGTTCATACATAATAAGATATCAAGCCGTGGATGATGAGATTAACAATCAAGTCAAGGAAAACATTAAAGAAAATTATGGTGAGTCGGAGGTATTGAGAACTGAATTTATTAGTTCTGTGATATCGAATGAATTAAAAGAGAAGGCGATTTATGCTGTGGTTATAGCCGTTTTGGGTGTAGCTTTATACATATCCTGGGCTTTTCGAAGGATTTCTTATCCGATTAAGAGTTGGAAGTACGGGATGCGAGCCATTCTTGCTCTGGCTCATGATATTTTAATTACTTTAGGCATTTTTGCTTTCCTGGGTCACTTTTACAATGTAGAAGTGGGGATTCCTTTTGTGGCAGCCTTGCTAACTATTTTAGGTTATAGTGTTAATGATACTATTGTTATTTTTGATAGAGTGAGAGAAAATTTACTAAAGGCCGGCGCAGCCAAGGATTTTGAAGAGACTGTGAATAAATCAGCCAAGGAGAGTATCCCGCGTTCTGTCAACACCTCTTTAACCGTTATTTTGGTTTTATTGGCAATTATCTTTTTTGGAGGAGAAACTATTAAATTTTTCTCTTTAGCCCTCTTGATTGGAGTTTTCTTTGGGACTTATTCCTCAATTTTTGTTGCCACCGCTTTTGTAACGGAGTTGTGGAGCCGGAAGTATCGCAGCGCTTAATTGGATTTTTGTGTATAGAAATTCCGTTTTTATTCAGTAAAGCTTTTAATTTCCTTTTTTGTTTAAATTATGGCAGTAGTATTAAATAAATACACAAATAGCACAAAAATAGTATGAGAATTGCTTTAGTACACGATTATCTAGTTCAGTACGGAGGAGCGGAGAGGGTGCTTGAATGTTTGTCTGAGATTTGGCCGGACGCTCCCATTTTCACGCTTGTCCACGATTCAGAAAAAGTTCATCATAAATTTAGCGATAAAAACGTCAAAACTTCTTTTTTGCAAAATTCCTCTTTAGCTAAAAATCATCACAGACTTTTCCCCCCGGTAATGATGACGGCGATAGAACAGTTTGATTTTGATAAATATGATATTGTCCTGTCTGATTCTTCCAGTTTTGCTAAAAACATTATCACCTCTCCGGATACTCTCCATATATCTTATTGCCATACTCCCATGAGGTATGCCTGGGACGATTGCCAATTCTATATAAAAGAATTTAGCTTTCCGGGTTTTCTTAAAAAAACTGCTCCTTTTTTTATGAATTACATAAGAACGTGGGATTACTTTTCCACTAATGGAGTAGATAGATTTATAGCCAATTCTTATTTTGTTAGAAGAAGAATTCAAAAATATTATGGCAGGGAAGCAGAGGTTGTACATCCGCCGGTTGATGTTAATAATTTTTACTTGTATAATGGTAAGAAGGATGATTATTTATTGGTTGTTGGGAGGATGATGAAATATAAGATGATGGATCTGGTAATAAAGGCGTGCAATGAACTGAAACAGCCTTTAAAAATTATCGGCAGAGGACCGGAATATAAGAATTTGAAAAAAATAGCCGGACCGACGGTAGAATTTATTGGAAGAGTTTCCGATGAAGAATTGAGAGAAATTTATTCTCGTTCCAAGGCTTTTGTTTTTCCTCAGGAAGAAGATTTCGGAATTGTTGCTATTGAAGCGCTGGCAAGCGGTCGGCCTGTGATAGCTTATGCTTCCGGAGACATTGTGGAAAATATTGAAGAGGGAAGAACGGGAATTTTATTTTATGAACAAAAAGAAAAGGCCTTAGTGGAAGCGATTAAGAAATTAAATCAAATTGATTTTGATCCCGAGTATATAAGAGAAAAAAGCCTGCCTTTTGAAAAAGAAATATTCAAAGAAAAAATGAAAAATTTTGTAGAAAAAGAATATTCGGAGCATCAAAAGCAAAAAATGAATTTTAGACTTTCAAATTAGACCGAGATAGACGGTTAAATAATAATTAATTATAAAAAATGCAAAAAATAACAGACATAAATCTAAAAGACAAAAAAGTTATCATAAGATCTGATTTTAATGTGGGGATAAAAAATGGAGAAATAACCGAAGAAATTAGAAT
The DNA here is from genome assembly GCA_046497225.1 of Candidatus Moraniibacteriota bacterium. Taxonomy (GTDB): domain Bacteria; phylum Patescibacteriota; class Minisyncoccia; order Moranbacterales; family DUUL01; genus JAXHLG01. The sequence continues at coordinate 5,473 of JAWOGA010000079.1, read as the reverse complement.
TATTAAAGCCTTAGAAACCATAAAGCATGCCAAAGAAGAGGCTGAATGTGTTATGTTGGTTTCTCATCTGGGTCGTCCCGAAGGCGAAAAGAAAAAAGAATTTTCTTTGATTCCGATTAAGGACAAATTAGAAGAGTTGTTGCAGGAGAAAATTGAATTGGTTGAGAATATTGATGATATTAGTTTGGCTTTAGCAAAATCCTCCAACGGAAAAATATTGCTACTGGAAAATATTAGATATTGGAAGCAAGAGAAAGAAGGGGATGAAGATTTTGCTCAAGAAATTGCAGGTAATTTCGATGTCTATGTTAATGACGCGTTTTCGGCTAGCCATCGAGACCATTCCTCTATAACGAAATTTCCCGCTTTTTGTAAGGAGAGAGCTGCGGGTATTTTATTTGCAAAAGAATTTGAAAATTTATCCAATGCCAAAGAATCTCCCCAAAAACCTGCGGTTGCTATTATTGGAGGAGCAAAAATAAAAACCAAGCTGCCGGTTATCGAAACCTTGGAGAAGAATTACGATTATATTTTAGTGGGAGGAATGACTGCCAACGAAGCGCTGGATGAAAAAATTTCTTTTTCGGAAAAAGTTCTTTTACCAAAAGATTTTTCTCCTAAAGGAAAAGAGGAACAAAGATTAGATATCGGAGAAGAAACGGTAAAAGAATTTGTTTCTAAAATAGAAGAAGTCAAGACTATTATCTGGAATGGTCCTTTGGGAATGTTTGAAGCGGATGATTGTTCTTCTGGAACCAAAGGCGTAATAGATGCTATTGAGTCTAATAAGCAGGCGTTTTCTCTTATCGGAGGAGGGGAGACACTAGAGGCTGTCAACAGATTTTCCTCTCTTGAAAATTTTGATTATGTTTCCATGAGCGGAGGAGCGATGCTGGAGTTTTTATCCGGCGAATCACTACCCGGAGTAGAGGCGATTAAATAAATACGTATACTTATTGTTTATTGAGCAATTTTAAGTTATTAAATATTTTTCATGAAAAAAATAATTTGCATAGGTTCGGCAACGAAGGATATTTTTGTGCAACTAAAAGAAACTAGAATTATTGATAATCCGGAAGACTTGACAGCTAAAAAACTCATGGCCTTTGAATTTGGAGCTAAGGAGTATGCCAAGTCTTTTAAAGAAGAAGTTGGAGGGAGCGCGGTTAACGTGTCTGCCGGATTAGCAAAAAATGGCATCAAGCCATTTGTTTTTGCCAGAACCTCCAAAGGGGAGTCCGGAAAATGGATTATTAAGAAGATTTCCAAGCTCAATATCAAGAAAAACTATATGCAACAAAGAGGGAATGAGGAGAGCGAGATATCGGTAATTATTTCAGACAATAAAAATAAAGACCATATTATTTTAAGAACCGGCGATTCGGTTAATTGGTTTGACCTGGATAAAGCTATTGGAAAATTTAGAGAGAGAGTTGATTGGGTTTTTGTGGCTTCTCAGAAGAAACATACTCGTGAAAAATTTCAAAAAATTGTTGATTTTGCTAAAGAAAAGAAGGCTGAATTAGCTTTAAATCCAAGCAGTTATCAGATAAATAATGAAATTGAAGATCTAACAAGCTTCTTAAAATATTTTAAAATAATTTTTATCAATCGAGATGAAGCTATTGAGATTTTAAAAAACACAGGCGTTGAAATTGAAGACAAGCCTGAGTTTTTATTGAAAAAGATCAAAGAACTGGGAGTTGAGAATGTGATTATAACGGATGGAGCCAAAGGGGCATACGCTTACAATGGAGAAGAGATGATATCCCTGGGGATAGAAGCTAAAGAGGTCATAGACACGGTAGGAGCCGGAGACTCTTTTGCCAGCGGATTTTTGTCGGCTTATATGGAGAGTGGAGATATTAAAAAAGGACTAGCCTGGGGGATGATGAATAGCGGTTCAGTGGTTGCCGTTCCGGGCGCTACTAATGGATTATTACACAAAAAACAACTTAAAAAAGGCGAGGCAGATGTTCTGGATAAAATAAAATCGCTAAAATAATAAATTGCCGACTCCGAAGAATCTGAACTTTAATAAAGGCTAAAATAATTCTAAAATAAAAATATGGAAAAACTTTTAAATCCAAAATCTATCGCCATCGTAGGCGCGTCAAACAAAAAAGACAAAATTGGAAATATTTTGTTACAAAACCTAAAAAGCGGCGGCTATAAAGGCAAGATTTACCCAATCAATCCCAAGCACTACAAAATAGAGGGCATCAAAGCTTATCCGTCAGTTCTGGATGTAAAAGATAAGATTGATTTGGTTGTAATAGCTCTTCCGGCTAAGTTGGTGGTGCAGGCGGTGGAGGATTGCGCTTGGAGAAATACTCCCATACAAAACATTATTATAATTTCAGCCGGTTTTTCCGAAGCGGGGAAAAAAGGAGCGGAGAAAGAAAAAGAATTAAAACAATTAGCCAAAGAATACAATTTAAACATCTTAGGCCCTAACTGTTTAGGCATTATAAATAATCAATCTAAACTTAATGCTTCTTTTGCCAAGAGAGAAGTTCCAGAAGGGAATGTAGCCATAGTTTCTCAATCCGGGGCTTTTGTTACAGCCTTGTTGGATATGGCCATTGAGGAGAAACTGGGTTTTTCCAAAGTCGTCACGCTAGGAAACAAGGCTGTTTTAAACGAAAGCCATTTTTTGGATTACCTTGCTGACGATTCAAGTACAAGGGCAGTCGGTTTTTATTTGGAAAGCATAAGTTTTGGAAAGGAATTTAGAAACAAGCTTATTGAGTTGTCTCGTAAAAAGCCGGTGTTAGTTCTAAAGGCGGGCAATTCCAAGAAAGTTAAAAAAGCTATTCAGTCTCATACCGGTTCTATGGCCGGGGAAGTGGATGTGGCAAGAGCGGCCCTGGAAGAAGCGGGAGGCTTATTTTTTGATGACATTGCGTCTTTTTGGAATGCTTTAAGGTTATTTAATCATTTAAATCAAAACAAAAAGGAGATTAAAGGAAACCAAGGGGTAATACTTACCAATGCCGGTGGGCCCGGGGTAATAGCGACTGATTTAATAGAAAAAAGTCGAGAGCTTAAGATTTATGATTTTCCCAAGGAGCTGAAAGATTCCATTAGCAAAGTTTTGCCGAACGAGTCATCGGTGGAGAATCCGATTGATGTTTTGGGCGATGCTGATCCGGAGCGTTATGATAATGCGCTTAAGGCACTGCATAAAAATCGAGAAATAGGGTTTGTTGTGGCCTTGATTACCCCTCAATCCCAAACGGATATAAAAGGCATCTTATCTAAAATTAAAAAAAGATCAAAAAAGTCCTTTTTTCCGATTTTTCCCGTAGTGATGAGTTCTGTTTCAAGCCAACAAGAAGCAAACGAGTCTCCATTTAGGTTTCCGTCTGATTTGACTAAGGCTTTGGAAAATAGCATTCTTTATTTGAGATTGATTAAAGACCAAGCCAAAAAAAAGAAACAATTCGTTCAATCCATCTCTAAGAGAAGTGAGAAAGCTTATCAGATTTATGAGGGAGTGGTTGGGGATAGTAGGAAAGTTTTTTATTACAAAGAAGCTGTGGAGTTAGCTGAGTTGTATGGTATAAACTCTTTGGGCGCTGAAGAGTTTGCTTCCAAGTCCGGATTGGATCATTTTAATATGCAATCAACAAGCATCTTAAAGATTGATAATCCCTCCGTATTGCATAAGACCAATAAAGGAGGTGTTGTTGCCGGAATTGAAGACAAGAAGGATTTACGGAAAGCGGGAAGATATTTATGGAAAAACTTTCCCGGTACAAAGCTTATTCTTCAAGAGCAAATTGAGAGCGGTGTTGAATTTATTTTGGGCATCAAAAAAGACTCCTCTTTTGGACCGGTTTTAATGTGTGGCGTGGGGGGTGTTTTAACGGAAGTATTTGATGAGAAAATTATTTGGATTCTACCTGTGGATAAAAATGAAATTAAGAGAAAGATTAAGAATTCAAAAATATTTAAAATTCTAGAAAAACAAGGGCTGGAAATAACTTCTTTATCTGATTTGGCTTATAATGTAGCTGAGATGGGATGGGAAAACTCTTGGATTAAGGAATTGGATATAAACCCTGCTTTTTTGTATCAAGATAAGCCTTCCATAACGGTGGATGTAAAAGTTAAGATTGATTAGGATTATTCTTTTTCTTCTATTGTTTTATTGGCGGAATTTAATTATTAATGCGATAAAATGAAAAGTGGAAATAAAAAAAATACTATATTAATTGTGGATGATCATGATTTGATACGGGAGAATTATGAGGAAATATTTACAAATAGTGGATTTGAAGTTGTTTCAGCTAAGGACGGAGTGGAAGCGTTAGGGAAAATTGACAATAATAATATCGATGTTATTTTTACCGGTATAATAATGCCCAGAATGGATGGATTTCAGTTATTGGAAAATCTTAAGAAGCATACAGCCACTTCCGGTATTCCGGTGGCGGTCAATTCTCATTTAGGTAGAGAAGAAGATAAAGATAAAATGATGGAATTGGGAGCGGATGACTTTCTTGTTAGGGATACGGTGCCGCCGGTAAAAGTAGTAGAGAGAATCAATATGCTTTTGGAAAACAAAAGATTTATATTGAACATAGACAAGAAAAGTCCGGATTTTGATGAATTCATTGGGGATAGAAATTTTTCGGAGAGCTTGACTTGTCCTAATTGCGGAGGAAGACTGGCCTTGGAATTATTGGAAAGAGAGGCTGATTTTTTTGAAACTAGAGTGATTTGTCTTGAATGCAAAAATTACTATTAAGATTGTTGTCTTTTGTCAAGAGTTTGCAAGGCTAGAAAGCGGAGCAAATATTGATAAAGATAATCCAAAACATTACTAATTCAATGAAAAAAAATTGGATATTAAATAAAAATCAAACTCAATCCAAGAGAAAGTTTGAGGAACTTGAATTTGCTACGGAGAAAATACTTATTAATCGCGGAGTAAACACAAAAAAGAAGGTGGAAAGCTTTTTTATGCCTGATTATGAAAAGGATTTGCATAACCCTTTTCTTCTCCAGGATATGGAAAAAGCAGTGAAAAGATTCTTGGAAGCAGCTGCAGGCAAGCAAAAGGTTTGTATCTATGGAGATTATGATGCGGACGGAATAACATCGTCAGCCCTGTTGCACTTGTTTTTTGATGAAATGAATGTAGATAATTTTTGCTATATTCCCGATCGAGACAAGGAGGGTTACGGAATTAATAAGAACGCAATTGATTATATAAAAGGCAAAGAGGCGGATTTGATTATTACCGTTGATTGCGGAGTTACTAACGTGGAAGAGGTTGAGTATGCTAAACAAAAGGGAATTGATGTGATTGTACTTGATCACCATCATGTCCCCGAGGACATTCCAGACTCTGCCGCGGTAGTTGATCCCAAGAGAAAAGATAGCAAATATCCTTTTTCCGAGCTTGCCGGAGTGGGGGTAACTTTTAAATTTATGCAGGCTGCTGCAGAAAGAATCGAAAAAT
>JAWOGA010000058.1:0-9125 GCA_046497225.1 Candidatus Moraniibacteriota bacterium | reverse complement strand
CAATTTTATTGCCATTCTTTTTTAATTTTTTGTAAACCTCATCGGCAATGGTGCTTTTGCCGGCTCCGGAAAGACCCGTAAACCACAAAACAAACCCTTTTAAATTTTTATTCTCGCTCATTCCTAAATTTTATTGTTTAGACGCAATAGACAATATCCGATCATGAAAATTCCCGTTAGAAGCAACTAAGCCTTTTTTGTTAATTGGATTATCTTTGTTATACAGAAGTCTTTCCCCGGCAATGTCGGTAACAATACCGCCGGCCTCTCTTAAAATTATCTCCGGAGCGCAGCTATCCCATTCGCCCATTCCGCTTCCGGAGTTAATAAAAAAATCGGCTTCTTCTCTGGCTATCAAACAAATCTTCACTCCATTGCTTCCCGTTTTTTTATATTCCTTTACTTGTAATTTTTCGGCAATTTCTTGATCCTGCGGCTTTAAATGGTTTCGGCTTACTACCATGCGAGCATTTTTAGGGTCTTTGACTCCGGACACTTGAATTTTTTGAGGTCTACTTTTTAATTGAAGATTCTCCCAAAAAGCTCCTTTGTTTTGTTCGGCATAAAAAAGATCCCCGCTTGCCGGTTGATAAACAGCCCCTAAAACAGGCTTGCCATTCTCAACTAGTCCCACCATAACAGAAAACTCTCCCGTCTCTTGAATAAAATCCATGGTTCCATCCAGCGGATCTATAATCCATACCTTGTCACTTGCCAATCTTTTCTTATCATCAGCAATCTCCTCGGATAAAACAGGATAACCGGTTTCGGCAAGATTTTCGGATAAAATTTCATTGGAAGCCAAATCGGCTTGGGTAAGAGGGCTGTCGTCCTTTTTGGTTTCAGCACCAGTATTTATCTTATAATAATTTAAAATTTCCTCCCCGGCTTCTTGGATAACTTTTTTTAAAAATTGAATTCTATTCATATAAAATTAACAGCTATCAAATAACAAAAAGATCATAACATAAAATTTAAAAAATCTACAAGTGTAATTTGAAGGAAAAAATAAAAGCAAAACTCGTTTGCTTGTCAGCATTAATCAATCTATAATGACTAATCACCAATGATTCATCCCTGCTGGTCGGCCTTCTTCAGATAAAAACACACGTGTAAAGAAAATTCTTTACGCTATTGCTAAATTTATTAGTTTATGTTAATCTTTTTTTAGGTATATGAAATCCTTGCAAGTCAGGTAGATTTCATAGGTTTATGATTTAGTTAGATTGTATAATAAATTTAATCGAAAGCTTCCCCGTTTCGAATCTCGAATCCGGCGGGGCGGTGAAAAAAGTTATGGCCTTAAGCAAGCAACAAAAGCAAAAGGTTACTAAAAACTACAAGAACCACGAAAAAGATAGCGGTTCTGCTGAATACCAAATTGCTTTGTTTACTGAGAAAATCAAGAAATTAACTTCTCACTTAAAAATTAACCCTAAAGACAAGCATTCCAGGAAGGGTCTTTTGGGAATGGTTCAACAAAGAAAAAAACTTCTTCAATATCTCAAAAAAAGAGATGAAAAAAAATACAAGAAAATCATCAAAGATTTGAGTATTAAAGGTTAATAATCCGGAGAACAATAAAAAATTAAAGATAAAGAATTATTGTTTCTTGCGGAAGTTATTACATTTTAAAATATTTTAAGGAAGACTTGCTACACTAATTAAATTTTGTTTTTCAGATTCTATTCACAAAAGCAATAAATAAAAGTACTATTAATTTAGAATTGCTTATTTTACTGGATAGCTCGTTTGACTATAAAAATTATTCAATACTATTGTTTTACTTTGGTAAGCAAACTTTAAATAAAAAATATGTCTAGATTTCCCGATCAAAGAGTGGGTGTCTTTGTTGATATACAAAATATGTATTACAGCGCTAAAGAGATACACCGAAAAAAAACAAACTTTAAAGAAATTTTAAGATTTGCCGGATCTAAAAGAAAGCTTATTCGCGCCATTGCTTATGGAGTCACCACTCAAGAAGGACTGGAAGAGAAATTTTTTGATTCTTTGGTAGAAGGTGGATTTGAACTCAAAACCAAGGAGCTTCAAATTTTCAAAGGGGGCGTTAAAAAAGGAGATTGGGACGTGGGCATTACAGTTGACGCCATTAAAATGGCTGAGAAATTAGATGTGGTTGTGTTGGTTAGCGGAGATGGTGATTATATTCCTTTGGTTAAATTTCTTCAGTACACCAAGGGAGTCAGGGTGGAAGTGATGGCCTTTGAGGAGAGCTCATCTCATAAACTAATTGAAGAGGCGGATGAGTTTATCAACCTCAGCAATTACAAAACTTTTTTCGAAAAAAATAATTTCAAAAAGAAAGCGTAGTATTAAATTGTGTTTTTTATGAAAAAACTATTGGTAAAAGCAAGTTTACACGTTTTAATTAACGCTCTTGCTATTTATGCAGCTGTTCGGTTTATAGAAGGAGTTGAAATGGAAATAACTTTAAGCAACCTCTTGCTGGGAGGTTTTTTGTTGGGAGTTGTGAATGTTTTAATTAGACCTGTTTTGGTTTTATTTTCCCTTCCTTTTATAATCTTGACATTCGGACTTTTCACTGTAATTATCAATATTAGTTTATTATTTTTAGTTTCATTTATCTTGCCATCATTTATCATAGAAGGATTTTGGCCGGCTTTCTGGGGCGTGATCGTGATCAGTTTAGTAAATTATCTATTATCATATTTTATTGAAGATTAAATTATAAAAAATGCTACAAACATTATCTTATATTCAGTTGATTATCTCTTTTTTGTTGGCTCTGTCTGTTTTACTTCAGAATAGAGGCTCCGGATTATCAGCTACTTTCGGCGGAGGATTCAGCGGATTCCACACCAAAAGAGGTCTGGAAAAATTCCTCTTTTGGGCATCAGCCGTCCTGGGGTCTTTGTTTATCATAAACTCATTAATCTCCCTGATTATTTCCGCTCAAACTATTAACTAACATCGTTGCGAATTGAAATCATTTTCATTTAATTCTTTACAAAAGAATTAAATTAGATTGATTTCCATTGTTAGTAAAATTAATTTGTAACGATGCTAAATTATATGAAAGACACTAATAATAATTCAAAAAATTTTACGAAAGATTCTACAAAAAAAATAAAGTCTTTGGCTAAAATCTTTGGCAAAAAAGAAAAAATGATGCTCTATAGCGCAATCTTTCTTTTGGTCGCAGGATTAGCCGGCTGGTCAATTTATTATTATTTCTCATCCACCAAAGAAGTTCCCGCTCAAGGAGGCGAATACACTGAAGGAATCGTTGGCAAACCGGTTTATGTAAACCCATTACTCAGCCAAGCTAATGAAGTAGATGCCACTATCAGCGATTTGGTTTTTTCTTCTTTATTTAAATATAACAAAAACGCTAAAATCGAAAAAGACTTAACGGAAAGCTATGAGGTTTCAGAAGACAAGAAGACTTACACCGTCAAAATTAAAGAGGGTATCAAATGGCACGATGGCAAAGATTTAACCGCAGAAGATATTTATTTTACCACTAAGTTAATTCAAAATCCTCAATTCAAGAGCACCTTAAGAGGAAATTTTCAAGACACGGAAGTAGAAGTAGTTGACAACCAAACCATCAAATTCACCCTGGAAGAACCATTTAGTCCATTTTTAAACAAGCTAACTTTTGGAATTCTGCCAAAACACATCTTTGAAAGTATTTCATCGGGGAATTTTCTGATTAATGAATTCAATCTTAAACCGGTCGGATCCGGACCATTTGAATTTGCCGATTACAAAAAAGACAATCAAGACAACATTATCTCCTACCAGCTCATTTCCAACGATGATTACTACAACAAAAAGCCTTATTTAGAAAAAATTAATTTTAATTTCTACAACTCGGAAGAAGAATTAATTCAGGCCTATAACAAAAAAGAAATAAACGGTTTTGGCGTTTTTTCTTATGAAAACATTGGACCATTTGAAGAAAGCAAAAGCACCAAAGTTAAATCTTTCAGCATTCCCCGATATTTTAGTGTTTTCTACAATCAAACCAAATCAAAACCTTTAGCCGATGAGAATGTGAGAAAAGCTCTTTCCTACGCAACTAACAGAGAAGAAATTATCAATGAAGTTTTTGATGGATACGCCGAAAAAACCTACTCTCCAATATTAAAATCTTTTGGCAACTTTAGCTCCTCTCAAGACGTGGAAAAATACAAATATGACTTGGAAAAGGCTAAGAAAATACTCCGGGAAGCAGATTGGGAGAAACAAGATGATAAAGGTTTAAGAAAGAAAGACGACACGGAATTGAAGTTTTCTTTGGTTTGCGCTAATTGGGAGCCTTTGAGTCAAACTGCTGAAATTCTTGAAAAACAGTGGGAAAAATTAGGAGTAGAAGTGGAAATTTCTGTTTTGGATGTTAGCGATATCCAGCAAAACTACATTAAGACAAGAGACTATGAAGCGCTTCTGTTTGGCCAAGAATATTTTGGAAACGATCCGGACTTGTATCATTTTTGGCACTCATCCGAAAAACATGATCCTGGCAAAAATTTAACACTATTTGACGAAGAAGAAGTTGATGAAATCCTTGAAGAATCCAGAAAAATTCACGACATCCAAGAAAGACAAGAGAAGTACAATGAATTGGAGGAAAAAATAGCTGAAGAAATTCCCGCTACATTCTTATTTACTCCAAACTATGTTTATATATTAAATAATAAAATCAAAGGAGTAGACACAGAATCTATCACTAACCTGTCTCTAAGATTTCAACAAATTAATGAATGGTATAAAAACACCAAAAGAATTAAAAAATAATCCAACGTCGGTAAACACATAAGCTCAACAATTGAAAAACTCTAAATAATTGCAGTTATATTTCGTATTAAATTTAACTAAGGAAAATAAAGTCTTTGCTTGAGAGCTATAATATACAGAAACCAAACCCTCGCCTTTACTTCCCTTGTTTGTAATAACTTTCTTAACATCTCGTCCAAATTAGCATTCTATAATTTCTAACAAAAAAATATGGATAAATACAATCTTCGCCAGGTTATTCTGGATTATCCCAACCAGATGAAAACCGGGCAAAAGTTTGCTGAAAAAATTACAATTGATAAAAATAAATTTGATAACTTAATTGTTTGCGGTATGGGAGGTTCGGCTCTTCCCGCTGATTTACTCTCGAGTTACCTGCAAAATCAAGAAAAAAAATTCAAATTACCTATCTACATAAGCCGAGACTACAACCTTCCTCCTCAAGCAAGTAAAAATTCTTTAGTGTTTATCTCTTCTTACTCCGGCAACACAGAGGAAACAATAGCCTGCTTTAAACAAGCCTTGGAAGAAAAATCTTCAATAGTAGCCTTCTCAGAAGGTGGCGAAGTGGAAAAAATAGCCAAAGAAAACAATATTCCCCACGTTAAATACAAAATAGATTTCCCTCATTTTCAACCTCGGTATGCCAACACTTACGCTTTCGCGGCTATGCACAAGGTCTTGACAAATTTAGGTTTAACTGATAAGATAACCAGGTTTTCCAAAATCAACCCCAAAGAAACAGAAGTACTTGGGGAAGAGTTGGCCAAAAAGGCTAAAAACAAAATCCCGGTTATTTACGCTTCAAATCGATTTAAAGTTGTTGCCAGAAATTGGAAGATTAAGATCAATGAAAACTCCAAATCTCCGGCGTTCTGGAATTACTTTCCGGAATTAAATCACAATGAAATGCTAGGGTTTTCTTTGCCTAAGAATGACTATTTCGTTTTAATTTTAAAGGATACAGAAGACCATCAAAGAATTAAAGAAAGGATGGACTTAACTGCAGAACTTTATCGAAAAAAGGGGATGGAAAGCGAGATCATAGAAATCCAAGGAAGCGATTTCTTAGATAAAACTATACGAACACTGGTGCTGGGAGACTGGATTTCATATTATTTAGCTCAGGAATACGGACAGGACCCCACTCCGGTTGATTTAGTGGAAGAATTTAAGAAAAAATTATCTTAAAAAATACTTACACTTAATATTTAATGATTCTAAAATATTCAATTTGAAGAATAGCGAAAGCTTTGTGTTTTAACAAAAACCATACAAGTTCGCCTCTCCTTTAAATAAATCAAACCACTGTAAATAAAACAAGCTTTATTAAAAGCGGTTTGATTTATTTTAGCTTTAAATTTTTACATTTAACTCCATTGCAAATTAAATTTGTTACCTATTAAGAACAGGTAAATGATATTTATTTTAATGGATGTTGTGATAAAAATTAAACGCTAGTAATTTCTTCAAGCTTAATTAAAAATTAATTCAAACTTTTGTTCAAATATTTTTTGAACAATTGAAACTATTAGAAATTATGCAAAAAAATAGTAATGAGAAGGGGGTAGCTCAAAAAAGCTCCCGGCAAGAAAGCTCTGTAAATAAGACTTTCTCAAAAAATAATAAATCCTCTTCCAAGAAGAACAAGTTGAGAATAATTCCCTTGGGAGGATTGGAAGAAATCGGCAGAAATATGACCGTCATTGAATATGGCGATGACATAATCATTGTTGATTGCGGTTTAATGTTTCCCGAAGAGAAAATGATGGGGATAGATTATATAATTCCCAATATTGATTATCTTAAGAAAAACAAGAAAAAAATTAGAGGGGTTATTATAACTCACGGTCACTTTGACCATATAGGAGCCATCCCTCAAATTATTCCGGCCATAGGAAATCCGCCTATTTATGCCACCGAATTGACTCGAGGCATAATCATGAAAAGACAAGAAGACTACAAAGGCCAAGCACCTATCAATGTAAAAAAAGTTCGCAAAATCGACAAATTAACTTTAGGCGCTTTCAATGTGGAATTTTTCCATGTCAATCATTCCATCCCGGATTCAGTTGGGTTATTCATAAGAACTCCAGTTGGCAATATTATGCACACGGGAGATTTTAAATTTGATCATTCACCTGTAGGGGATGTTCCGGCTGATATATCCAAAATTGCTCGCCTGGGGTCAGAAGGAGTCTTGGCTTTAATGTCAGATAGCACAGATTCTCAAACAGAAGGTTACAGTGTTTCCGAATCCAAAATTAAGGAGAATTTAGAAAATCTCTTTAAAGAAGCTCGCGGCAGAGTAATTACCGCTACTTTTTCTTCACTGGTAAGCCGAATTCAGGAAATTATAGAAGTGGCTGAAAAAAACGGAAGAAAGGTGGCCGTAGAAGGATATTCTATGAAAAATATCGTAGAAATATCTAAAAAACTGGGATATATCAATGCAAAAAAATCTACCTTCATAGACGTCAAAGAAGCTCATAGATATCCAGACAGTAAAGTAGCCATTCTTTGCACCGGAGCTCAAGGAGAGGGTAATGCGGTTTTGATGAGAATTGTTAACAATGAACATAAATACATTCAAGTTCATTATGGAGATACTATTGTTTTTTCCTCCTCGGTTATACCGGGTAATGAAAGAACAGTTCAAGGGCTAAAGGACACTCTTTACAAAAAAGGAGCCCATGTAATCCATTACAAGATGATGGATATACACTCCGGAGGACACGCCAGACAAGAAGATTTGAAAATGATGATGAGTTTGGTTAGACCCAAATACCTCATCCCCATCCACGGAACTTACTATATGCTGAAAATTCACGGAGAGCTGGGAGAATCAATAGGAATGAAAAAAGAAAATGTTTTAGTTGGAGACAACGGACGAGTTTTCGAATTTAATCAGAATCAACAAGGACGCCTTTCCAATGAAAAAGTTCCCTCTTCTTATGTCATGGTAGATGGCTTGGGAATTGGCGATGTTGGAAATGTCGTTTTAAGAGACCGCCAGTTACTCGCTGAAGATGGAATGTTTACCATCATATCAATAGTTGACAAAGAAAAAAGGAAAGTAATTGGAGAGCCTCAAGTGGCATCCAGGGGATTTATCTATGTCAAAGAAAACTTTGATCTAGTTAACGAGACCAAAAGGAAAGCCAAAAAAATCATCAATGATGTTGTTTCCAAAGAAGCAGAGCCTAATTGGGAATATATCAAAAATAACATCCGGGATTCTGTGGGAAAATTCCTATTTCAAAAAACACAGCGCAGGCCGATGGTACTCCCGGTTATTATAGAAGTTTAAATAGCGGCAAGATTGATTTATCAAAAAACCGACTCATACAGAGTCGGTTTTTTGATTTTTTTAAGATTGGCTAACAATTTTTAATCCTCGCGACATTAAAATAAACTTCCCTGCTCATCGTCTTCCGGAAAATCAATTTCCAAATGTTGATAAGCCAGTCTAGTAACCTTTCTTCCTCGCGGAGTTCTTTCAAGCATTCCTATTTGTAAAAGGTAAGGTTCGTAAACATCCTCTATAGTTTGGCTTTCTTCTGCTACGGATGCCGCTATCGTTTGAACGCCTACCGGACCGCCATTAAACTTCTCTATCATCGCTCTTAATATATCCCTATCTGCCGGCTCCAATCCCAAGTGGTCAACTTCCATCATTCCAAGCGATTTTTTGACTATATCTTCATTGACTATTTCAGAGTTTTTTATTTGAGCATAATCTCGGACTCTTTTTAGTAAACGATTCGCCACCCTTGGCGTTCTCCGGCTGCAGGAAGCTACTGCTTGGCAGCCATCTTCATTTATTTCAACATTCAATATGTGGGCTGATCTTTTTATAATTTGGCCTATCTCCTCTTTTTCATAAAACTGAAGCCTATAAATAGCTCCAAATCTGTTTCTTAAAGGAGAAGAAAGCATTCCTAATCTAGTTGTAGCACCGATGATAGTAAACTTAGGCAAATCAAGTTGAATCGTTCTGGCCGATGGTCCTTTTCCTAAAATAATATCCAGTTTGCCGTCTTCCATGGCAGGATAAAGAACTTCTTCTACAGTCTTATTGAGTCTGTGTATTTCATCCACAAACAAAACGTCTCCATCATTTAAGTTCGTTAAAATAGACCCCAAGTCTCCTACTCTTTCTATTGCCGGTCCGGAAGTGGTTTTAATGCCGGCGCCCATTTCATTGGCTATAATATGAGCTAAAGTAGTTTTACCTAAGCCCGGAGGACCAAAAAGTAAAACATGGTCTATAGCTTCATTTCTTTTTTGGGCTGCTTGAATCAAAATATCCAAGTTTTTCTTGGTTTGTTCTTGAC
>JAWOGA010000070.1:0-11381 GCA_046497225.1 Candidatus Moraniibacteriota bacterium | reverse complement strand
GAGTCTTATTCTACTATAGTAAATGTGGCTTCTTCGGGGTGGACAAAAAAGCATCCCAAAATTAAAAGAAAAGTTCAAGTTAGGTTCAGAAGGCCTTCTTGGAGCGAATACTCTGTTGCCGCTAATGATGTTATGCGATTTGGAGAAGGAACCAACGTGCATGGTCCTATTCATTCTAACAATGGAATTCGATTTGACGGTGTAGCTAATAATAAAGTCACCAGTTCCGTGGAAGAATACTATGATCCGGACACCTATTCATACAAACCCGGAGTTTGGACATCCCAATCCAATGAAGATGAAGTTTTCTTGGCAGGAAAAGAATACCCGGTGCCTATACTTGATTTTAACAGTGTTATTTCCGATTTAAATCTTATTAAGGATGAAGCTCAGGCGGGTGGATTATTTTTTGGGGAAGAAGTTTATGAAACCGAGGAGTGCGAGCAAGCGCGTTTAGGTCCTCCTCCTCCTATTTGGGGAGTTGAGTGCAATATGGTGGAAAAAGAAGTCGAAGGTTACCATTTTACTCTGAGAGCGGATGATAAAGTTGAAGTTCAGAGAGTATTTGAATATAGTGGAGATAATTGGAGAGAGGGCGACTCCTACAGGATAAGAGAGGAAAGTGATCCAGAAGTTTTTGATTTACCTGAAAATGGGTTAATTTATGCCAATAATAATGTTTGGGTGGAAGGACAAATAGATACTGCTAGAATTACCATAACAGCGGCAAGATTAAATTCCAATTTTGACCCGGATATATATATAAATAATGATGTATTGTATACAAATAAAAACGGAGATGATATAATAGGACTAATAGCTGAAAATGATATTTCCGTAGGTCTTTTTTCAGAGGATGATTTGAAGATTGACGGGGCGTTATTGGCTCAAAAGGGGCGGGTGGGAAGAGATTATTATAATTATTTTCAGGGAGGAAGTTATGTGACGCGAGATGAAATAACACTTTATGGTTCCATAGCAACTAACGAAAGGTATGGTTTTGCTTGGATAGACGGAACTGGATATCAAACAAGGAATATATACTTTGATAGTAATCTCAAATATTATCCTCCTCCATATTTTCCTACTGGGAATGCTTATAGCTTAGATTTGTGGCAAGATGTTAAGTAAAATATTGTTTTTGACACAATTATTATAATAAATAAAAATAAATAAAAATGGGAGGGTTTTTTCAAAAGAATAACTTTTTTAAAAAATCCGAGGCTTTCGGGGTTGATTTTAGTAAGTCCGCCTTGAAAATTATTCAATTAGAAAATGATAAACATGGGAAGAGGGTTGTTGGGTGGAGCAAGAAAAAGATGCCAAAAGGTTTGATAGATTCCTATCTAATTAATGATTTTTCTTTATTTAAAAAAGTTTTCAATGACTCGATAATTGATGCAAAGGGTAGTTTTAGGGGAAATAACCTCGTCTTGTCGGTGCCTGAGACAAAAATATTTACCAGAGTGGTGGAAATACCATTAATGAGAAAAGATGAGGCGAATGAAGCAGTTAAGTGGGAATCCGAGTCCAATATCCCCATTTCTATTGATAGTGTTTATTATGATTGGGAAATAATTAAAAAAAAGAAACAAAAAATGGATGTATTGGTCATGGCTTCTCCTAAGAAAGTTATAGATAATTATTTAAGCGCCTTTGAATCTATTGGGTATGAAGTGGTAGCTTTTGAGCCTGAGTCGGTGGCTAACGGGAGGAGTATAATTGGAGCAAAAGATAGTGGTTTTTTATTGCTTGTAGACATTGGAATGGATTATGGAAATTTTGTTCTTTATGACAAGAATGTCCCTATTTTTACCGCCAATAGTTCTGTTTGTGGCAAAGTTTTTACTGATGCTGTGGTTAAGCAGTTGGGGACAAGTTTTGAAAAAGCGGAAAGTTATAAAATTAAAACCGGATTGGGAAAAAATAAGAAAGAAAAAGAGGAGGTATTCAATACGTTTAAGCCAATTTTAGAAAATTTAGTGGAAGATATAGAAAAGACGATTGATTTTTTTCAAAATAATTTGTTTAAAGAGATGGGTGATAAAAAGATTAAAAAAGTTGTCTTAACCGGGGGAGGTAGTAATTTGAGAGGTTTGGACGCTTATCTTTCTTCAAGATTAAACAGAGAGGTAGTTAAGGCCGATCCTTGGAGTGAATTTAATTTTAATAAAAGAGTTCCTCCTATTTCTAAAGATGATGCGCAAAATTTTTCAACGGCTATTGGATTATCTTTAAGAGCACAAGAGTATGAAAATTTCGATTAATTTATTACCGGAAGAAAGAAAAAGGAAATTAAGAATAAACAAATTAACATCTTGGCTCTTTGGTGTGGGTTTTTCTATGGTACTGGCTGCAATGGTTTTTGCCGGGTTTTTGGCCTCTTGCGCTTTTGTCGTAGATATTCAAAAAGATATTTACCAAGAGGAGGTTGAGAAAATAAAATCCAACGAAAATAGTCAATTGATTTCCAGGGCTAGGAATGAAGTTCAAGATTATTACAAGAAGGCTTCTTTGATAGATGACAATTTAACAGGTACATATTATTGGCAATTAATTCAGGACTTAAATGAAATTTTACCGGAGAGTCTTTTTTATTCTGAATTGATTTTAAACAAAGATCAAGTTACCATGAAAGGGTTTGCTGAAAAGAGGGTCGACCTAATTAAATTTGAAGAAAAGCTTCAGGAAAATGATAGATTTCAAGATATTGAATTTCCAATTTCCAGTTTTACCTCCAAAGAGAATATAAACTTTGAGACTGTTTTTAAATATAATTAAAATAGGGTATGTCGAATTCTTTTTTTAAGAAAAATAAGGCTTGGATAACATCGATTGTATTTATATTGATTTTATCTGGTTTGGTTTTTTTTGCTATTATTCCCCTTAAAAAAGAGGTTTACTCTCGAAAAGATGAAATGGAGAAATTGAGATTATTAACAGAGGAATTGAGAGTTGAAAACAGCAATACAGATAAATATAAGAATGATTTGGCATTTTTGGAGAAAAATAAAACCTTGGTGGATAATTTTTTTGTTGGAAAAAACAGCGAAATTAATTTGATACAAAAATTAGAAGAAATGGCTGATGAAGCGGGAATTGCTATTGAAATAAAAACACTTAAAAAGGATTTAAATAACAAGAAGAATGACAAGGAGAATCAGGAGATATTCTTATCTATTCAAGCCACCGGCGCTTTCAGTGAGTATATGAAATACCTATACAAATTAGAAAATATTGATTATTTAGTTGATGTTCACTCAGTCTCCATAAAAGATTTTTCTAATAAAAAAAAGTTAGAAGAACAATCTTTTTCTCTTGGAGAAAAAGAGGAGGCAATGGAGAGTGAGGTTATAATTTCATTTTTTAAAAAAGAAAGCTATGAAAGCAGGTAAATTTATTAATTTCTTTAGGGGTAGAGCAGTGTTCAATTCTTTGTATAAAAAAAGCTGGATATTGACGATTTTCTTTTTTGTGGTGGTATTAGGATTTTCCATTCAGGTTTGGCGGGATTGTGTTTTGAACCCTGAGTTAAGTAAAGAGGATGTGAGCGAAATTTCAAAAGACAAGGAGAATTATGAAAAAAAAATTTCCAAAATAGAAGAAATAACGGAGAAGATAAAAGAACGTCAAAAAATTTTTAGAAACAAAGAAGTAGAAATAAGGGCATCTAGAGATTTCTTTAAAAAAGATCAAATTAGAGAATCTGAATCCAAAGAAGCAGATAATTCATCGGAAAAATCAAACTTGGAAGTTGTCCAGTGATATTTTTAAGTTGTGACTGTATTTCTGTTTTCTGATTACTATTATAGGTAATCAGGTTTTTTATTTGAAGCTGATTAATTGTGGAGTTATTTAAAAAATAAAAAATCAATAAGAAGCGCGATTCGCTCAAATTGTTTCAATGCGAAATTAATTTATCTGTTTAGTTATTTTTGGGTTTTGATTTTGACTGAAGTTAAAAAAATGATAATATGAAATAAAATTTGGTTCTTTTGGGATTGTTGGAAAGTTTTAAAAGGAGGCTTTTTATGGCGAGTTTGTTTGGACGGGTGATCTCCGAGAAAGATCCCGGGCAAGATTTGATTGGTTTGTGCGGTATTTTTTATGGAGCCAGGAAATGCCAGTTAAAAGAGCGATATTATCGTGAGGATGTAGCTAAAAAAGCAAAAGGAGGTAAAAAGAAGAGGGAAATTATTTGCGATCGATGCAAAAGAGGAATGATAACAAAAAGGAGTAATAAATAATTATACACCAGTACAACCGGGGAGAACTCCCCGGTTTTAAAAGATAATTTTTTCTAAATGTTACGAATCTTAATTATTGGAGGAGCTGGATATATAGGATCAGCTTGCACAAAAAGTCTTTGCGAAGCCGGGCATGATATAGAGGTTGTTGATAATTTATCCAAGGGAAAAAAAGAGTTAGTAGACAAGAGAGCTAAATTTAACGAGCTGGATATTTTGAATGATAAAAAGTTGCGGGAATTTCTAGGGAAGCGGAATTTTGATGTGGTTTTTCATTTTGCTTCTCATAAAGATGCGGGAGCTTCTATGCAGGATGCTGTGAAATATTCGGAGAATATTTCCGGAATGATAAATTTGTTGAATGCAATGGTGGAAAATAGCATTCCTAAGATTGTTTTTTCTTCTTCGGCTGCAGTTTATGGAAATCCGGAGTATACTCCCGTTGATGAAAAGCATCAACTGAATCCAATTAATTATTATGGTTATACAAAATTGGCTTGTGAAAAAATGATGGACTGGTATAAAAATATTCATCAAATTGATTATATTTCTTTACGTTATTTTAACGTTGCCGGAGATCATGGATTAGGATATTTGGATCCTTACGCCAAAAATCTATTTCCGATAATACAGGATGTTTTATTTGGAGATCAAAAAGAATTGCAAATCTATGGCAAGGACTATAACACAAGAGATGGAACTTGTATTAGAGACTATATCCATCTTTCAGATTTGGTGGATGCTCATTTAAAGACTCTTGAAATTAAGAATTCGGATATTTTTAACCTGGGCACTAAGAAGGGACAGACTGTTCTGGAAGTTGTAAAAGAATTTGAAAGACAGGTTGGCCGGAATATCCCCCAGAAAAATATTGGCAGAAGAAAAGGTGATCCGGCTGAGCTTGTTGCCGATTACTCTAAGGCTCAAAGAATACTTAAATGGAAGCCAAAAAGAGGCCTGAAAGAGATGGTTCAATCAACATTGAAAGCTAGTATTGATTCCTATTAAAGTGAATGGCAAAATTGACTCACTACTGCAATATTTTTATCTTCCGGCAAAATTTCCCAAAAATTTTTCTCGAAATCTAATCAATTTCGCCATTCACGTTGTTAGAGCTTTTTTCAGAAAAAAATTTTGCCTTATTTATTTTTTAATTTAAAATAGTTTTTAATAAATTTAATATTTTTTGAGGCGAGAAACTATGAGTTCAAGAAGAAATTGTAAAAAAATTTTGGTTGGGTTTTCCGGAGGGGTAGATTCTACGGCGGCTATTTATTTTTTGAAAAAAGCCGGTTATCAGCCGGTAGCCTTTCATTTAAAACTGTTTAAGGAGGGCAACGAGAAATTTGCGAGAAAAATCGCTTCAAAATTGGGAGTGGAGTTCATAATTGAGGATATAAGCGATGTATTCAAAAATAAAGTAATAGATTATTTTATTAAAGAATATTCGTCAAATAAAACCCCCAACCCCTGTGTTAAATGCAATCCGGAGGTGAAGTTTCATTATCTTTTTAAAAAAGCGGACTGCTTGGGAATTGAAAAAGTGGCAACCGGTCATTATGCAAAGATTGAAAAAGAAGATGATTGTTATAATCTTAAAAAAGGGGGAGATAAATCCAAGGATCAATCATATTTTTTGTATAGATTAAGTCAGAAAGAGCTTTCCCGAACTATTTTTCCACTAGCTGAAAAGAGAAAAAAAGATTTGAAGGAATTACTAGAGCGGCAGAGGATAAGCTTTGCTAAGGAGGAATCCCAGGATCTTTGTTTTTTTGGGAAGAAAGAAAAATTGGAGGATTTTATTGATAGTTTTTCTGTTAAAAGCAGGCCGGGAGAAATTGTTAATGAAAAAGGGGATGTTTTAGGCCGGCACAAGGGATTGATTTATTACACCAAAGGACAAAGAAAAGGTCTTTTAATAGGGGGGAGCGGACCATATTATGTGATTGGCAAGGATATTGAGAATAATTGTCTTTTGGTAAGCAATAATGTTAAACATCCTTTTTTACTGAATAAGGAAATTATTGTCTCTGATTGCAATTGGATTTGTGAAGAACCTCAAGAAGGGAAAAAATATCAGTTTAAATCAAGGTATCAAGTTGATTATTCAGAGGGGCGGATAAAGAAATTAAGTGAAAATAAATGGAAGGCTTCTCTTGATGTTTTTCAATATGCGGTTTCTGAGGGGCAGTCATTAGTTGTTTATGACGGTGCTATTGTTGTTGGGGGAGGTGTTATTGAATAATCGCAGGTGTGAATATTATGGTTTTAAATAATTAATTTTATGTTAGAATAGGTTTAATTAAATAAGTAGGGTTTTAAATATTAAATTTACAAAATGAGCAAAAAAGATTTTGAACTAACCAAAGACTCTAATATAATGGAAACAATAGAGAATTATCCTGGAGCAGTAGAGGTTTTTATGAAAAAAGGACTTCCTTGTGTGGGGTGCGCAGCCGCCAGGTTTGAAAAAATTTCAGATGTGGTGGATGAATTTGGAGTAGATGCAGATGAATTAATTAAAGAAATTAAAGAAGTTGAAGCAAATAAAAATTAAATTAATTTTATGGCGGTTCATCAACTGTCAGCAGATGATTTTGAGGAGGTCATCAAGAATAACAAAGTTCGCCTTTTGGACGTTAGAGAGAAGTATGAATTTGACCAAGGTTTTATAAAGGGAGCCGAACTTGCCCCTTCTACTAGATTTAGAGAGGCTTTGCAAGATTTAAAAGTGAAGAAAAACGAGAAAGTGGCTGTTTATTGCAGGACCGGCAGCAGAAGCGATTTTCTTGCCAGACAAATGGCACATGATGGTTATGGGGATATTTATAACTTGGAAATGGGAATAGAAGAGTGGCTGGATTTTGGTAAAAAATTGGTTAAAAAATAGTCTTAATTAAAGTAGCTTTGCTTTAGTTAGCTTTTGTTTTTTTGGTGATCAAGCTTGTTTAATTTGATTTTAAAAACTGCTTTTAAAATAAAATTATTTTTGGAAACAAAAAGATAATTTTTCTATGGAATATATTTATGTTGAGAAAAACAATCAATTGTTTTAAAAACGGAGAAAAATCTTCCGGGAGTATTGCTGGCGCTGCTCTTGTGGTGGCGGGACTTGGTTTGGCAAGCCGTTTTTTTGGATTAATCAGGGACAGGATCTTAGCTTCCAAGTTTGGTGCCGGAGATGAGCTGGATATTTATTATGCTGCTTTTAAAATACCGGATTTAGTTTTCAATTTATTGATTCTGGGAGCTTTATCGGCTGCTTTTATTCCTGTTTTTACTTCTTTGGTTTCCAGGGATGAACCCGGGAAGGCTTGGAAGCTTGCTAATGAAGTGGCTTCAGTGGCGGTCGTGGCACTGGCTTTGATGGCGGGGGTTTTATTTGTTTTTGCTCCTCAGCTTGTTTCTTTAATAACTTTCGGTTTTGGCGAGGAAAAACAAGAAATGGTGGCCGCTTTAACTAGAATAATGCTTTTGAGTCCATTTCTACTTGGTTTATCCGGAATTTTGGGAGGTATTTTAAATTCCTTTAATAAATTTATTTTTTATTCTCTAGCGCCTATTTTTTATAATTTCGGGATTATTATTGGAGCTTTGTTTTTTACTGATTCTTTGGGACTGGCGGGACTGGCTTGGGGTGTTGTTCTGGGGGCTTTTTTGCATTTATTGATTCAAGTTCCGGAAGCTATTAGATGCGGATTTAGATTTAGATTTAATTTTAATTTAAAAGATCCCAACCTAAGAAGGGTGATTAAATTAATGATTCCCAGGACTATGGGGTTAGCGGTGGTTCAAATCAATTTCTTGATAGTAACTATTCTTGCCTCCACTTTGGCTGCCGGAAGTTTGGCAATTTTTAATTTAGCCAATAATATCCAAAGCGTTCCTTTGGGGATGTTTGGTATCGCTTTTGCTGTCGCCGCTTTTCCAACACTTTCTTGTTCTTGGGCCAAAGAAAAAAAAGAAGAGTTTGTTGATAATTTTTCTTCCACTTTTAAAAAGATTATGTTTTTGGTTATTCCTGTTTCCGTGGTTTTTATTGTTTTAAGAGCTCAAATTGTTAGAATTGTTTTGGGAACGGGGAGGTTTGACTGGGAAGATACTATTTTAACTTTTCAAGCATTGGGAGTGTTTTCGTTGTCCTTGTTTGCCCAGAGCGCTATTCCTCTATTGTCCAGATCTTTTTATGCTATTCATAACACTAAAGTTCCTTTTTTTACCGGTCTTTTTTCGGAAGTGATTAATTTATCTTTAGCTTTATTGCTGATAGGGAAATTTGGAATTTTGGGACTAGTGTGGGCTTTTTCTGTAGCTTCTATTATTAATATGCTTTTTTTATTGATTATTCTAAGAAAGAAAGTTGGTGGATTGAATGAGAGTGAGATAATCGGAAAAGTTTGGAAGGTTTTGATGGCTACCATGGGAATGGCTGTTGGAATTCAAATATCTAAATATGGAGTTGCTTTTGTGCTGGACAGATTCAATTTTGCTTTGTTTGGTTATTCTATTAATATGGAAACTTTTGCCGGAGTTTTTTTACAGGCATCCATTTCTCTTGTAATAGGAGGGGTTTTGTTTGTTGTTATAAGTAAATTGTTGAAAATAAAAGAGCTTGATTATTTTATCGAAGCTCTAAGAAAGAAAGTTTTTCCGCCCAAGAATCTAAATAGTTATGATAGAGATCAGGTGGGAGGAATAAAGTAGTTTAATGTGCGGTGTTAAAGATTAATCTTAAAATTTTAAAAAGCCTGGCTACATTATCTTTTGGTGTGTATTTCTTATGAGGTTTTTAAGCAAAAATATCATTAATTTCTCCATAAGCTATTTTTCGGTTGTTTCTATAATTTTTCTTTAATCTCTTGAGATATTTAACCATAAGCGATCTTTGTCCCAGGTTGCTTTTGACTGAATTTATCTTAAGGGCTAATTCTTTAACAAAATAGTCCTCTATTGGTTTCTCTAATAGAATTTTTTCTTCTTGTAAAATTTTTCTAATGTGTGTTAGCTTTTCTTCATAGCTAAATATTTTTTTGTAATAATCCCTAGATTCTTTGGGCCAGAGATTCTCTTGTTTGCCCAATTTTTTTATTTTTGTCGGACCGGCGTTGTAAGCTGCCAGTATCATTCTCTGAGCTTCTTTTAAATTTCCATTCTCATAATCTTCTTTTCCGATTTTATACTGATTTAGAAGTTGGCTTAAATAAAGTTTTCCGAAAGCTCGACTATAGTCGGGGTTTTTCTTTAGAGTATTCATTAAGTTGTTGTAATCTTCAGCCGACAAATCCTCATTTCCGGGGCCGCTATATTGAACAATTCCTTTCCCGTTTAAATAATTTACATAATTAAATACATCTTTGAGGGATATTTCTCGGTTTTGCATAACTCCCACAGCATTGGCATGAGAATGAGCGGTTGGATTGTAACCGGATTCTTGGATTTGTTGGGCGATCAAGAGATCTTTCTTAAATAAATTTTCAGGAAAATATTCTTCAGGCAAAGAATTGTAAGCTTCCAATACTTGCTCTCCGATGGGATGCTTGTTTTCCTGAGATTCTTCTTTTTCTTGGAAACCAAAGTTGTTTTCAATGTTATTTGATATTTCTTCTTTTTGCTTGTCTGCTATTGTGCTTTCATTATTTTTTTGATGCAGTAAATTTTTAATTAGTTTGGTGTTTTTTTCTACTATGCCTGTAGCTCCGGCGGAGAGGCCGGTCACCGCAAGTAGTTGCATAAATTTCCTCCTATCCATTCTTTTTTCTTGAGCATTGAATTGGCGGTCTGTCATAGTATTTCTTTTTGCGTTGTTCTCTATTTGATTTTTTAGATTTACTTCTTTCATTTTGATTTTTTAATTCATTATTTTAGGGTTGTTTTTAACCATTTTTTTGATAACAAAAGGAAAAATTATAGTGGTTACCAAGGCTGTTATTACTAGGCTGGAATAGAGCTGATTGGTAATAAATCCTTCCTTAAGAGCCACAAATGCTAGAGCCAGGCCGATAGCGCCTCGGCTATTCATTCCCCAGCCAATCAAATAAAGTTGCCGCCACCGTAGATCAGTAAAAGGCTTGGCTAGCATGGTGCCTGTAATGGTGGCCAAGGGGGCCAGGATTAAAACCAAGATTATGATGTAAGGGTTCAAAGCAAGGGAAGAAATTTCAAAATTAAGTCCCAGGGAAATAAAGAAAAAGGGAATCACCAGCCACACCAGAGTTTTTTCTATGAAATTGATGGCTTTCTTGTCTCTTCCTAGGATTTTGTGGGTCAGTAATCCGACAAGAAAAGACAAGATGGCGCCAATAATAAGGGTATCTTCTTTCAAACTAAATGAACCCAGCAAAAGGGCAATGAGTAAAAAAGCCGACAATCCCAGCAGATCATCAATAATCCCGGCGCCCATCAAAGCGGCGCCCACCTTGGTTTTCAGTTTCTTGATTTCTATTAAAACCCTTGCCTTGGTCGCTTCGGCGGCAATACCCATAGAAATGCCCATTACGGCTGCAGTTATGGGCTTAAAACCCAGTAGAGAGAATACGGAAAAGCCTACCAAGAAAGGAAAAATAGTGGCAGCGAAAGCTATGGCAAAAGCGTCTTTCCTTTCTTGATACAATTCCCTCCAAGAACTTTCCAGACCGGCCAGAAACATCAGCGCCAGCAGAGCGACATCTCCCAGAAATTCAATTTCCCTGGAGTTTTGGCCGATAATTATATCTTCAATTCCCGGTATCCCTATTATTAAACCCGCCACAATCAACAATACCACCGAAGAAATAGTTATTTTCTTGGAGACAAAATTCAAAATACCGGAAATTGTCAAAATGACGGCAATGGCAAAAATTAAGCTTTCCATTTTGTTTTTGTGAAAATTATTGGCAAAAATTATTTATCTAAGTCAACTCTGAATTCCAAACCCTGCTCGTAAAATCCCAATTTTTTATAGAGTTCATGAACTTTTTCTCTGCTGTGCCGACTGGTGGCGATAAGCTTGTAGCAATTTTCCTTTTGAGCAGCGGCTATAACTTCTTTTACCAGGGAGGTTCCCACGTTTTTACCCCTTGCGTTTTCTTCTACAAAAACATCTTCCAATAAACCAAATGGTTTGTTATGCAAGTCGTTCTTTATTGTGTATAGAAA
>JAWOGA010000022.1:0-9487 GCA_046497225.1 Candidatus Moraniibacteriota bacterium | reverse complement strand
TTTGATGAATTCATTGGGGATAGAAATTTTTCGGAGAGCTTGACTTGTCCTAATTGCGGAGGAAGACTGGCCTTAGAATTATTGGAAAGAGAGGCTGATTTTTTTAAAACGAGAGTGATTTGCGTTGAATGCAGGAATTACTATTAAGATTATTGTCTTTTATCAAGAGCTTGAGAGACTAGAAAGCGGAGCAAGTATTGATAAAGATAATCTAAAACATTACTAAGTCAATGAAAAAAAATTGGATATTAAATAAAAATCAAACTCAATCCAAGAGAAAGTTTGAGGAACTTGAATTTGCTACGGAGAAAATACTTATTAATCGCGGAGTAAACACAAAAAAGAAGGTGGAAAGCTTTTTTATGCCTGATTATAAAAAGGATTTGCATAATCCTTTTCTTCTCCAGGATATGGAAAAAGCAGTGAAAAGATTCTTGGAAGCAGCTGCAGGCAAGCAAAAGGTTTGTATCTATGGAGATTATGATGCGGACGGAATAACATCGTCAGCCCTGTTGCACTTGTTTTTTGATGAAATAAATGTAAATAATTTTTGCTATATTCCTGATCGAGATAAAGAAGGTTACGGAATTAATAAGGACGCAATTGATTATATAAAAGGCAAAGAGGCAGATTTGATTATTACCGTTGATTGCGGAGTTACTAACGTGGAAGAGGTTGAATATGCTAAACAAAAGGGAATTGATGTGATTGTACTTGATCACCATCATGTCCCCGAGGAGATTCCAGACGCTGCCGCGGTAGTTGATCCCAAGAGAAAAGATAGCAAATATCCTTTTTCCGAGCTTGCCGGAGTGGGGGTAACTTTTAAATTTATGCAGGCTGCTGCAGAAAGAATCGAAAAATATGATCCGGAGAAATTGAAGTGGTATTTGGATTTAGTAGCTATTGGAACGGTGGCAGATTGTGTTCCCTTAATTGATGAAAACAGAATTTTGGTTAAATTTGGGCTTTTGGTTTTGTCTAAAACAAAAAACATTGGCTTGAAGCAACTTTTTAAAGTGGGTAGAATTGATATTAGCGAACATTCTTTTCCTACTAGCCAGCAGATCTCCTTTCAGATTGCTCCCAGAATTAATGCTGCCGGAAGAATGGATCATGCCAATATTGCTTACAAACTTCTTATCCAAAAGAGCGAAGATGTTGATCAGGCTAGGAGCCTTGCTCTAGAATTAGAGTCCCAAAACCAGCATCGACAAAAGGTTACCGGTTATATTATCAAAAAAATAGAAGAGAATCTGGCAAATACCAAAGAGATTCCCAAAGTTATTATAGAAGCATCTCCCCACTGGATGATAGGCGTGATAGGCTTGGCGGCCGGAAAAATATCGGATAAATTCAATCGACCTACTATATTGCTTCAAGATATGGGCTCGACTTGCCGGGGCTCTGGGAGGTCTGTAGAAGGGTTTAATTTAATAGAAGCCTTGGAAAAAAATGGAGACCTTTTATCTAAATTCGGAGGGCACAACCAAGCGGCGGGGTTGACAATCTCTAATAAAAATTATACTAAGTTTAAAAATTCTTTTACAAAATACGCTGAAGATAATCTTCCTGAAGATGTTGAAAAGAAGATTTATATAGATGCAACCTTGCGAGATGAGGATATCAGTGAAAAGCTTGTTAAAGAGATCGCAATGCTGGAACCTTTTGGGGAAGGCAACAAGGAGCCGATCTTTTTTTGGAAAGAAGCGGAAGTGAAAGACAAAAAACTCTTGGGGAAAAACGGGGAGCATCTAAAAATGTGGTTAAAGGGATCTAAGAAAAAGAGGCTTTTGGAGGCTATAGGCTTTAGGTTTGGCGAATTTTTTGGAAAAGTTAAAAAGGGGGATAGAATTAATGCTTTGTTTAACTTAGAGGAAAACCAATGGAATGGGAGTAAAACGCTTCAACTAAAAATTGTCGACTTGGAGATTATTAATAATTAAGTTGTTTTTATGAAAAAAGTTTTAATCTTGGGGGCAAAAGGAATGCTGGGCTCGGAATTGATGAAAAAATTTCAAAAGAATGGCGATTATGAAGTTGCGGGTTGGGATGTGGAAGATTTAGACATAGGCAATAAGAAGGAAGTTTTTGAAAAAATTAAAAACCAAGAACCGCAAATTATTATCAATACCGCCGCTTACAATTCAGTGGATAAAGCTGAGGAGTCAGAAGAGGAATTTCATAAAGCTTTGAATGTTAATGCGGAAGGACCCAAAAACTTAGCCGAAATTGCTAGAGAGATAGATGCGGTTTTTGTTCAATATGTTTCTGATTATATTTTTGATGGTGAAAAAGGAGAATATAGTGAGGAGGATTTACCCAATCCAATTTCTAATTATGGAAAAAGTAAGGCTAAAGGGGAAAAAATGGCGCAAGAGGTAGGAGGAAAGTATTATTTAATTAGAACCTCAAAGATTTTTGGCAAATCGGCAAATCATGAAGGGGCTAAAAAAAGTTTTTTTGAGATTATGTTGAACTTGGCCAAGGAAAAAGAGGAACTAAAATTGATTGACAGTGAAAAATCTTGTTTTACTTATGCTCCCGATTTAGCTCAGGCAACCAAGGATCTGATTGAAAACGGCTATAATTTCGGAGTTTATCATATTGTAAATGAGGGAGCGGCAACATGGTATGAGGGCGTTAAAGAGCTTTTTGAAATCGCCGGTGTGGAAAATGTTAAAGTTATTCCTGTAACTCCAGGGGAGTTTCCAAGGTCTGCTAAACGCCCGGCATCTTCAGTTTTATTAAATACTAAATTTCCTAAATTAAGGCATTATAGCGAAGCGATTCAAGATTGGTTGAGAGAATAATTTTAAACGCTTTTTATTTTTAAAAGAGGCTACTCTAAAATTAACTTAATAAAATGAAAAAGGTTCTTTTGGGGCTTACCACAACTGGAGGGTCGAGTATAAAAGAAAAAATAGAAGAAATAAAAGAGTTCAATCTTAAAGAGATTGCGCTTTTCTTAACCGGAATAAATCAAAAGAAAAGGAGGGAGCTTTATTCGGCGCTGGAAGAAACTCCCCTAAAAGAAATTCCTCATGTTCACCTTAGAAATGATATGGAGAAATGGGAGCTTGAATATCTCGAAAGTAGATTTGAGGTAAGCGCTTATAATATCCACGGGCAAAAATCTTCATTTCCCTTTTCCGGTTGCGGAGAAATATTGAAAAGCTATGGAAATAAAATTTACATTGAAAATACCGAATTCGTTCCCGATCAAGAAGAAATGAAAAAAGTTGGCGGTTTGTGTGTTGATTTTAGCCATTGGCAAGATGCTATTCTTCTTAATTGGGAGAAATATGATCATAAATTAAGGACATCTGCCAAAGAATTCCCGGTTGGATGCAGCCATGTTTCGGCGGTAGGAAAGTTTGCCGGCGATTCTTTCACGGGGGAAGGTTATTCCAAGCATCGTTTTGATGATATTAGCGAGCTTGATTATATGAAAAATTTTATCAATTATCTACCGGATTTGATTAGCTTAGAGTTGGAAAATTCTTTTAAGGAACAGATGAAAGTAAAGGATTATTTAAGAAAACAATTAGATCTTTTTTAGCTTTAAGGAAGAATTTTGATCTTAGACAAACAAAAAAGCCTTATTTTTCACAAGGCTTTTTTTGAATGATCTTTGATAGTGATTTAGCGGTTGGATAAGATAGAGATAATCCAATTCCAGATATTCTTTCTTTCCTCTATCACATTTCCTTGTTCATCTGTTTTTATTTCCGACTCAACATCTACGGGAAAAAGAAAGAAGAGTTTTTCCTTGTGTCTTACTAGAGCGGTGCTTTCTTCTTTTTTAATTACTTCATCATAATCTGCAATTGTTTTTTGAGGTTCCTCTTTTTTTGCCTCTTCTGTGGATGATTCTTCGGACTCCTCACCTTCTTCAGATTCTTCATCCTCCTCGCTTTCTTCTGACTTCTCGCTTTTTTCTGAGAGTTCACTTTTAGCGGATTCGGTAGATTTTTCTGAATGTTCAGAGTCCCCTGCTCTATATAAAGAAGCTTCACTTTCTTCACTTTTTTCTGATTCTTCACCTTCTTCGGATTCTTCACTTTTCTCACTTTCTTCTGACTCCTCACTTTTTTCAGAGACTTCTGAGTCAACCGATTCCTCGCTTTTCTTCGAAGATGATTCTTCAGATTCTTCATTTTCTGAGTCTTCAGACAGGTCACTCGATTCTTGCTCATATTCGCCTGCCACCCTTACATTTGTGGATTTGTTGAGGGCAATATTAACTGACAAAACAAGCAATAAGAAAATTGCCAAACTCAACAATATCTTTTCCGTTCTCGTTTTAATTTTTAGCATTTTTGTTTAATTTATTTATTATGTTTTTATTACAAACTAATTTATGTAAATGTCAAAATGTTAGGTGGTATCCCCTGCTTCTATATAGTGTTTTTTTATATTAATATAACCTAATAAACCTAAAGCAAAAACCTCTAAAACTTCCTCAGTTAGCCTCATTAAGTGAGTGACAACTAAATTGCAAGAAGAATTAAAGCAAAAAGTTATGGAGGAGTTTTTTTGGATTAAACCATCGGAAAGATCAAGTAAAACAGCAAAACCAAGCATTAAAAGCGCAACAATAACAGCTTTCTTTCTTTTGTTTTTTGCAACATCATGCCAAAGCAAATAAATCAACGCGCCCAAAGAAAAACCAAGCAGAGGCAGGTATATGATCACCCAGGTATAAGAAGGAAAAAAAGAAAAGAGGCCTGTTTCATTGACAAAAAAGCCGCTAAGGCGTTCATGAAAATAAACCGCATCATCCATACTAAAGAAGAAGAAAACAATAGATAAAAAATACCAGATTTTTCTCTTGGTTTCAAAATAAGCACTAAAGGAGGATAGGGCTATGAAGAGAAAAGTCAAAGAACTGACCCAAGTAAGAGGAGTTTGCTCTCGGGTGGCCAAGAAAATTTCGCTTAAAGGTGTATCGGGATAATAAAAGTATGTCAAAAGGTCAAGCAGTATTAAAATAATCACCACCCAAAGGCCTGTTCTGTATAATCTTTGAATTATAGGAAGAGATAACTTCATGTTTTTATATGACTTTAGTTTTCATAATCCAATTATATATTTTTTATTGATAATTTCAAGATTGATTTTCTGATTTGAGTTGTTTATATAAAAATGCTATTATATAAACAAATTTTGAAGATTTTTTGTTTTATAAAAACTAATCCATTGAAATGAAAGTAAAGGAAATATTTGATTTATCGGTTGAAATCGGCAAAGAAAACGATTTTAGAACCAAGGGGGAAATAGAAGATTTTCTTAAGCAAAAAAAGGAAAAATATGATGCGCTTTCCAAGGAAGAGAAGTCGTATTTTGACAAAGATGAATTAAAAAATCCTTATATGGATTCGGCTATTCATCACGATAATGGGAAGGACGTTAAAAAAGCTTTAGCGGGAATTGATATTACCATGGGAGGTTTAATGATGGCCAAGGAATTAGGATATGATTTGGTTATTAATCATCACCCGGTAGGGAAGGCACTGGCTCGCTTAGATGATGTGATGGATTACCAAGTAGACGCTTTGGAGAAATTCGGCGTTCCGGTGAATGTGGCTGAGAAGCTTATGCAGAAAAGGATTTCCGAGGTGGCCAGGGGGGTAAATCCGGTTAATCATTACGCCGTAGTGGATGCTGCCAAGCTGCTGGATATTAACTTTATTAATATTCACACTCCGGCAGACAATTGTGTGGCTAATTTTGTTACAAATAAAATAGAGAAGACTAATCCGAAATTTGTTAAGGATGTTATGAAAGCTCTGATGGAAGTTCCGGAATACCAAGAAGCTAAAAGAAGATCAAACGGTCCCGCCTTGTTTGCGGGATCGGAAAATAATAGATGCGGTAAAGTGGTTGCTTCTGAGATAACGGGCGGAACAGAGGGAGCCAAAGATATTTATCAAGTAATGGCTAATGCCGGTATCGGAACAGTTGTAAGTATGCATCAAAGTGAAGACCACAGAAAGAATGCCGAAGAGGCTCATATGAATGTTGTTGTCGCCGGGCATATGTCATCCGATTCTATCGGAATGAATATTATTTTAGATGAGATAGAGAAACAGAAAGTTGAAATCACGCCTTTTTCGGGGTTGATTAGGTATAATCGTAATTCGTAATTCGCGATTTGTGATTCGGAATTACTAAAAACCAAATTATTAATAATCAATAACCAATTACTAACTTATGAATTTTAAGAAAACAATATTAAACAACGGCACTCGGGTGGTTTTGATTCCGATGAAGGATACTCAGACCGTAACTGTTCAAATTTTAGTGGAAGCCGGTTCTAAGTATGAAAATAAGAAGAACAATGGAATCTCCCACTTTTTGGAGCATATGATGTTTAAAGGAACCAAAAAAAGACCAAATGCCCAAATAATTTCTGAAGAGTTGGACAGTGTGGGAGGGACTTACAATGCTTTTACCGGGAAAGAACAGACGGGATATTGGGTTAAAGTTCCCAAACAGCATGCCGATATGGCTTTGGATGTGGTTAGTGATATGTATTTAAATTCTTTGTTGAAACAAGAGGAGATTGATAAAGAAAAAGGGGTGATATTGCAAGAGAAATCAATGTATCAAGATACCCCGATGCGTTATGTGTGGGATGTTTTTGAAGAACTTTTGTATGGGGATCAGCCGGCCGGTTGGGATATTGTTGGTACTGAAGATAATATTAAAAATTTTTCCAGGGAAGATTTTGTGGATTACATGAACAAGTTTTATATTCCTCAGACCACCGTCGTGGTTGTTTCCGGAAACTTTAAGGAGCGGGATATTGACGATAAAATAAACAAATATTTTGGCGATAATGAAAATAATTCCAGGACAGAAAAAGTAAAAGTAAAAGAGAAACAAGATTCCCCTCAAGTAAAAATTCACTATAAGGAAACAGATCAAACCCATTTATTATTGGGGGTAAGATCTGTAGATATGTTTGATCCGCATCGCTATGCAGACGTGCTTTTGGGAACTATTTTGGGAGGCGGGATGTCTAGCCGAATGTTTAGTGAAATTAGAGAGAAGAGGGGATTAACTTATTACATAAGCTGCGCTGCCGATCAAGCTACCGATACGGGGTATATTTTCACCGGAGCCGGAGTGGAGCATAAGAATTTAATCAAAACCCTTCAGCTTATTTTGAGAGAGCTTAAAAAAACAACTCAAGAAAAAATTTCCGAGAAAGAAATTGCCAAAGCCAAGGAGTATATAAAAGGAAAAACCTTAATGTCACTGGAATCATCCAGTGCGGTGGCTAATTTTTTTGGAGATCAAGAGTTATTTAAAAAGAAAGTTGAAGAACCGGAGGAGTTGTTTAAAAAAATAGATGCAGTAACTGCTGATGATATTAAAGAAGCAGCTCAAAAAAACTTTCGGAATGATAGATTAAATTTAGCTGTTATAGGACCGCATAAAAATGACGAGGAAATTAAAAAGTATCTAACTTTTTAATTTCAAAATATTGGCCATTCACGTTAATAAATAATTTTAATCCTTCGATTCAGTTTTAATAGAAGAACCATGCCAGATATTAGAAAAATAGAAATTTCCACTGCGACTATAGTAAAAGTAATTTTAGCCGGTCTGCTATTATGGCTATTGTTTTTAACAAGAGAAATTTTGATGCTGCTTTTTGTTTCTATTATTTTAGTTAGCGCCTTAGAGCCGGCTATAGATAAGTTGGAAGGAAAAAAAATACCCCGGGTGATTGGAGCCGGATTGGTTTATTTGGTTTTTATAGTTTTTCTAGTGTTTAGTTTATACCTCATCATCCCGGTTCTTTCTCAAGAAATTAGGCAGTTTGCTGAAAGGGCTCCCACTTATTTTGATGGCATTAATAATGTGGTAAATGACTTAAATGCATTAGCGGTTAACTATAATTTTGAGAGCAATTTGCAATCTTTATTTGAGAATGCTTCCAACCGCTTGACAGATTTAATGTCGGCCGCTTTCTCCAATACTTTTTCTTTTTTCTTTGGATTGTTAAAGGTGGTAATAGTTCTTTCCCTTTCCTTCTATTTAGTAGTGAAAAAAGAAGGAATGATGGGATTTATTAAATTTGTTGTTCCCGAGGAGCATCATCATTATGCAAGCAGGCTTACTCGAAAAATTCAAAATAAGATGGGCCGGTGGTTAATTGGACAGCTCTCTCTGGCTCTAATAGTCTTTGTGTTAAATTTTTTGGTTTTGAGCTTATTAGGAGTCCCATATGCGTTGCTTTTAGCTTTAATAGGAGGTATTTTAGAGATTATTCCTTACATAGGACCTGTTCTAGCCTTTGTGCCAGCTGTTTTAATAGGCTTGACAGTTTCTCCGGTGATTGCTCTGTTGGTTGCTGTATTTTACATTTTAATCCAGCAATTGGAGAGTCATGTTTTAACTCCTTTAATAATGAAAAAGGCAGTCGGTTTGGATCCGGTGGTAATTATTTTGGCTTTATTGATTGGAGGAACTTTAGCGGGACTTTTGGGTATTTTAATTTCTGTTCCTTTCGCCACCGCAGTTGGGGTGTTGATCAAAGATCTTCATAAGTTCCTAGGTAAGCAAGGTTTAAAAGAAAGGAAAACTAAATAATTTTTAGCAATTTTTTATGAGTAATCAAAGAAAAATTTTTGTAGGTTTAAGTCTGGATCAAAAAGCAAGGCAGTTTATTGCTAAAAAGATTGCCGGTTTAAATATTGCTAAAAATGAAAATATTCATTTTATTGATCCGGAAAATTACCATGTTACTTTGATGTTTTTAGGTTATGTTAAAGATGAAAACATTCCTGAGATTTGTTCAGAGCTTAAAGAAGCTTTTCAAGGTGTGGAGTATTTTGATTTAAATTTTGGGGTAATTAAAAAAGCTCCCAGTGAAGAAAATGCAAAAATGATTTGGTTAGTAGGAGAAAATTCGCCTGCATTAACAGAGGTGAAAAATAGAGTAGAAAAAAAACTGAGCCACCACAAAGGAGATTCCAAGAAGTTTATCCCGCACGTAACCTTAGCCAGAATCAAAAACCCCAAAAAAACACTGGTTAATGAGGAGGTGAATTCGGAAGTAAGTCTTATGGTTCCTGTTTATAGTGTAGAGTTAATAGAAAGCGCAACAGAGAATGGAAGAAGAGTTTATCATACGTTGGATAGTATTGACTTGGAGGGATAGTTTTGTTTTAGTCGTTTAACTTTTGTTCAAATTTATTGTTTAATTTTTTATGAATATATTTAATGTTGAAATTGAAGATTCTTCCCGGAAAGATATTTGGAAAAAAGTTCAAGTCGGTTTTGAAGGTAATAAAAAGCTCTCCATAGCCACTCTTAATCCCGAAATGCTTCTTTTCGCTAAAAAAAATAAAGAATATAAAAAGATTTTAAGTAATTTTGATTTAAAGTTAGCGGATGGATTTGGGGTGGTTTTGGTTTCTCGGATAAAGTTTTTTAAAAAAATATCAAGATACCCCGGAGCTGATTTGGC
>JAWOGA010000043.1:0-7651 GCA_046497225.1 Candidatus Moraniibacteriota bacterium | reverse complement strand
TAGGCAAGGATTTCTTTTGAGCATGTTGATGATAGCTCTATTGGTAATGCAGAGTTTTAGAATTTTGACTTGGTGGGATGGTTTGTTGGCTGTGGGAGCCGTAATAATGATAGAATTGTATTTTTTAATGAGATAGAACTTAAAATTAAAAGTTTTGTCTCCTCGGTTTTAATTTTGGTTAGTTGGTATTTTAGAAAAGTTTAAGCAAGTATAATTTATAATTCATATTTAAAAATGACGAAAAAGAAAAATCAGGATTATTCAGCTAGTTCAATTCAGGTCCTGGAGGGACTCGAACCGGTAAGAAAAAGACCCGGAATGTATATTGGCGGCACTTCCAAGGAAGGGTTGCATCATTTGATATGGGAAGTAGTTTCCAACTCTATTGATGAGGCTATGGCAGGCAATGGGAATTATATTGAAGTTCAAATGTTGCCTCAAAATAGAATTGCGGTAATAGATAATGGAAGAGGAATACCTGTGGAGAAACACCCCCAAACCAAAATTTCCACTTTGGAAACAGTTATGACCAAGCTCCACGCCGGAGGAAAATTCGGAGGAGGAGGGTATAAAGTTTCCGGAGGTCTTCATGGAGTGGGAGTTTCCGTGGTTAACGCTTTAAGTGTTTGGACGAAGGCCGAAGTTCATCAAAAGGGTAAAGTTTGGGTTCAGGAATATTCCAGAGGTCAGGTAAAGTCCAAAGTTAAATCTGCGGGAGAAACCAAAAGAACCGGAACAACTATTGAATTTGAGCCGGATCCGGAGATTTTTCAGGAAGTGGAATGGAATTGGGATAAGATAGCTGATTATTTAAGAAAGCAAGCTTATTTAACCAAAGGAGTTTATTTAAAACTGATTGACAAAAGAGGAGAAAATTCTGAGTTATTTAGAAAAATTGGTTTTTGTTTTGATGGAGGAATTAAATCGTATGTGAAATACTTAACAAAAGGAAAAGAGTTGGTTGGTGAAAATATTTTCTACATAGAAAAAGAACACCAGGGGATTTTAACAGAAGTAGCTCTCCAATACCATACATCGGTTAAAGATAAAATTATTTCTTTTGCCAACAATATTCATACAGTTGAAGGTGGAATGCACGAGACGGGATTCCGAACCTCTTTGACCAGAGCTATTAATGATTATGCTAAGAAACACAATTTTCTTAAAGAAAAAGATGGCAACTTTACCTCCGATGACGTGAAAGAAGGCTTAACTGCAGTGATTTCGGTTAAATTGGGAGAACCTCAGTTTGAAGGTCAGACTAAGGCAAAATTAGGAAATTCCGAAGCTAGAACCGTTGTTAATTCCGTTATGAACGAGGCACTGGCCGACTTTTTTGACGATAATCCCCAAGATGCCAAAGCCATTATCAATAGGTGCATGCTTTCGGCAAAAGCGCGTTTAGCCGCAAAAGCCGCAAAAGATGCAGTAGTAAGAAAAGGAGCGTTGGAGGGAATGACTTTGCCTGGAAAATTAGCCGATTGCTCCAGTAGGGATTCTTCTAAAAGCGAACTTTTCATTGTAGAGGGAGATTCGGCTGGAGGAAGCGCAAAACAGGGAAGAGACAGGCAATTCCAGGCTATTTTGCCCTTAAGGGGAAAAATTTTGAATGTAGAGAGGGCTCGCTTGGATAGAATGCTTTCTTCTCAGGAAATTAAATCCATCGTAATTGCCTTAGGCGCCGGAGTAGGAGACGAGATGAATTTGGACAAGCTTCGCTATAACAGGATTATTATTATGACGGATGCCGATGTAGACGGATCTCACATTCGTACCTTGCTTTTGACTTTATTTTATCGTCATTTTGAGGATTTAGTTAAAGAAGGACACATCTACATTGCCCAGCCGCCTCTTTTTGCTATTAAAAAAGGCAAAAAAATTCAATATGCTTACAATGATGAACAAAAAGAGAAAATTATTAAAAGATTGGCTGGAGAAAAAGCTGAGGAAAAGAAAGCCGAGGGTCTTGATGAAGAGAGTGTTGAATTTCAAAAGGCGACCGGAATAAGCCTTCAGAGGTATAAAGGTTTGGGGGAAATGAACCCCGACCTTCTGTGGAAAACCACCATGGATCCGGAAGGAAGAGTGATGTACCAAGTAAAAATAGAAGATGCCCAAAAAGCGGATGAAATTTTTAATGTTTTAATGGGTGGAGATGTGGCTCCTCGCAAGAAATTTATTCAGGCTCATGCCGGAAGTGTGCAAAATCTAGACGTGTAGAATGGTATTTATAATTTAAGAATAAAAATAATAATTAATACAGAATTATGAAAATTGCTATCAACGGATTCGGTCGAATTGGCAGGCCGGTGTTTAAAATTGCCATGGATCATCCGGAAATAGAGGTAGTTGCTATTAATGATTTAACCGACATTGAAAACTTGGCTTATTTGTTAAAATATGACACCGTTTACGGAGTCTATCATCACGATGTTCAAATTAAGGAAGGTAATTTATTAGTTGGAGGAAAAGAAATAAAGTGCTTTTCCGAAAAAAACCCCGCTGATCTTCCCTGGAAAGATTTGGAGGTTGATATGGTGGTGGAGTCAACGGGGGTTTTTAAAGATAAGGATTCCGCTGGAGCTCACTTGGAGGCCGGCGCCGGAAAAGTGATTATTTCCGCTCCCACTAAAGATGAAAATATTAAAACAATAGTTTACGGAGTAAACGAGGGTGATTTGGAGCAAAACGATACAGTTGTATCCAATGCTTCTTGTACTACCAATTGTATTGCCCCAATGATGAAAGTTTTGGATGAAAAATTTGGAGTAGAAAAATCTTTAATGTCTACTATTCATAGCTATACTTCAACTCAATCTATTGTAGACGGACC
Source organism: Candidatus Moraniibacteriota bacterium (assembly GCA_046497225.1). Classification (GTDB taxonomy): domain Bacteria; phylum Patescibacteriota; class Minisyncoccia; order Moranbacterales; family DUUL01; genus JAXHLG01. The sequence continues at coordinate 4,818 of JAWOGA010000043.1, read as the reverse complement.
TTCTAAAAAAGATGCCAGAAGAGGAAGGGCGGCCGCTTATAATGTTGTCCCCACTTCTACTGGAGCTGCTCAAGCTTCTGCTTTAACGCTTCCTCAATTAGATGGAATTTTTGATGGAATGGCATTTAGAGTTCCAACCTTGGCGGGGTCTGTAAGTGATATAGTAGCTGTTTTGAGGGGTGAAGTCACTGAAGGCGAGATTAATCAGGCTTTTGAAGAAGCAGAAGAGAATAACTTAAAAGATGTTTTAAAAACCAGTTCAGAGCCATTGGTTTCTCATGATATCTTGGGGAGTTCTTATTCTACTATAGTACAAACGGATTTAACCAAAGTTACGGGAGGAAACCTGGTTAAAGTCGTTGGCTGGTATGATAATGAGTGGGGGTATTCCGCTAGAGTTATTGATTTGGCTTTATATATGAACAATCTTTGATATTTAACTGGTCGACTTTAAGAATCAATGTAGATTTTAGCCTCAAGTTTTGTTATTTGGGAATAATAAAATATTAACTTATTTAAATGGTTAACTTAAAAGGAAAAAAGGTTACCGTGATGGGTGTTGGCTTGCATGGAGGTTCTTTGGAGATGATAAAATGGCTATCCGAACAAGGAGCTAGAGTAATTGCTACCGATATCAAGAAAAAGGAAGATTTAAAGCCAACCATGGAAAAATTGTCTCATTTGAAAAATCTAAAAATCATAACCGGCCAACATAGACCGGAAGATTTTAATAAGGTTGATCTGGTAATCAAAAACCCTGCTGTACCGTGGCGAAACAAATATATCCAAATGGCCATTAAGAACAATATCCCAATTGAAATGGACTCTAGTTTATTTATTCAGAATTGCAAGAGTTCCAAAATCATAGGAGTAACCGGAACTAAGGGTAAGACCACCACGGCTTTTCTTATAGCTGAAATTTTAAAAAAAGCCGGACTTAAGGCTTCCAGGGTGGGTATCGGCCAAGAACCTGTAATGGATAAACTGAAAGAGATTGACAAAGATACTTATGTGGTATTTGAGTTGTCCTCATGGAGACTAGCCGGGTTGGAGAAAATTAAAAAAAGTCCCAAATATGCTGTTTTGACAAATATATATCCGGACCATTTGAATCATTATGATTCTATGGAGCAATATATTGATGATAAAAAGCAAATTTATTTTAATCAATCTTCGAAAGATAGTGTTGTCTTGAATTTTGATAATAAATACTGCAAAGAAATGGCAAGAGAGGCTAAGGGAAGAATTTTAACTTACTCTCTTTATGATAATGAAATAAATGATTCAGTTTTTGTTAAGAAAGGGAAAGTTTTTTGCAGATTTGCCAATGAAGAATCAGAAATCATGGATGTTAAAAAAATAGGACTGAGAGGCTCTCATAATATTTACAATGTTTTGGCCGCTATTGAAGTTTGTTTAGTTATAGGAGTTGATAAATATCTAATTTCAAAAGCGGCAAGAAACTTCAAAAGTGTTCCTCATCGCTTGGAGTTTGTTCGTGATTTAAGAAATGTAAAGTATTACAATGATACCACTGCTACCACCCCGGAGTCTTCAGTGGCTGGAATAAATGCTTTTTTAAAACCAATAAACCTAATTGCCGGAGGATCTAGCAAAAAACTAGATAGTCGCAAGCTGGCTAGAAAAATAGCTGATTCAAAATATATTAAAAGAGTTTATTTGATTCAAGGAAACGCTACGGAAGAGTTTAAAAAGGAGATTATTGAATTTGGAGGAGAAGATAAAATAATGGGAGTTTACAATAATTTCAAAGAGTTGATTCAAGCGGTTTCCAGAGCAGCCGGAGAAGGGGAAGTGGTTTTACTCTCTCCCGGATTTGCCAGTTTTGGAATGTTTAAGAATGAATTTGATAGAGGCAGGCAGTTTAGGGAGATAGTCAATGGACTGACGGCGAGAAGTTAAGAGTGGCGAAATAGGGGATGAAAATTCAAAATGCAAATCTCAAAAATCAAAATGACAGAGTAAAATGTAAAAATACCTGAAAGATACAAATTGCAAGATGCAAGGTACAAACAAATTACAAATTCAAAATTCAAACAATTAAAATTTATTCGAAATTCAAAATTTGAAATTCAATCACTGATGGCCGATGACTATATAGTAGTGACAAGTTGCCAGCGACCAGCGCTTTTCTCCACTTGCCTTCACTTTCACACTTTCTTAACTTTTACTTTTTGTTCTTGCCTTAAAATAAAAAATAAAATATAATAGGCGGTGTTTTTGTTTTTGTGAATTAAAGAGAAATTATTATGATAAATAGAAATAAGAGAGTGATTGCCTTGGTCGGCATGGCCGGCGCGGGTAAAACAGAGGCGATTAATTTTTTGCAAGAAAATTATTATCTGCCCAAGGTCTATTTTGGCGAAATAACTTTTGAAGAATTGGAAAGAAGGGGGATGGCCTTGAATTATGAAAATGAAAAAACAGTTAGAGAGGATTTAAGAAAAAAACATGGAATGGGCGCTTATGCAGAGTTGTCTTTATCTAAAATCGAAAACTATTTAGAGGATACTAATATTGTTTTAGTGGAAAGTCTCTACAGCTGGGATGAGTACAAGATAATGAAGAAAAATTATGGAGATAATTTTATTATAATAGCCGTTAATGCCTCTCCGGAAACAAGGTTTAAGCGACTTCAAAAAAGAGATCATAGGCCAGTTCAAGACAAGGAGGAGTTTATCAAGAGAGATTGGTCTGAAATTGAGGGAACCCAAAAAGGCGGCCCGATAGCCATAGCTGATTACACTATTATTAACGAAGAAAGCAAGCAAGAATTGGTTGATAAATTAACAGAAATAGCTACCAAAGAGCAGTTTTAATTTGTCGGCTTTTCAAGCTATTGATTTAAATACGACAAACACTGCTTGTCGTATTTATTTTGGATTTTTAGGAGTGAAAGCGGGGAAAGTAATTGGTAATTGGCTATTAGCTATTAGTAAATGGGATATTTTTAAATTTTGAATTTTGAATAAATTTTAATTGTTTGAATTTTGGGATTTTGAAATTTGTTTGTATCTTGTTCCTTGTATCCTTGTTTCTTTCAAATCATCTTGCATCTTTGTCTTTATCCCAGTCTCTGGATGCATTTGTTTAAAAAAAGATGGACCGACCCGGGAGGGTCGCTCCGGCGCGAAAATACTTGCCCCTTGCTTCTAAATCTTAATTCTTACTTCTACTTGTAATTTGTAATTTTGGATTTGAAATTTGTTTGTATTTTGTTTCTTGTATCTTGTATCTTGTATCTTTCAAAATATCTTGTTTCTTGTATCTTCCAAATCATCTTGCATCTTTTAAAAACCGGGCTTTCCGGCATTTATTTTATTGAAAAAACAGGTTTAAAATGATATAATTAAAATATAATTGATAGAGACTTTCTATGCGGGAGATTCAGAAATTATCAAACTTTGGTAGATTGTTTTGGTTTCTTGATTTCAAAAAACTGGATCTACAAAAAGATAAAAATTTAATAATCCATCAAGTTTTAGCTATTGGAAGCTTAGAGGATATCCGGGAATTAATCAGCTTTTACGGAAAAAAGGAGGTTAAAAGAGAGTTTACGAGATCCGGCAAAAGAATTTATGCTCCGGCTGTTTTAAAACTGGTTTCTTTTATCTTGGATTGCGAGGTTGAAAACAAGAATCAATATTTAAAGAAAATATATGCAAATAAAATTTGAAGCGATAGACAGTACCAGAAAGGCATATTTCAACAATCTGGCGAAGGTGGCCAATTTTGGTTATTTAGCCGGAGGAACGGCGCTTGCTTTGCAAATCGGGCATAGAAAATCTTACGATTTTGATATTTTTTGCAAAGAGGAAATAGGAAATAAATTAATTAAAAGAGTTCAAGAAATTTTCCCCATCAGGGATGTCTTAATTAGAAATGGGGATGAATTCTCTTTTATTACTCAAGACAATGTTAAATTTTCTTTTATTTATTATCCTTTCGATTTGAGCCGGTTCGTAATTAAAGAAAAAGATATGCCAATCAACATCTTGTCTCCGGAAGGGATCGCATTTGCAAAAGCCTACACTCTCAACAGAAGAGCCAGTTGGCGGGATTATTTAGATCTGTATTTTATTTTTAAAAAACAACTTATTTCCTTAAAAGAAGTTGTTAAAAAATCAAAAGAGATTTACGGAGAAATATTTAACGAAAAACTTTTTTATGCCCAGCTTTTATATACTGATGACATCTCAGATGGGGAAATTGAGGCGACGGAAATGATTAAAGATAAAGTTAGAAGGGAAGAAGTAGAAGCGTTTTTCCAAAAAATAATTAAAGAAGAGATGAGAAGCGATTGGGGGAGTTAGGAAATAAGAATAAAAGAGTGATAACTCAATCCCGGGCAGTCGGGATCTCTAATTTGTAATTTGTTTGTATCTTGCCTGAAATTTGAGCTTTGACATTTGTTATTGATTTGCCATCAGGATTTTGTCATTTGTCATTTTTTAGCATCTTGTATCTTGTATCTTGTAATTTTGAATTTGTAATTTGTTTGTACCTTGTACCTTGTATCTTGTATCTTTCAAAATATCTTACATCTTGTAATTTGTATCTTTCAAGTATTTTGTAATTTGTTCCTTTCAAACATTTTAAATTTTAATTTACTTCATTTCCTTGCATTTTGAAAAATTTTAAATTAAAATTGTTTTAAAGGATTTTATTTATTTAAGAACTTTTAATGGCGCTTCATCCTTATAAGAAAACCAAATTTTTTTTAATATGCAATTTTATTGTTTTATTGGCTTTAATTTTGCTTATTCCCAGATTTGTAAATCAAGGGACTGACTGGGC
>JAWOGA010000016.1:0-7068 GCA_046497225.1 Candidatus Moraniibacteriota bacterium | reverse complement strand
AAGAATCAAGAGTCAAGGGAATGAAAATTCAAAATGCAAAAGTCAAAAGTCAAAATACCTTGAAAGAAACAAATTACAAGATGTAAGATATTTTGAAAGATACAAGGATACGAGAAACAAGGTACAAACAAATTACAAACAGAAGTAAGAAGTAAGAAGTAAGCAAATTTAAAATTCAAACAATTAAAATTGATTCAAAATTTGAAATTTGAAATTTAACAATGACCCAATTACTAATTACTTTCCTCACTTTCACTCCTAAAAAGCCAAAATAAATACGACAAACGGCGTTTGTCGTATTTAAATAGATTAAAATTAACGATTTAAACCGAAATTATTTTTTATAACAGAACCACCAATCATAGCAATCTTTTTGACCCCTTCTTTCTTCGGCTGTCTCCTCGTCTGTTGCCGGAGGAATGATTACTTTGTCTTCTATTAGTTCATTCTTTGGCCAATTGGCGGGGATGGCTACACCTTCTTCATCGGCTTTTTGCATGCCCTTTAACATCCTTAGAATCTCGTCCATATTTCTGCCCAGCTCTTGGGGATAATAGAGGGTAGCTCTAACTTTACTCTCCGGATCTACGATAAAAACTGCCCGGACGGTATTGTTGCCTTTTCCGGGGTGAATCATACCCAAAATTTCAGCAACTTGACCTCTATCATCCGCAATAATCGGAAAAGGAATTTCCGTGCCGAGATTTTCTTTTATCCATTCGGTCCATTTAATATGGGAAAATACTTGGTCAATAGAAAGACCGATTAATTCAGCGTTTAATTCTTTAAATTCTTTGTTTCTTCTGGCAAAAGAAACAAATTCAGTGGTACAAACCGGAGTAAAATCTCCCGGGTGGCTAAATAAAACCATCCACTTTCCGGAAAAATCTTCCGGCAATTCCATCTCGCCATGAGTGGTTTTTACTTTGAGCCGAGGGAAGGGATCGCCGATTAACGGCATTCCCTCATTTGGAAAGAAGTCTTCATATTCCGGATAATAATTTGTCATTTCTTTTTCCATAATTTTTCGTTTAATTTTTATAAAAAAGCTTACAAATTTAGTTACAAACATTCATATTTTTTATTTCAAAATAAACTGCTTACTATTGCTAATAGTGAAGAAAGTTTAGAAAGTGAACCCGGTGGAATAATTTCTTCAAAATTAAGATTTAAAAAATCTTATTCCACCTGGTTGAATTTTGAATTTTTGAATTTTTGAATTTTCATCCCCTTAATTCTTGATTCTTGATTCTGTTTGCATTTTGCATCTTCCAAACATTTTACATTTTACTTTGTCATTTTGATTTTTGACTTTTGCATTTTTATCCCCTTAATTCTTAAATGAAAAACCACCGTTTATTTTTTCACATTCCGCAGGGATTCAATAAATTTATCCGCGAATTTACCCCAGCTATATTGCTTTGCGGTTTTTACGGCTTGGGAAATCTTTTCCTTTCTTTTTTTCTCCTTCCGGAGGCAACTATAAATTTTTTCAGCTAAATCCTCATCATTGCCGTTTTTGAAAATAAAAGCGTTTTTGCGGTTGGCAATTTCTCCCAGCGAAGAATTATCGGAAACCACCACCGAGCATCCGCTGTTAAAGGCTTCCAAAACGGGTAAACCAAAACCCTCATACAAAGATGGAAAACAAAAAGCTTTCGCTCCCCGGTAAAGCGCCGGCAAATCATTCTGCTCAACAAAGCCCGGCGTCTTAAACTTCTCTTGTGGAACTCCGAAGTTTTTTACGGCTTTCCGAATTTCCTCCGGCAAGTCCGTAACCAAAGGAATTAAATCGGGATTAAACCCGCCCGCTATAACCAAATCGGGAATATCTATCTTTTCGGAATATTTTTGCCACAGAATTGCATAAGCCTTTATCAATCCATCTACATTTTTACGAACATCAAATCCTCCGACGTAAAAAATGTATTCTTCTTCAATAAGCCCGAATTTTTTTAGAGTTTTATTGAGTTCCTTTTGAGTTAAATTTTTCTTAAAGCCGGGGTCGCAGTCAATAGGATTGATAATGACATCTTCATCTTTAACCTGGAAAAACTTTTTGATATCTTTCTTGGAGCTTTCCGAAATCGTCATAATCTTATTCGCTTGTTGAATTGCCTTTTCCGTTTTTTTAGCATAAGTTTTCTTTCTGGAATTATTAAGATAATCCGGAAAAATTCTCCAAATTGCGTCATGAACCAGCATAATATGAGGGATATTTCTCAGGATTGTCGGGCACTGATAGAGAGAGAAGAAAACATCGCATCCGTCTTTTTTTGCTTTCTTTGGCAAAAGATATTTTTCCCACCAAATTTTGCGAATCAAATCATCCCGCTTATACGGAGGCAAAAAAATTCTCTTATGAAATTTCTCCGGCAATTCCAAATCTATATCTTCCTCTAAGTACAAAAAGAATTCTACTCCTGAATTTTGAATTTTGAATTTTGAATTTTGAATTTCTGCTAATTTTTGCAAAAAATTTGCAGAAACTCGCCCCATCCCAGCATCCGGCTTCCTCACAAATGACGCATTGACACCAATCTTCATTTTTTTAAACTTAATAACAATACAACAATCACACCAACCCAATTTTTTCATATACTACCATATAACGTAATATGGTAGTGTAACTAACTAAAAATTACGGAGGGCGGTTTGGAGTAAATTTCTACTCTTTTCGTGAATTTTCCGCTGATTTTCAGATGCTTCTTTTTGGAAAATTAGCATCTCCAGAGTTCTAATATACCCTTGGCCGCTCAAAAACACTCTTCTGGTTTTTTCAAGTTTTTTTAAATATTCCCGGTCCTCCAAATTAAAATATTTTAGACTAAAATCTCCCTCCTGATGAAAATACAAAGCTTTTAGATTGAAAAGCTTGCTCTCCAAATTGCGCGCCTGTTTCAGTAATTTCTTTTTTTGTTCAAGATCCAGCGAATCCTCTGCTGTTTGATTCTTTTCTATCTCCGCAAATGCTCTCTCAACTTCACTGAAATGAAAATTTGCTTTAGAGTAAAAACGCTGCTTCTCCAGCTCAATCCCGGCAAGAAACAGGATAGTCAATAGCAACATCAAACACGCTAAAAATATTTTAAAATAAATTCTTTTCGCTTTTTCAATAGAAACAAATTTTCTTTTCATTTTGTTTTTTAAATATTTTTTTCCGATAAATCCTCGTAAATAGACATCAGCTTTTTATAATATTTCTCTTGGCTGTTTAGGTTTTTAATATTTTCCCTGCCTTTTTCTCCCATTTTTTTTCTATCCTCTTTATCCAAATTTATCATATCCTCTATTTTTTTCGACAGGTCTTGAATATCTTCGGCTTTAAAAACAAATCCGGTTTCTTTGTCTTTGATCATTTCTTTTGTTCCGCCTCTGTCAGAAACAATCACGGGTTTTTCCAAAAGCTGAGTCTCGGACACTGCCATAGGAGAATTATCATACCAAACAGAAGGCAAAATAGTAAACTTGCTTTTCCTAATTACTTCTTTTAATTCTTCGCCTTGTTTAAACCCGACAAACTCAATCTCCTCTTCCAACCGCAACTCCCGGGTTAGATTTTTTAAATATTCCTCCCGGGGTCCTTTGCCTGCAATTTTCAATTTATTACCTCTGAGCTTGTTTTGTTCTTTTAACACTGAAACCGCTTGCAGTAAATCTTCCAACCCTTTTTCCTCCGAAATTCTTCCGAAATAGAGAAAGTGATTCTCCTCTTCAAAATTCCCCGGCGAATCAAATTCTTCTACATCCAAAGCATTTCTTAAAATTTTAATTTTTTCTCGAGGAATCCCAAACTCCGCGCACTTGTTTTTCATAAATTCGCTAGGGGCTAAAAAATAATCCACCTTTTGGTAGGATTTAATAAATTTATGAACATACGCTTCCAGCATAGCCACCAGACTTACACCCCGGGAATTTTTCAAGCATTTATTCAAAAAGCATTGGTAGTATTTCCCTCCCTTGCATTTCTCACAAATCTCTCCATTAACAAATAATTTATAGTTGGGACAAATTGCTTTATAATCGGAGAGTTTAAAAACAACGGGGGTTTTATGTTTTTTAAGAGTATGCAGAATCGCCGGAGTTAAATAGTGGTAAATATTGTGAACATGAGCTACTTCCGGTTTTTCTTTTTTTATTAAAGCTTCCAGTTTTTTTTGGGCTTCCCGATTGTAAATAGACTTGTAAGCAAATTTCATCTTTTCCCATAAATTTTCCGCCTTGTTTATGTCAAAATGCTCGGCAAAATACTTGGAGTACTTACTCCGGTAATTCTCATCATCTTGCATAGAAAAAATCTGGACTGTATGCCCGCGATTTTCCAAAATTCTTTTGGTTTGAAAAAAAGCGGAAACCGAACCGCCCCCTCTTGTTCCGGAGAAATACTTATGAACTTGCAAAATTCTCATGATTGAGATTATAATAGAGTTAAAGATTTGTATTTGAAAAAATTAAAATATATCGCTTTTAGCTATGAACATCATTCCCAAAGAGTTGGCCGGAGTATTAACCATCGCCGGTTTAGTATTGATTTTAGCACTAAATTTAATTTTCAGCCAACCCATTGAACTTTCTTTGATGCTGACGGGGGTTTTGTTGTTAACCACCGTTTTTCTTTACAATCCCGGCTGGGGAGTTTTCTTATTTCTTCTTATCCGCCCCGCCCTGGACTCTTTCGGAGACAGCGCTCAGGTGCGGTTAACAGAACACATTTCCTTAAATGCTTCCGCCGGATTGGGGCTTTTAATGATTTTTTTGACCGCAGTGTTTTTTGTCAAAAATTTCCAGTATATTAAGCAAATCCCGCTTAAGTTTTTCTGGTTTCTTTACTTAACCGCTATTGCAGTTAGTATTCTCTTCTCCATTGAAAAGCTTATCAGTTTTTATGAACTTCTCCGATTGATAAGTATCTTTTCCGTTTTCGGCCTGGCTTTTGTAATCACCCGCATTCAAAAAAATCCCCGGTTTATCTTTTACGCCGTTTTATCTTCCGCTGTTATTCCGGCGTTGGCCGGATTTTATCAATTCTTGACCGGTTCGGGAATTAGCCGAACTTTGGGGATAGAAAGCCGCATTTACGGCACTTTCTCCCATCCCAATTCCTTCGCTTCTTTTCTCTTAATTATTTTTGCCATTTGCCTTTTTTATTTCCTCTACCACAAAGAAAAAAGTCCGCAGGATAAAAACAAAAAAACTGCCTCCGCCTTGGGAGCCTCTTTTATTTTTGTTCTTCTAATCGCCACTTTTAGCCGGGGCGCGTGGCTTGCCTTGCTTATTTTCGGCTTTATTCTAAGTATTTTTAAAAACCCCAAAATCTTGCTTTACGTCGGCGCGGCGCTACTGGCGGCAATTTTAATTTTTGAACCGGTAAGAGACCGGGTGGAAGATTTATACAACCCGCCTATCACCGGTTCGGTTTATTGGAGAATGCAACAGTGGAGCGAGATGTATACTCTTTTTAAAGAAAATCCTCTCACCGGCTACGGAGCGGGAACGGAAACCATAGTTCACGAACAAGAATTCGGCTTTTACGCGGGCAATCCCTACACCCACAACGACTTACTCAAAAATGCTCTGGAAGCCGGAGTGTTCGGCGCGCTTACCTATGCCGCGCTCTTATTAGCCGCAGCTGTAAAGCTTTTCAAGGGATACTTAAAAGAATCCTCAAAAACAAGAAAAGTTTTGCTTTTAATTGTTTTATCTCTCTTTATTGCCGAAAGCGCTTTTGGAATGAGCAGTAACATACTCCGAGGCACAGCAGCCCAGTGGACCCTCTGGGCAATATTCGGCGCTACTTTAGCAACTATGACAATAAAAAAACCGGGAAAGCTCAGTTGAGCAATCCCGGTCGCGGCTGGTTAGAGGTTATTGAGAAGTGACTTCCAAGACCATGTAGGTCCTGTGAGGTCCACCCTCGCCCTCGGGTAATTCCCAAGCGCGAGCTGGTTCCAGAGATTCACCCTTTTTCAAGAGTGAACTCGCATCAGGCCCAGAGATCTTATCCCGAGCCCAGAACCGCTCGCAACTGGGTCGCACCCAATTGCCTTCCTTCAAAACCCGAACAGCTTTAAACTGCTGGGTCTTATCAGGACGGTACTTAAACTCCACATATTCCCCATTGGAGAGCGTGGACCAGAAACCGGAAACCCGAAAAGGTTTCTCATCACAGGAAGAGGAACAAACCTTTTCTCCCTCGACAGTCTTATAAACTGTCTTGGTTTTGGTTATGGTTTTAGGCTTTTTGGCCAGCTTCTGCTCCAATTGGCCAATATAAGCCTTTCTAGCATAAAGCTCTTCAGTTAAGATTTCTTTAGCCTCCACCAAGTCGGCCACCAGCTTTTTGGTCGTAACCAGTTCAGCCTCCAAGTGCTCGATCTCGGCCTTGTCAGCTTTGAGCATCTTGGTCTCCAGGTGCTCAATCTCGGCCTTCTTGGCGTGAAGCTCATTTACCAGCTGGGTGTTAACCCGCTGGAGCTCAACATTACTTTCCTCAACATTGGCAACCTGAGCTTCCAACTTGTCTACTTGAGCCAACTTGGTTTTGAGGCGATTAGCCGACACGGTATCGGCTGTCACCTCGTCAACATTCAGCTTCTGCTTTCTGGAAGCATAATACTGCTTCCGGATTTGCCGACCCCTCTTCAATGCTTCTTGCATCTCTTTAGGTGTCTGAGGATGCTCAAGCTTCGTCCCCGCCGGCAATTCGTCTAACTGCTCCGGGCACAAGTCATTGTACCCGGCGATCACCCAAGGGTTCCACCCCTGGGCATTGCAGTAAGAGATAAGTCCTTCGCCTTCCGGCAAAGATCCCTCAACCACTACACCCAAAACATCCACGATGTTTTGGGTGTCGCCCTGGATAGACCCCAACTGCATTTTGACCTCATCCATAGTTTTGTCAAAATGCTGTTCACTAACGGACGTTGAACTTCCAGCCTCAGCTAGACTGAAGCCGGAAACAACCACCAACAAACAGAAAATTGCAATGCGCTTCAAGAACAATTTCATAACTTTTCCTCCCTGATTTGAAATATTATTTTTCGGAAAATTATGGCCTCTAACCGCCGC
>JAWOGA010000034.1:0-5234 GCA_046497225.1 Candidatus Moraniibacteriota bacterium | reverse complement strand
TTGATAAATTACTCTCAAAACAAAACCCTGCTTAAAAATCATACACTCCTCCTCTATTCTTCTTTTTTTTCTTTCTCTAACTGAATTCTTTGCTCCGGGTTAGTTGTTATTATCTTATCTTCATTGTAGGAAGCCACAACTTGAATAGCCGCTCTTTTATTCCCGGCAAAGAAAATTCCCTCTCCTACCTTTGTCTCCATTAAGAAATACTTCTCCCTTTCCGTTAAATAAAAAGTATCCGCTACAACGTCAATGGAAGACTTGGATTGTTTCATTAGAAGCTGAAGCGAAGAATTGGAAACAATGGCCTTGCCATAACGAGATCCCATAAAATCGGATATATCCTGCGTTATCGTACTCAGTCCTCCATAATATTTTCTTATTCTTTTGGCTATTGAAAAAAGAAATCTTGCTCCTTCCTCATATTGCATCATCCACCACGCCTCGTCCACGGTGATCAACCTTTTCTTTACATTATATCTAACTTCGTTCCAGATATATTTCAATATAATAAACATTGCTATCGGCCTCAACTCGTCCTCTAAGTCTCTTATATTAAAAACCACCAATCTATTACCCAAAGACACATTGGAAGGCTGGTTTAAAAAACCGCTATAAATTCCTTTGGTGTATTTCTCAAGACGAATAGACAAATCCCCGGCGCCCTCCATATTCTCCAACACCTCCTGCAGATCATTTAAAAGAGGCATTTTCTTTTTGCCAAGTTCTTTGACCGGCGTATCTTTTGTTATGTCCCTAACAGAATAAGTTTCTTTTAGCGCCCTCTCTAGAATCGATTCCTCTTCGGGGGTTATGGATCCCAGCATTAATTTCATCAAACTCAAGAGATCTGCCACATTGGATCTTATTATCTCCTCCGTATCTTCTTCTTCATTGGGTCTTAAGTCAAAAGGGTTTATGTGATTGGAAGAATTTAGGGAAACAGAAATATAACTTCCATCAACCGCCTCCGCTAAATATCTGTACTCATCCTCCGGATCAATTACAATAGAATCCGTTCCCAGCATTAAAGAGCGAAGAATTTCCAACTTAATTGCATAACTTTTCCCAGCTCCGGATTTGGCAAAAACCACCACGTTGGCATTTTCCAAGCCAAATCTATCAAATAAAATCAAGGAATTATTGTGCTTATTGATTCCATACATTATACCTTCATTAGAAGTAACATTGGAGGATATAAAAGGAAAAGCGGTGGAGAGAGGGGATGTGTTTAAATCCGAGCCTATCATAAGCTTGTCTGTGCAAAGAGGCAGGCAAGAGTCAAATCCGTCTTTCATTCTAAAAACCGCTTTTTTGGTATAAATAGACATGGACTCCAAAGAATCTTTTACTATAGAAGTATTTCTTTCCAACTTGTCTAAATCCTTAGCATAAACATTCACATATGCCCCAAATTTAAAAACCTTCTCTACCCCCTCCTGTAACTCATCCCTAAGTTCTTCTACGTTTCTGTAGGCCATTTCCAATTCAGGATCTCGGGTAAGCCCCTTTTCTGATTCTATGTTTAATTGGGATTGAATTTGAGTGGCCTTCTTTCTTAATTGCTTTAATACCTTAGTGGTTTCCACCGGATGAACAAAAAAGGAAATGTCCATAGGCAAATCCAAGGTTATAATTTGACCAACCCATCCGGAAGTTAAAACCCTAGGATAAGCGGAAACAAAAATAGTCCGGCAATAAACGTCGCCTATTTGTAAGTAAGAACTGGAAACCCCCATAGCAGAAGGAGCCACAAAATCCAAGACTCTCGTTAGCCCTTCTTCATAAATCTTTTCTTTGTTGAGAATATCTATTTCTCCGTAATCGCCCTCTTTCCAGGAATTATTTTCGCTTTCTTGGTTTTTTTTCTCTTTTTTAAAAAAATTGAACATATTATCCGCTTAATTTTAATTCTTTTCTATTTCTATATCATTCAAATTATCTAAATTAACATACTCAAATTCAGATGGGTTGTATGAATTATAAAACAATTCTATTAATTCATTCGTTCTCAACATCGCCCCGCTAACCTCCATGCTACTCAAATAAGACCTGACATGATCAACCCTTTGAAAAAGTTGGTTTTTGTAAGTTTCAAAGTCTTCATGTTTTTGACTAATAGCCCTCTTGGAATTTATAGCCGAAGAAAGTTTTTCCAAAACGCCTTTATTTTTAGCTTCTATAGTGTAAAAGGGAACCACCACATAAAACATCTTGGACATAACATTGGAAAGTTTTACCATTTCTTCCACAAAATCCACATAATCCTTAATTTGGTTTTTCAGTAATTCGTTTTCTTCCACTTTTATTTTTCTCTTTAATTTGTTTATATAAGGATTTATATTAAACCTGCGAGAGGAAGATAAAATCTGAAAAGAATAATCAAAAGAGGTTAAAAATTGCTGAAAACTATAAATAATAGCTTGCTGCTCATCATCCGACTTCAAATCCAGATTAACGGCCGACACGGCCAAAACAGCCCGCAGCGAGCCATCTTTCAAAACAATTACATCTTCCTTAATTTCAGCAATATCCATCTTTTCCTGTAACGATTCACTCATAGCAACTATTTAAATATTATTTATTTTGACTTGCTCTGATCTTAATAATCGGAATTATTATTAAGATTATTTTTTTATTTAATTATCGCCACATCTCTTCTCCAATCACTCTAGACACAACTCATTCCCGATAATTTTATTTATCAAAAATATCCAGCGCTTTAGCCGCTTTTTTAATATCTTCGGGGCTTTTTCCTCTTCTCTGTTTATTGTCAAATTCTTCTGCTTTTTTATCCTGCTTTTTTTTATTAAATTTCTGCTCCTCTTTTTTAAGAGAATAGCTTCCGGATCTTCTCCAAACATAATTTTTAGTTTTAAAAAGATAAAAAACTATACTCTTAATAAACTCGGGCATAGACATCCCATAAGGCCTCACAAACAAAATGGCTACATCAATCAACCCCACCACCACAGCAATAACAATAAACACAGTTTGCTCAAAAAAAACCCAGGAGATAAATATAAAAAATCCGCCCAAGCCGGCCCATCCCAACTGTTTTGCTGTTAACTGAAAAGCAATTTTATCTTCTATGTTAATAAATTGTGGAACTTCTCTTTTTCTCATTTTATATATAATCATTTAAGTTTAAAGTGTTCGCTTCATTTTTTTTATCTTCATTTTCGCTTTCTTTCTGAGCTGGCGCGCTTTCACCGAGTAGATCCATCTTTGCATTACTTCTCTCGGATTTTTTCATGTCTTTTTCTTGTGAAAAATCACCCTTATTAAAATCTCTTTTTCCAACCCCCTTGTCTTGATAATCTATATCAAAATAAGGACTGCTTTTAAAATTCTTGATATTGGAATTACCGGATTCCAAGCCCCCTTTTATACCCAAAACCTTCTCCGGATCAAGACTCACCTCAAAATCTATCTCTTTATACAACTTATTATAAAAAATTTTCTTTCCATTAACATAAGATTTAATTATCAGGGACAACTTCTCTTTGTTTTTTTTATTTAACTCCTTAGCATTAGTTGAATTATACACATAACCACTTTCTTGTAAAAGATTTTTATTTCCCGTCCCTACTTTGGATTTATAATCATAAATCCAATTTTCTATGGTTGGCGACAAGGTCTCGCCCTCCCCTTCAATTTCCAAGAAATTTCCGCCCACCTCCTGATTTTTAATTTCCTCGTACTTTTGCATTAAAGTTTTAATATCACCCTTTTCTAAATCCTCCCGGGCCAAATCTTTTCCATTTTTAACAATAAAACCGAGTATAGCCTTAAATTCCTTTTCAAAAGCATTAATTCTCTCTTGATCCAGATTTAACCTTTTTTCAATTTCCTTCTTAATTTGTTTTGATTTAACTTTACCTAAAAAAACATCTCTGATCAACCTGGAAATCTTACCCAAGCCTATTGCGTTCCTCAATCCAAATCTGTTGGCTAATTGGATAATTTTTTCTTCCGTTTCACTGCTAATCAAACCATATCGCATAAACCTCGGCAACTTTAAAAACTTTTTATTCCATTCTTCTCGGTCACCCTCTTTTTCCTCATGCGGAGAAGTAGACACGCTAGCATAAACCGGATTGGCTTGCTTTCTTGAAATTGATGTTTTTTCTTCCTTCTCGGTCATATTATACAAAATTTAATTACAAAATTTGCTCTCTTCTTAACGCCTCCCGGACTTTCCTGTTGCCTATATCGGCGGCGAATTTTTCTTTAGTATTCGCATTAAGTCCCTGTGTTTTGTTTACCAGCAACTCCCTGGCCTCGTTTTTCAAGTTGCCATTATCGTCAAGAAAAAAGTCATCTTTTTGATTTAATATATCCTTAAGAGGAGCATCGCCGAAATTATCCTCCATAACCCTTCTCTTTGCAACATTATCCATTGTTTCAGGATTACTTGCTTGAAATCGGGATAATTCATGGTCAAAAACAGCCGCTCCATTCTTCTTTTTAACCTCTTTTTCAATCTTCTTTTTAAGTCCTCCCTGCTCTTTAACCGCCCCCATCTCCATAGCTTTTTTATACAAATTATGTTTATTTCCACTCTCATCCTTGTGAATTCCCAACTCATCATTCTGAGATAAATACATAACTGTAGCCAAATCAGCCTTATCTTGAGCAAGGTCATTTTTAAGCTTGTTAACATCGGGAGGATTATCCTTCCAATTTTTAATTTTCTCATTGGCATTTTTGATTTTCAAATCATTGAGAGCGCTGGCGTCTCCCATTCTCTTCTTCCATTTGGCTTTCTGTTCCTCCTTCGCCCCCTGTCTACCCTTCTCTGTCATCCACTTAAATCCTGTTTTGTTTTTGGTTTTATCTTCAAATCTATCCTTGGCGGCATCCCTAAGACTTCCTCCGGTGAGTTTGTCCCTAGCTACGCCGCTAGCCTTTTTACTCCATCCAGCTATTTTTTTATCACCCCAAGTTAAAACCCCCTTGGCTGCGCCCTCAGAAACGCTTTGGGAAAACCTAAACCCGTAAAACAACAAGAAAATGGCGACTATATAAGGGATAATCATAGCCGAAATACTTTGAGTAAAACCGGAAAGCGTATTTCCACTCCCCAGCTTTTCCAAATCAAAAGCGTTTTTAAAAATATCCATATTACCAAAAACAGAGGTGGAGATAGACTCAATTAACACAAAGGCAACCCACAAAAAGAACAGCATTAAAGGCCCAAAAAAAGACCAGTGCAATAAACTCTGGGGCCG
>JAWOGA010000055.1:0-31903 GCA_046497225.1 Candidatus Moraniibacteriota bacterium | reverse complement strand
AAGCCGCCAAAGCATTTCCGTCCGGCATTGGGTCAGTTGGTTAATTTTTTCTACACTACGCAAGGGGAAACTGCCGGAGCTCAAGCTGTATCCAATTTTGATACCCTTTTAGCTCCTTTTGTGAAGTATGATAATCTTGACTACAAAGGAGTGAAGCAAGCTATGCAGGAGTTTATTTTTAATTTAAATGTTCCCACCAGAGTAGGTTTTCAAACCCCGTTTACTAATATAACCTTGGATTTAGAGAGCCCCAAAATGTTTAAGGAACAAAATGTTATTGTCGGCGGACAACCTCAAAAAGAGACTTACGGAGATTTTCAAGAAGAAATGGACATGATAAACAAAGCATTTGCCGAAGTCATGAGCGAAGGAGATGCTACTGGAAGGGTTTTCACTTTTCCTATACCTACTTATAATATCACCAAGGACTTTAATTGGGAAAATAAAAACCTGGATAAAGTTTGGGAAATGACAGCTAAATACGGCATTCCTTATTTTGCCAACTTTGTCAATTCTGACATGGATCCGGAAGATGCCAGGTCAATGTGTTGCAGGCTAAGGCTTGATAACAGGGAGCTACACAAGAGAATGGGTGGCTTGTTTGGCGCCGCTCCTCTAACCGGGTCAATTGGAGTGGTAACGATAAATCTTCCCAGAATCGGCTATCTTGCTAAAGACAGAAAAGACTTTTTCAGGAGATTGGACAAATTAATGGACACGGCCAAAGAAAGTCTGGAAATTAAAAGAAAGACCATCGAAAAGTTTACTCAATCCGGACTTTATCCTTATGCCAAGTTCTACTTAAAGAACATCTATAAAAGAAGAGGAGCTTATTGGTCTAATCATTTTTCTACAATCGGCATTATTGGAATGAACGAAGCGCTAATGAACTTGGAGGAAAAAGAAATAACTTCCAAGGAAGGGGTTGGATTAGCTGAGGAAATTTTAGTTCATATGAGAGAGAGAATGGTGGAATATCAAGGAGAAACCGGGCATTTATATAACTTGGAAGCTACTCCGGCTGAAGGAACCAGTTATCGATTGGCCATAAAAGATCAGAAAAAGTTTCCGAAAATGATTTTTGCCAATTATGCTTCCGAGGTGGAGAGTTCTCAACCTTATTACACCAATTCTTCCCAATTGCCTGTTGGCCATACTGAAGATCCGTTTGAGGCCTTGGAGCTTCAAGACGGTTTGCAGAATAAATATACAGGAGGAACAGTTTTCCACACTTTTCTGGGCGAAAGAATAAATGACATAAACACGGCCAAATCTTTGGTTAAAAAAATTGCCGGCAATTATAAGCTCCCATATTTCACGCTCTCACCGACTTTCAGTATTTGCCCGGTTCATGGGTACTTGGAAGGAGAGCATTACAAATGCCCCAAGTGTGTTATTGATCAGAATTGCGAAGTTTATTCCAGGATTGTTGGTTATATTCGTCCGGTTAAACAATGGAATATTGGTAAATCTCAAGAATATCAAGACAGGAAAACATTTCAAGTAAAAAGTTAACCCGACGGTGTTAAATATTCATAAAAACGCAAGGAGATCCCCTTGCGTTTTTATGAAAGAAAAAGGTTGAGTTGATGTAATATGCAATGTTATGTTGTTAGTGACGGATTAAAAATTAAAATCAAAAAATGAGCAAAAAAATAGTATTGCCCATTCTCTTATTTGTTATTGCCGGATTGTTTGCCGGATTTGTTTTGTTTAACCAGTCAAAAAGCAACAAAATTAAAGAAACCGAGAGTGTTGTTAAAGATGAAGATGTTTTAAAGGGAGAAGTTAAGAGAAATAAGGGGCTGGAAAATGAAGAAGAAAATAGGCAAGAGCAAGAACAAAAAAAACTCTCTTCAATGGCAATTGAAGAACTTCAAAAAGCGAACTTTCCGGGAGGTGATTTTAATATAGAAGAAGAGCTTGCAAATGGGTCTAACTATAAACAGTACGTGGTTTCCTATGAATCCGAAGGATTAAAAATTAGAGGCCTTTTAACCGAGCCTTTGTCTCCCATACCTGAAGACGGTTACCCCGGTGTTGTCTTTGTTCATGGATACATTCCGCCCAAACAATATTCAACCGTGGAAAGCTATCCGACCTATCAGGCGGCTTTAGCAAGAGCCGGATTTGTGACTTTTAAGCCCGATCTTCGTGGTCATGGCCAATCCGAAGGAGAGCCGGCCAGCGCGCATTTTTCTGAAAAATACTTATTAGATACACTTAGCGCTGTTGCTTATTTAAAGAAACATGATAAGGTGAATTCGGAAAAAATTGGTTATTGGGGACATTCCAACGGAGGAGAGATTGGTTTGAATGCAGCCGTAGTTAATTCCGACATCAAAGCTTATTCACTTTGGGCTGGAGTGGTAGGAAGTTATGAAGATATGTTGGAGACTTACAATGAAGACATTCCTTTTTTGCAAGAAAAAGACCATCCTGTTATTCAAGAAAACGGACTTCCAAGCGAGAATAATAATTTTTGGAAAAAAATTGACGCTCATTATTACTTAGATAATGTTTCCGCTCCCATTCAACTTCAACATGGATCTGAGGATACCAGCGTGCCAATTGAATTATCTTTGAGTTTAAAAAATAAACTGGAAGGTGCGAATAAAGAGGTGGAATTTTTTGAATATAAAGGAGATGACCACAATATTAGTCTAAACTCCGATATCGCTTGGCAAAGAACCATAGATTTTTTTCGGGAAAACCTGTAGAAAGAGAAGAGAAAACTCTTTTGTTTAAAATGAAAATATGATACCAAAATTATTCCAATTTATTTGAATTTAAAAGGTATGATTCTTTGTATTAATCACATGAAGTCCTTTTAAAGTAAGAATTGAATTATATATGCACCTTAATTACAAAAAAATCGACAATGAAAAAATTGAGTGCTTGGCGTGTAATCATTATTGTAAAATAAAAAACGGAAAAGCCGGAATATGTGGGGTTCGAGTCAATTCAAACGGTAATATCAATCTTTTAGTTTATGGGAAAGCAGTTGTGAGTAATATTGATCCGATAGAAAAGAAGCCATTGTATAATTTTTTACCTGGTAGCAAGGCTTTTTCTTTTGGCACAGCGGGATGTAATTTTCGCTGCTTTAACTGTCAAAATTTTGATATTTCTCAAATATTTGGATTAAAGGGCGATGTAGATAGATATGACGAAATAGATTTAGGCTATTCTTTGTCTCCGGATGATATTGTTGAATTGGCGTTTAAGAATAAGTGTAAAAGTATTGCCTATACTTATAATGAACCAACCGTTTTTCTTGAATATGCTCTTGATACTATGAAGTTAGCCAAGAGGAAGGGATTAAAAAATGTTTGGGTTTCCAATGGGTTTATGTCCAAAGAGTCTCTTGAGAAAATTTTGCCTTTTTTGGATGCTATCAATATCGATTTGAAATCTTTTGAAAATGATTTTTACCTTGACAATTGCGGGGCAAGACTAGATCCGGTGTTGGAAAATTGCAAAAAAATTGCAAAATCTAAAACTTGGCTAGAGATTACAACTCTTTTAATCCCGAGTCTCACTGATGGCAAGAAAAATATTCAAAGATTAGCCGATTTCATTAAAAATGACTTGGGGGAAAATACGCCTTGGCACTTAAGCGCGTTTTCTGGAGTAATTTCTTGGAAATTGCAAAATTATCCTGATACTTCTATAGAAAAAATAAGAGAAGCTTATCTAATTGGATTAAATGAGGGTTTGAAGTATGTTTATGCCGGCAATATTTCAATTTCGGGAATGGGGGATACTTTTTGTTCCGAATGCGGGGAGTTGTTAATAAAAAGAAAAGGTTTTGAAATCATAAGACGGGATAAGCAAGGAAGGTGTTTGAAGTGCGGAAACTATTTAAGTGGAATTTATTGATGTGTTTGAAATATTGGTAATGATTTGTTGCGCGCCAGTCGTTTTTGATTTTTGGGTTGTAAAATTCTTAGAAAAGTGTTTCAACTAATAATTAAAGAAAATGTTATGTTAGTTTTCTCGGCTATTACATCCCACCCTCCTATAATCATCCCCGAAATAGGAGCAGGTGACGAATTGCAACAAGTTCGTAATACTATTAATTCCATGAAAGAATTAAGAGAGGAGCTCAAAAAAGAAAGTCCGGATACGGTTATTGTGGTTTCTCCTCATGCTTCTTTTCATTCTGATGTTTTTGGAATCAATGAAGCTAATCCTCTAAAAGGGACTATGAAACATTTTGGTTTTTCGGGGGAGTTTAAATTTGAGAATGATATGAATTTAATTAAAAAAATAGGAGAGGAAGCAGGGAAAGAAAACATTGAAACGAATTATTTTTTAGGCGACTTGGATCATGGTTCTTTAGTGCCTTTGTATTATTTGGCATCCGATAATCAATTTAAATTAATCCATCTCTCTTTTGCCTCACGGAGCAGGGAGGAGCATTTAAAATTTGGCAAAATCATTCAAAAAATTTGCAAAAAAACAAATGAAAAAATAGCTTTAATTGCTAGTGGGGATCTTTCTCATCGGTTAATGCCTTTTGCTCCCGCCGGCTATTCTCCTCAAGGAAAAATATTTGATGAACAACTAATTAATCTTCTGGAGGAAAAAAATTTTCAAGGAGTGCTGGGGATGAATAGTCAATTAATAGAAGAGGCCGGAGAATGTGGTTATAGGTCTATATTAATTCTAATGGGGGCTGTGGGAGAGGATGATTTTCATTTTAATAAAAAAAGTTATGAAGGGCCGTTTGGAGTCGGATATTTGACCGCCAGAACCAGTTGAAATTTTATTTATATGCAAGAAGAATTTTTTAAGAATAAGAGAGTTGTTAAAATGCATTTATATGTTAAATTGACGCGACTAGCCATTGAAGAATATATAAAAAAAAATAAAAGAATGGAGACACCATCTAATTTACCGGAAGAATTGTCTCAAAAAAGGAGAGGAGTTTTTGTTACTCTTTACAAGAATGGTCGATTAAGAGGGTGCATGGGGACTGTTGTCTCATCAAAAAAGAATTTGGCCGAGGAAATTATTGATAATGCAATTTTGGCTTGCTCCAGGGATCCCAGATTCAATTTTGTTACCAAAGAAGAGCTAAAAGAACTGAATTGCGAGGTGAGTATTATTCACCCTCCTGAAAGATTGGAAAACCTTGAGGATCATGACCCCCGACGGCAAGGAATTATTGTAAAATCCTTTAATGGGAGAAGTGGCTTACTGTTGCCAGATTTGGAGGGAGTGGATTCAACGAAGAAACAGATTGAAATAGCTGCAGAAAAGGGCGGAATAAATCCTTACTCGGAAGAAGTGCAGCTTTTTGAGTTTGAAGTGGAAAAGTATGTTTAATTGTAATACCTCAATTTTCTTTGTGAAAGCACGCGGATTATTTTAGGGTGCATTATTAGTAATTTTTTCAGAATCATAATAATTCCAAATTTCTTTATTTGCTTTATTACTTTATTTGTTGTAAAATTTGCAAATGGAACAAAGATTAAAACTAGAAAAGAGAAATGAAAGATTCCAAGAAAATTCTAATTGTGGAAGATGAGACACCGATGGCGAGAGCCTTGGCAATGAAATTTAAGAAAGAAGGTTTTGAAACGGAGATATCAAACAATGGAAAAGAGGCGCTTGAGTTAATAAAAAAAAGAGATTTTGACCTTGTTTTGCTTGATCTTATTATGCCGGAAGAAGATGGTTTCCATGTGCTGAATCAAGTCAAGGAAGAGAAAATAAACGCCAAGATTATTATATCTTCCAATTTAAGTCAACAAGAAGATATCAACAGAGCTAAAAAACTTGGCGCAGTTGATTATTTTGTTAAATCCGATACACCTATTGTGGAGGTGGTTAGAAAAGTTAAGGAAAATTTGGAGGAATAATTTCATTGCAAAAGCTTCAATAAACTAACAATAAGAGAAAACAAAAATGAAAAATGAAAAGATTAAAGACATCTTAATAAAGACGGGATACCTAGAAAAGAAAGAATTAAAAGATATAGAAAAAGAGGTAGAAAAAGAGGGAGCGGACTTAATTGGGTATTTGATAGACAATGACTACATATCTAGAGAAATAATTGGTCAAGCTGTTGCTGAAAATTATGACATCCCTTTTGTTGATTTGTCGGGGCATGTTTTGACCAAAGAAAAGAAGGAATTGATTCCCCGTGAAGCGGCGGAAAAATTTCGAGCTGTGGTCGTTAAAAAGGATAAGTATAGACATTTGGTTGCGACGGACAATCCTGAAGACGCGAAAATCAAGATAAGCCTGGCCGAACTTTTGGGTTCGAGAAATTTTAAATTGGCTTATGCTCTTCCGGAGGATATTAATGACGTCCTTAAAAAATATCAAAAATCAATTGATTCTGATTTATTGGAAGATATGGGTAAAGGCAAAGAGAGTGCAGAGGAATTAGTGGAAGAAATAATCAAAAAAGCTATTTTCTATGGAGCGTCCGATGTTCATATGGATCCTGAAGAAAATTCTGATTGTTTAGTTAGATATAGAGTGGATGGAATTCTAAGAGAGGTGGGAAAGTTGTCAGGAAAGCGATATGAACTTGCGGTGAATAAATTCAAAGTTATGGCCGATTTAAAAATAGACGAACACATGCTTCCTCAAGACGGGGCGATTCGTTACAAACGAGGAGAAAAAAAGACGGATTTAAGAATATCTGTTACGCCAGTAGTCAATGGGGAAAAAATAGTATTGAGAGTTTTAAATGAATACGTGAAAAATCTTTCTTTTAGTGAATTGGGGATGTCCGAAAGAATTCAGGAGCAAGTTAGACAAGCCATCAAAAAGCCTTTTGGTATGATCTTAGTAGCCGGCCCCACCGGGTCAGGAAAAACCACTAGTCTTTATTCCATGTTAATTAAAATTAATCAACCGGGGGTTAATGTTATCACCATTGAAGATCCGGTTGAATATAGAATTAAAGGAATTAACCATATTCAAGTAAACCCCAAAATTGGCTTGACGTTTGCTAAAGGGTTAAGGAGTATTGTTCGACAAGACCCCGATATAATATTGGTTGGAGAAATTCGGGACACCAAAACTGCTCAAATATCTGTCAATGCAGCTTTGACAGGTCATTTAATGTTGTCCACCTTTCACGCCAACAATAGTGCGGTGGCTGTGACAAGGCTTTTGAATATGGAAATTGAGTCTTTTGCTTTTGCTTCTACGGCGGAACTGGTTATCTCCCAGAGATTGGCCAGAAAAATTTGTGTAAATTGTAGACACAGTTATGAAAAAAAAGCTTCAGAACTTAAAAAAGATTTCCCCGGATCGGAAAAATATTTTCAAGGAAGAAAAGTTACTCTTTACAAGGGCAAGGGATGTCCTAAATGTCAAGGTCGGGGATATGAAGGAAGAATTGGAGTTTTCGAATCCATAAAAATAACCCTGGAAATGCAGAAATTAATAATGGAGAAGCCCTCGGCCGACAGGATTTGGGAATTGGCCAGAAAACAGGGAGCTGAATCTTTTTTTGAAGACGGTATAAAGAAAATTGAACAAGGAATGACAACGCTGGAAGAATTATACAGAGTTGCTCCTCCTAGGAATTGATGGTTGGAGTTAAATAATTGTTAAGCAGTATAATATATTTAAAGTTAAATTCAATGGATTCATCAAAAAAGCAATTTCAGCAAAAAGAGAAGAAGAATAAATTCGAGGCGGTTTTTAAAAATGCTCCTGATCCTATGTTCATACATGATTTGCAAGGGAATTTTTTGGAGGTTAATGAGGCTGCCTGTAAGAAGCTTGGTTATTCCAAAAATGAGCTTTTAAAAATGGGACCTGCCGACATAGACACGCCTGAGTATGCTTCTCAAGTAAAGAATAAAATTAAAGAATTAAAAGAAAAAGGAGAAGTATTTATAGAAACTGAACATGTTACTAAAGATGGCAAGAATATCCCGGTGGAGCTAAATAGCAAGATTATAGACTACAAGGGAGAAGAGGTGGTGCTTAGCGTTGCCCGTGACATATCGGATAGAAAAACTCTCTCTAAGATTCAGAAACAATCAAAAACTTTACTTGATCTTATTCCCAGTGCTGTTTTTACTGTTGATGAAAACAGGAGAATTACTAGTTGGAACAAGGCAGCTGAAAAAATATCCGGTTTCTCCGCTGATGAAATGATCGGCCATGAGTGTCTTAAATTTGCTTTAAGTCCGTGTAATGAAAATTGCGGTTTACTGGACAAAGATATTAAAAAACCTGTTTATGGAAAGGAGTGTATTGTAAAGTGCAAAGATGGAAAAAAGATTGTTGTTTCTAAAAATGTCGGGGTATTGAAAAATGAAAAGGGTGATTTTATTGGAGGAGTGGAGAGTTTTGAGGATTTGTCCAAAATTAAAAAAACAGAAAAAAAAATAAAAGAAAAAGTTCAAGAATTAGAGAAAATAAACAAATTAATGGTTGGTAGGGAAGAGAAGATGATAGAACTCAAAGAAAAAATTAAAAAAAATAAAAAATAGAACTAAAAAATGAGAGTAAAGGTTTCTCTGAAAATAAAAATAACTTTAATGTTGCTAACCATTTCCTTGCCACTAGGTGGTGTTTTAGCTTTTGTTTTTTATTCCGGCATTAAAAAAGAGTTTGAAGTTAGGCAATTGGAAGACATGAGAGTCTTAGCCAGGCATATGGGCGATGAGCTGGAATTAATTTTCTCTCATTCCAGGGATGTGACCAATGTAATAGCCAAGCAGTCGGAGATCGCAAATTATGTATCATCTTCTGACCCTGAATACCAAAAAGAAGAAATTCTCAGCCTTTTGAAGAGATATGATATTGGAAATTACTTTAGCGCTATTTATTTAATGGATTCCGAGGGGGAGACTTTATCTTCCACCCAGGAGGATTTTGTGGGAGAAAATTATGGATTTAGGAAATATTTTTCGGAAGCCTTAAGGGAGGGTCAAGGCACGCAGATGGCCATAGGATCCACCAGTGGAAAATCTGGTTATTATTTTGCTAGTCGAATTGGCGATTCAAGCGGAGTAGCGGTGGTTAAACTGAAAACGGATTCTATTGAAAAGGTTTTTGAGGGGGAATATCCGGATGGACTGACTACTATGTTGGTAGATCGTTATGGAGTTGTCATATCCGCAAGTGATGATAATTTAAGAAAAAAATTTATTGGTCGGGCTAATGAGGAGGAATTGCAGGAAGCAAATATTCGCGAACGATTCAACCAAGAAAAGATTGACGAACTAGAGTACAATGAAGTGGAAAATTGGATACGTAGTTTTAGTGAAGGAAAGAAAAAATTTGAATACACCAAGGAAGATAAAGGATCTAGTCAAGTGCTTTTAGCTGAAAATATTAAAGACTTTCCTTATTATCTAGTGACGAAATCGAATATGAAAATTGTTCTTTCCGACAGCAATCGCCTGGCTTTATTGTTAGCTTCATTGGCTTTGATTTGCGTGTTTTTGATATCTATTTTTTCTTATTTTTATTTATCCAAATTATTTCGTCCTCTAGAGGAATTAAAGAAAACCGCCGAGAGTATTCAGTCCGGAAATTTAGAAAAAAGACTCGAGATAAAAACCGGGGATGAGGTTGAAGAATTGAATAATGCTTTGAGTAAAATGGTAAACGATTTAATTAAGGCTCGGGAAAATATTCAGAAAAAGGTGGAAAAGCGAACAGCTAGATTGGAGAAAATAAATAAAGCTATGGTAGACCGGGAGTTAAAAATGGCTGAATTAAAAAAAGAAATTAGAAAATTGAAGAAAGAGAAAGATTCTGATAATTGAGAATATCCGCGAAAAATATCCGATACGAAACAATTGAATCGAAATCCATTGCAGTCAAAAAGATTTTAGGGTCAAATGAGACGAGGGAGATTGATTTAATCTCTTGATAGAATATAAATTAGTTAAAATTTACAATGAAAATAAAGAATAAAATAATTTTTAATTTTTTTGGGTTGTTTTTGATTTTTGTTGTGGCAATGTTTGTTTTTGTTAGTTATTATTCCTCCGAGATAATTAAAAAAAAGGAGAGGTCTTTCCTGGAAACAGCCACTCATCTTGAAAAAAAATTTATTCAACACTGGATATCGTCTCAAAAAGATAGATTGAAATTGATTTTGGACGGCGAAGATGCTTTTTGTCAAAATTTAAATATGAACAAAAACGACCCCAAGTACAAGGAAGGCTTGGATGAATGCGGGGAAAAATTAAATTATATGATTAGCGGGAGTTTTGAAGATATTTTTATTTTAAACTCGAATGGCGAGCCAATTAAAAATCATCAAGAAAAAGCTGATTTAAGAAACGACTTCTCTCAAGCTTTGATATTTGAGGAAGGAAAGAAAAAAGTTTTTTTTGGTGATTTTTATTACAACAAGGAATCAACAAAGAAAAGTTTTGGCGTGGCCGGCCCCATTGAAAATAAGCAAACCGGAGATTTTATGGGAGTTTTAGTAGTGAAGCTTAAGTCCGATGATTTACTTGAGGCTGCCAATGCCTTTCCCGAATTGGTTCAAAAAGGCAGATCCTATTTGATTAATGAAGATGCTAAGCTGATTTCTTATTCCGGAGGTGGTCAGTGGGCGGTCCCTCCAGGCGATTTTGTGGACAACAAGGCAACACGAGCGTGTATTAAGGAAATTGACTCTGGTGATAAAACATATCCCGAGGATAGATCTTTTGTCTATTCCGGTTTTAATGAAGGCAAGGCCCTAGGCGCTTATGAAGTTTTGCCGGAAAAAGAGTGGTGTCTTGTGTCCGAGGTCGATGAAAGCTTTATTTTAAAAGAAGTTAGGAACATTCAATATCTGCTAGCGGGATTCTCTTTGATTTCTTTCTTTGTTTATTTTTTACTGGCGTTTTTAATTTCTAGGTCTATAACTAAGCCTATCGAGGATCTAAGGAGGGGTGCTGAAAAAATCAAAAAAGGGGATTATACTTACAAAGTTGGAATTAAGAGTAGAGACGAAATAGGAAAACTTTCTCGGTCGTTTGATTCCATGGTTAGGACTATGGATAACTCCTTAAAAGAGGTGGACAAGAAAGTGAAAAATCAGACCAAAAAATTGAAAGAGAAAAGAGAAGATCTTATGAGGCAGCAAAAAGCGATTTTAAATATTTTAGAGGATGTCCAAGAGGAAAAGACGGTAGCTGAGGAAGCAAGAGAGAGAATTAAGACAATTCTTTACAGTATTGGTGATGGAGTATTTGTAATTGATGAAAAGAAGGATATTTTTATTTTCAATAATATGGCTAGCAAGATTTCTGGATTTGAAGAAGAAGAGGTTTTAGGCAGGAATTTTGAGGATGTTTTAAATTTTATCAATGAAGAAACCGGTGAGCAAAGGAGGGGTTTTATTGACAGCGCCATAAAAAAAGGCGAAGTTGTTGAGCTTAAGAAGGGTACCGCTTTGGTAAAAAAGGATGGAAATAAAGTGCCGGTGGCTGATAGCGCTTCTCCAATTAAAGATAAAGAGGGGAATTTTATTGGTTGCGTGGTGGTTTTTAGGGATATAACCAGGGATAGGGAAGTGGATAAAGCTAAAACTGAGTTTGTTTCTCTGGCTTCGCATCAATTAAGAACCCCGCTTTCTACTATTAATTGGTATGCCGAAATGCTTTTAAACGGTGACGCGGGAGAAATCACTGATGATCAAAGAATGTATTTAGATGAAATTTACAAAGGCAATCAAAGAATGGTTGAGTTAGTTAATGCTTTGCTAAATGTTTCCAGGATTGAACTTGGCAAATTAGCCGTTGATGTGGAAAAAACCGATTTTAGAGAGGTTGCGGATACTGTGATAGGGGAATTAAAACAAAAGATAGATCATAAAAAAATTGATTTTAAAAAGGAATATGACAAAGATTTGCCTAAAATTAATGCCGATCCTAAACTGGTTTCAATTATTTTTCAAAATCTTCTTTCCAACGCAGTTAAATACACTCCCGAAGGAGGAGGCGTGAAATTAGAGGTGTCCAAAAAAGATGAGAAGGTTCTTATAAAAGTTTCCGATACCGGGTATGGGATTCCCAGGGAGCAGCATAAAAATATTTTTCAAAAAATGTTTAGAGCGGACAATGTTCGTGAAAAAGACACAGAAGGCACCGGGCTGGGGCTTTATTTAGTCAAGTCCATTGTTGATTATGCCGGTGGTGAAATTTGGTTTAACTCTGAAAAAGACAAGGGAACTACTTTTTTTATTGAAATGCCTCTGAGCGGTATGAAAGTTAAAAAGGGCTCAAGAGAATTGGCTGATTGACTTTTGGATATTTTGATGTTTTTAAATATTTTTCAGTATAGTTATTGGAAGATTTAACGGATGCTTTTAAGAGAGATGCTTATCTTGAGGCTTAAAATAACTCAATAGCTGTTAGCCGATTTTTATTGGCGGGGATGTTTACGGTTTAAATTAATAATTAAATAATATTCATGAAAACCAACAAAACCAATAAATCTGTCTTAGTTGTAGAGGATGAAAGACCTCTACAGGAAGCTATTAAAATAAAAATGAGAAAAAGCGGATTCAATGTGATTTCCGCTAAATCTTCTAATCAAGCTTTAAATTATTTAAGAGATGAAAGCATTGGCAAGATAGACGCAATTTGGCTTGATCATTATCTTTTGGGACGGGAAAGCGGTTTTGATTTTTTAGTTAAGGTAAAAGAAAATCCCGGATGGGAAGATATTCCCGTTTTTGTTGTTTCCAATACTGCTAGTCCGGAAAAGGTGAGCGCTTATTTGGAGCTTGGAATTGACAAATATTATGTCAAATCGAATTCTAGATTAGAGCAAATTATTGAAGATATAAAATTAAAGACCGAAACAAAAAAACAGTAATCAGAAGAGAGCTTTAAGGAAGCATTTTTAAATTTTTTGTTATAATAATATAATATAATATCAGAATGCATTCGGTTTTTGTTGATGTTAGCTTAGTTTTAAGCTTGGTTATAGGTGTAGCGCTGTTGATGAAAGCTTTGCGTCAGCCTATGATTATAGCTTATTTATTAACGGGTGTTATTTGCGGGCCGGTCTTTTTAAATTTAATTAATTCCAGTCAGGATTTTTTTGATGTTTTTGCTGACTTCGGGGTGATTTTGTTATTGTTTTTGGTAGGATTGAGTTTGAATATGAGTTACCTGAAAAAAATCGGAAAAGTGGCGGTTGTTACCGGGATTGGGCAGGTTGTTTTTACTTCTTTGTTTGGTTTATTAATTCTTTTAGCCTTTGGCTTTTCTTTTCTTTCCGCCTTATTCGTGGCTATTTCTATTACTTTTTCCAGCACAATTATTATTACTAAACTTCTATCCGACAAGGGTGATGAAAAAAGTGTTTATGGCCGTTATACGATTGGGTTAATGCTGGTTCAGGATGTGGTGGCGATTGGATTGATGATTTTTTTGCCGGCATTGGCTTTGGGAGATTCTCTGATAAATGCAGTGGCTCTAATTTTGATTAAAAGTATATTGCTTTTCCTGGGAGTTTATTTGATAACAAAATTTATTCTTCCCTTGGTTTTAGACAAAGCTGCGGAATCGGGAGAGTTTTTATTATTATTTTCCTTGGCTTGGTGCTTTGCTGTTGCCGGAGCTAGTCACTGGGCCGGTCTTTCTTTGGAGGTGGGGGCAATTATTGCCGGTTTATCATTGGCGGCCTCCAATTACCGAACAGAAATTAGCAGTAGAATAAAACCGCTTAGAGATTTCTTTATTGCGCTATTTTTTATTATCTTGGGAAGCGAGATGCAAATAGAAAGTGTTAAAGGGGTTTTGTGGCCGAGTGTGTGGATTTCAATGTTTATTTTGATCGGTAATCCGTTAATTCTGTATGTTCTTTATAGAACAATGAGGTTTACTCGGAAAAATAGTTTTCTTGCGGGGTTAACCGCTGCTCAAGTTAGCGAATTCGGTTTTGTGTTTTTGTTTGTTTCCAGGGACTTGGGTTTTGTGGGCAAAGAAGAACTGTCTATGTTTACAATTGTGGCTTTAATAACCATTTTTGTTTCATCCTATTTGATAACTTACAATTATCAATTGTTTAGAAAAATAAAACCCTGGTTGGATAAAATAGGTAAAGAAAAGCGAGTTATCCAGAAGGATGACAAGAAGTGCTATGATGTAATAGTTTTTGGTTATCATCGTTTGGGTTGGCAGATTTGTCGAGCTTTGCAGGAGTTGGAAGTTTCTTTTGCGGTGGTGGATTTTGATCCAATTGCTATACATAAACTTAAAAAGAAGAGAGTCCCATGTTTTTTTGGGGACGCTTTTGAGCAGGATTTTTTGCAAGAAATGCCCTTAAATCAAGCTAAGTTGGTGATTTCCACTCTTCCCAACGCGGAAGAACAAGTCGCTTTATCCAAAGAATTAAGAAAATCCAATAAAAGAGCTATATTTATTGGAAATCTTTCCCATACTGCCTTCTTGGAAGATCTTTACGAGGCCGGAGCTGATTATGTAATGGTTCCGCATTTGATAGGGGGTAGGTGGATGGCCCAGGTCCTCAAAGGACAAAAATGGACTAGACAAGCTTTTAAAAAGTTACGCAATAAACAGAAAAAAGATTTAAAACCGATTGATTAAAAACTTGACGCGATGTCTTGAAAAGTTTTTGTTATTAAATGCGGATTGTTTTTGTTTTACACCCTGTAGCATTGCAGGGTTTTTATTTTTTAAAAATCTGTTCCTTTTATTTTCAAAAGTGGGACGCTTCAGATTTAAATCTTAATTCTAGTTCGATACATTGACAATTTTTAATTTTTATGCCATAATTACATGATTCACATTATTTTATTAATAAGTGTGAAAGCAACTTGAAAATTTAAAAAAGAGGAGAGAGAAAAATGTATTGGATTATTGGTTTGATCATTATTGTAGCGGCTGTGTTGAAGCTTTCAATTTTTAAGGTACCCGATGTTCACATTGGGCTTCCTTCCAGTATTTTTGTTGGTAGGTTTAAAAAAGAACTTGATGAAAACGGTTGGTCTACTCCCATAGGAGAACCCTACAGAGAGGGGTATCATTTAAAACGTCCCTGGTGGAAGATTTATCTCTTTAACAGGGAAGTGAGGACAAGAAAAATAAAAAAAAGCGAGGAAGAAGAGCAAGGAAGAGAATACCAAATTGGAGGGGAAAGCGGCGGAACCGTTTATGTGACGGGAGTGATTCAGTACAGGCCTTCAATCCTGTCTCTTTATCGCCTCATTGAGGTGGATGAGAATGCCATAATAGAGGGTCTTGATGCTGAAGTTGACGAGTTTTTATCTCAAGAGCTCGGAAAAATGTTGAGCTTTGAAGAGGCAATAACTAGAAAAGGACAGCTCTCCAAAGAATTAATAGGCAAATTAACGGAACCAACCGAAAGGCGTTTATTCGGAAACGATAAACCTCTCGATCACGCTCAACTAAGTTACGGGGTGGACATCCTCAAGGCTACCATTGATGAGATTAAACCCACGGAAGAGTTAAGGCTGGCCAGGGATGCCCGCCAAAAAGAGATGTACGAGAAGGATTCTGAAACCACAGAATGGGTGCATTTAATGGAAAAGGCAGGGCAACTCAAAAAAATTCTGCCCGGATTGGAAGAGAGGGAAATTTTAAAAGCTGTCCAGGTATGGAGAAAACAATATAATTACAATTATGATGAAATCAAGATAGACAGTCCGGATATGATTTCATCTATCTTGGGGACTGTTTTGAAAAGCAGGAAAGAAGGCAGTAAGGAGCAAGGACAAGGAGGAGAGCAAAATGAGTCCTGAATGGATTTCTGCTGACAAAATTTTTGTTGCTGTAGTCTTAGGGATTTTCTTTTTGTCTTTATTTTTAAGAAGTGGAGTCACCAGAGTTGAATATAGAGTAGTAAAGAAAAAAGAGGATAAGGACTCAGAAGAGTCATCTTCCTCTAAAGAAGAGAAAAAGACTACGAAGACAGTAGGCGGGAATTTCTCCTGGGGAGGATTGCTGGTAGCTTTGATGTTGCTAATTGCTATAGCAACAGGAGGATTCTTTCTTTATCAGGAGGAGAGTTCAAAAAAGGAGATGGAATTCACAAAATGGGATAATAATTACTCTCGCGATTCCAGAATGTATTTTCCTATTCCTGGAATAAAAAAAGGGGATTTGGTAGTTTTTGCAACGGAAGCGGGGTTTAAAATCAAACCCCTCAAAACATCCAATCCGGATCCCGTGTTTGGGCTAAGAATTTACTTAGGAGGAAAAAGAAAGTCCCCTTATTACAAGGGGGACGAAATAACCATTCCTGCCGGAACGAGGTTTGAGTATTCAGGCGGGAATAACATCTTGGGGTTTCATTCAGAACAGAAAATTGTTTTAGTGGAGCCCTTTAAAATAAGGATTGAATAAATAAAACCGCCGACGGCATTGCCCGTTCGGCGGTTTTTTAATTGAATTAGACTAAAAGAAAAAGGTGCCGGTAAGAAGATAATCTATGGTGATGATAATAATGTATGCCGAGCCGACGATAACTAAAGCTGTGATGGCATGTCCTAGGTAGTTTTTGGCATTTTCCAAATTCTGGCTTCTTTCATTGCCCATAGCAAAAATATACATAAGTCCGGTTATTACAAAAGCCAACACTGCCAATACCATAAAAACAGTCAAGAGCCAGCTTAAAAAGTTGGTTATAACCTCCATAATCCCCCCTGCGGGATCCGGCAACCCCGTATCTGTTGGCAAGGGTATGTCTGAGGCTAACGCTTCTTTGAAATTCACAAGAATTGCCAGAAGAGAAAAAATAAGATATTTCATTTGTTTTTGTTTATGGATTAAGAAGACTATTAACGGTTTGAATAATAACATAAGCCAAGATAATAATAGCCAAGCCGGTTACCGAATATTGCACGCCTTTTTTTCCTTTATCGGCCATGTCTTTATCTCCTCCGGACAAAACTATCATAAGTCCGGAGACTATTATAACGAGAACGGCTAAAAAGCTGGTAATAAAAAGCAACCATCCGATTACATTTTCCAAAACTCCAGAAGGAGTATTGTCGGGTAAACCAAAATCTCCAGCCTCTGAAAGGCCGGTTAACCAATTAGCTCTTGAGATTTTAGCCAATGTTAAGCCAAAAATTGTAAATACCGAGAAACTGGTTAATAATTTTATTTTTTTCATTTTATTTTAGATTAAAAATTGTATTAATTTCATAATAACATACCCGGCTAAAGATATAAAGAGGCCTGTTAAGGAGCTTTGCCAGATTTTGGATGCGCTCTCCAGACTTCCTTCATCTCCCCCGGCTAATAAATAATAAATGCCTGAAATAATAAATCCTATTAAAGAAGCAATAAAAACTACAGCAAAAAGAAGCAAAACAACATCAGTCGCTTGATTAAAATAATGAGCAAAATCCAATGTTCTGGTTTCTTTACCACCGGTTGATTTCTCAAATTGAGCCAGGGCTTTTGATGTTACAAAAATATACATAAATATTTTTTAATAAGCTAAGGATTGCTTTATTTTGAATTATAACAGAAAAAATAATATTTGAAAATAAAGTAATAGAAGATACAGTTTGTATTTAGGTTCTTTAGACAATTTTACGGATAAATTTTCTAATATGATTATTCTCATAAAAAGAATAGGCAACGAATTCCAAATGACAAATCAAGCCCAAAGACCAAATGACAAAATAATAAAAGTATCTGTTTTTTGATTCATATTTAATTGAAACAATATAGATATAGATTCCTTATTTACAATTGATTAAAAGAACCATTTGACATTTAACTATTTAGTCATTGATTTGACATTTGAGCGGGTTAGTCGTTTGACATTAAAATTGTTAAGCTTTGTTTAATTGAAGTAATTCTATTATATTTACCTGCAACTTTCTCTGAAGAACCTACATTAAAAACCGCCTCGAAGGCGGTTTTTAATTGAAAAATGAATTCATTTTTTAGACTCCAAGGAGAGATGTAACTACCATGACGATTACGTATCCAAGCAAGGCAACTATTAATCCCACTATGGAATACATCAGCCAATTTTTAGCGCCTTCTTTGTTGGGGGAAATAACATACATTACACCGGAAATGATAATTCCCAGAACCGCTAAGAATCCCAATATGAACAATAGCCATCCTATCACGGTGTTGAATATTTCTTCAGGGGTCATAGTTGAAAGTCCTTGATCGGTATCGACATCTCCGGGATTGAGTCCGCTTCCCGGATCAAATGCAGCACCTACGGTAAAGGGTAAAACAAATATCAATGATAAAGTTAAAAAAGAAACCATCTTTTTTATTGAGCTTTTCATTTTTCCACCTCCTTCCTGTTTTTTTTCATTTTATTTTTTAATTAGTTATTAAATTAGTAATTTCTTGAACTAAAATAAGGGCGGATCCGGCGACAATGACACCGATAATAGAATATACAACGGCATTTTTTGCTTTTTCTGCTTTTTTGGGGTCTCCTGAAGAAGATAAATAAAAAAATCCGCTAATTACTGTTCCTATTATAGCAAGAATCCCTAGAATTGACAATAAGAATGACAAGGTTCTTTCTACGATTTCTGTCAAGGTAGGGGCTTCGTTAAGTTGGGTCGGGACTTCTTCTCCGGCTATGAGAATTTCTTTAATTTCCTTTAAGAAAGTCGGACCAGCCAAAGCTAAAGCTAATCCGGCAAGAGCGCCCGCCCACATTTTCTTGGCAGTTTCTGCCATTTTGTCATTGCCGGAAGAGGAGGCCATTAAATACATTATTCCGGCGATAACAATAAA
The DNA here is from genome assembly GCA_046497225.1 of Candidatus Moraniibacteriota bacterium. Classification (GTDB taxonomy): domain Bacteria; phylum Patescibacteriota; class Minisyncoccia; order Moranbacterales; family DUUL01; genus JAXHLG01. Next base: position 13,193 of record JAWOGA010000055.1, on the reverse strand, counting down.
TAAAACAGATAAAAAAGCAATAATTCCCATTAAGCTGGAAGTTACTGATTGAAAAAACTGAGTTATGTCTCCCGTTTCTCCAATAGGATTATCAAATGATATTGTAACCGCCTTAGCTGTATATACTTGAAAAATATTTAAAAAATCCGGCATAAATTTGTATTTAGTTTAAAATTAAAATTTATTTTAACAATTATATTATTGCGCTTCAAGATAAAGGCGTTTTGTTTAAGCTGTTGCTTCCAAAAAGGCTATAATTTGATTTACCAAAATCAATCCCGAACCGGCTACCGCAACGGCTATAATAGAATAAATGACGGTCTTTTTGGCCTTTTCCACTTTTCCTTTGTCTCCGGTGGAGCTTAGGTAGATAATTCCGGATATTACAAAACTAAGCAGAGCTAAAACGCCTATGGCGGTTAGCGCGAAATCCAAAACATTAAGCAGAATGTCTTCAATAGTGTTGGCGTCTTCTATGATACCCTCATCTGTCTCTCCTTCCATTATTATATCCTTAAGTTCCTTCAAGAGAGAAGGCGCCGCTACCACCAAGGCAAAGCCGATTAAGGCGTTGGTTATGATGCTTTTTGCTACGCTGACCTGTTTCTCGCTTCCGCCGCCGGTAATGTAAATTACTCCTCCGATGATAATAAAAATTACCGCCAGCCAGCCGACCAGGTTTTGAATAGTTACCAAGATGTGCTCAATAAAGCCCGTTAAGGAATTAAACCCGATAGGATTTTCGTAATCATAATCAATACTTTGGCCGGAAGCCGCCGCAAAAGTTATTAAAGAAAAAACAATACAACAAGCTAGAAATATTTTTTTATTCATAAAATTTTTTATTTCAAATGTTTGCTTTATTTCAATTTTTTGACCTCGAAGCGGTTTAATTGCACCCACAGCCGTTAACAGAACCGACGGAAACATGGACATGATTGGATTCAAATAAAACATAAGCATCGGGTTCTACGCTTTTTGCAGCCTCTTTAATTTGATTATAATAGTTTTCATTACCAAAATCAACGGCATAGGATCCTTTTTCTTGACACTCTTCCGAGGTTCCCCCGTAATGACAAGAATTCTCAGAATGAGCGCAATTATTGGGGTCATAACTATCTCCTTTGCAGTTGTCAAATCCATAACTATCGGAAATGGAACTGATTTCTTTGGCTTCTGCAGGAAGGTTGTCTTTTAGGTTGTTTAAAAAAGCTTCCAATTCCGGAGACATATCCGATGTTTGTGATTCAATACCGGATTGGTAGGTGTAATCGCTTTCGTCCGGCTCTCCTTCTTGCAATCCCGACTCAAATGAACTGTCTGTATCACAATCAAATTCAAACCAATTATCTCCATTTCCTATAAAATCTGAATTGGCTGAAAGAAAATTAAGGGCGGTGTAAACAATGAGCCAGCTTAAGAGAAGTATGGCAAATGCCGTTAGGGCGTATTGAATAGTTTGTTTCCCTTTTTGTTTTAAACCGGAGCTTCCGGCTGAAACTATATACATAACTCCTCCGACGGTTATTACCAAAAGGGAAGTGATAATAAATAAGGAAAGAACCAAATCAAAAATATTTTTCATCAAAATAAAAAGATGACATAAAGTACAGGAAGCCGTTTCGTCATTGGCTGTATTGGGATCATCGCATTGTCTTCCGCAGGGAACCAGGTGTCCTTCTAAGATCATGAAGCCCTCCCCGATACCTTCTTGATATTCTGCGCAGTATTCGGATTCAGGAGAGGGAGGTTCCTCATCTGGGACACAGCAAACTTTGCCGTCATCGCAATCTGTATCCGTTGTTACAGATCCTTCTTCGCAATCATCTGATTCATTAATACAATCTCCTCCAAGAGTAGAGCAATTTTCTGGTTCATCTGGGACACAGCAAATCTCATATACAGGATCGCAGTTTTTGACTCCGACGGAGGTTTCTCCGGAAGGACAACCTGTCATACCGGTTATATCAGTAGTACAACTTCCACCTAATTCTGAACAGGATTCACCTGGGACACAGCAAATATGTCCTTCTTCGCAATCTGTATCTGACACAGCATATCCATCACAAGTTTCTGATTCGCCAATGCAACTTCCTTCCAAATCTGAACAGGATGTGTCTGCATGAATTGGCGCAACATTTATGCCAAAATAAAAAAGAATAAAAATAAATAAAAATGGAATTAATTTCTTGACTGAGATGCTCATTTTTTATTGTTAGTTTTTTTCTAAAGCGTTAATTCTCGATTGGGCTGATCGGAGGGCTTCTTGGCTGGTTTTTTTTCCTGATACGACTTCGTCTATCATATTTACCAGAATCTCTTCCACGGCTAGATTCTTGGGCTGATTCCAAGATTTGGCTGTTAAAGCTTGAACAGCAAAGTCGCCTATAAAAGTATCATTCTTCTGTTCTTCAATCAAATCTTTTCTGGCGGCGGGTTTTTGGGATGTTTCCAGGTATTTTTTGTTGGGATCAAACTCAAGGGAAGAGGCATATTCTTTTCCAGTTGGATTTTGAGTTGCATATTTTATGTATTCCCAAGCGAGATTGATTCTATCTTGATTGGTATAATTAACTTCTTCATTGCGGGAGCTTGGTTGTAAAACTTTGTTTTTAACTACGGCCAGCCCCCAGTAATTAGGAAAATTAACTTTATTATCCAAATCATGTTGAGGAACAGGAGAGGTTGCAAAATTTAATTTTGGTTCTTTTTTTTGCAGGTCTTTTTTCCAATAAGAATAATTTATCATCATAGCGGTTTTTCCGTATCGGAAACTATCTATGGAGTAGTCCATTTCCGAATTCCAAGTATAAGCCTTGGAATCGGCCATGGAAAACTGGGTATAAAAATTCAAGACATTTTCACTGGCTTCTTGATTGGCAAAAGAAGTTCTTTCCCTGTCTTTGTTGTAAATGTCAACTCCGGATTGCATAAGCAGCAAGGTGAGGATATCGGAAGACCTGTTTACACCCCCCGGTTTTTTTGATCTTCCCATAGCGATTGCGGATTGTTCAATGTCTCCACTGGAGTCAAATTCGGTAAGTTTTTTCGTGTATTCAATAACATCTCCCCATGTTCTCGGGGGTTGAGTTATGCCTTCTTGATTGAAAATGTCTTTATTGTAAAAAAGAGCTAAAGTATCGCAGTAAAGAGGCATAGCGTAAATGTTTCCGTCTTTAACGAAATCTTCATGAGCCACATCTACAAAGTTTGATTTAAAGGTTGACATTTCTTGAGAGGAATTTGGAAGCGGGGAGATCTTGTTTTGATGCTCAGAGAGCCAATTGTTGTTAAAGAAAAAAACATCCGGACCATTGCCGGCGGCGATGGCGTCAGTTAATTCTTCTTCATAATCAACTAAATTATTGGCTATTTTTTTGTATTTGACAGAATCGACATTGGGGTTGATTTTTTTGAATTGTTTGTTTAAATCATATAAAAAATCGGAATCATCAAAAACTCCCCATACTTCAAGATTGATTTTGTAATTCTCTTTTCGTTCTTTTAAAATACTGCATCCGGAAAAAAGCAAGGAACAAGAAAATAAAGCGGTTAAGATGGTTAATTTTAAGATGTTTTTCTTTCTCATTTTATTTGTTTTAAATTTCAGGCAATTTAACTTATTTTAAAATAAATTAAAGAAATAAGCAAATTTAATAAATATTTGAAAATATTTATTGAGTCAAAAAGCTGGCTTTTGAGCGTGCATTTTTTAATTAAACCACTGTGGTGGCTGCCAGCATTTCGTTTTCTTTTAATTTCATAATCCTAACACCTTGAGTGGATCTTCCTAGTAAAGAAATGTTTTCTATAGAGATTCTGATTATTTGGCCTCGATTGGAGCTAACTATCAAGTCTTGCTTTTGATCATCTTCTTCTATGATGTGGCCGGAAATAAGCTTTCCTGTTTTTTGAGTCAAAGAAGCGGTTTTGATTCCGGATCCTCCTCTGGTTTGAGCTTTGTATTTTTTTAGATCGGTTCTTTTACCGTATCCTTTTTCGGTGATAATTAGCAATTGAGGGTTGTTTGCTTGTTTTCTTAGAATTTGCATTCCCACTACCTCATCATCTTTTTTGATTTTTATGGCTTTTACTCCGGCGGCAGATCTTCCCATTGAGCGGACATTTTTTTCTGAAAATCTTATGGATTGCCCGTTCTTTGTGACTATCATAACCTCATCTTCTCCGGTGCTGGTGTCAACCCATCCCAGTGAGTCTTCCTCGCTTAGACTGATGGCTATTAAACCGGTTCGTCGAACGTTTTCAAAATCTTTAAGCGGAGTTTTCTTAATTTTTCCTTGGGTTGTTTGCATTACCAAGTTTTTAGCCTGACTTTTTTGGCTAATTGCCATAACAGAGGTTATTTTTTCCTCAGGGCTTATTTGCAAGAAATTTACAATAGCATTTCCTTTGGCCGTTCTACTGGAAACGGGTATTTCATAAGCTTTGGTTCTAAAAACTTTTCCGGTGTTGGTGAAAAACAAGAGATCATCGTGAGTCATAGCGCTTAAAACCTTATCAACGGCATCTCCTTTCTTGATAGCTCCTCCCAAGACTCCTTTTCCACCTCTTTTTTGAGTTCGGAAGCTATCCGGGGAAAGCCTTTTAATGTAGCCATCCTCGGTTAAGCTGATGACTGTTTCTTCGTTGGCGACTAAATCTTCTTGAGAAAATTCTCCTACTTGTCCTTTGATAACCCGGGTTTTTCTTTTGTCTCCATATTTTTCTTTTAATTGAGATAATTCTTCCTTAATAATTTCTAGTATTTTTTGAGGGTCTCCAAGTATGGCTTCCAGTTCTTCTATAAGAGCTAATTTTTCTTTCAGCTCATCTTCTATTTTTTTTCTTTCCAGTCCGGCTAAAGTTTGGAGTCTCATTTCAAGGATGGCCGAGGATTGAAGGTCGGAGAGTTTGAATTTAGTGACCAAGTTTACGTGAGCCTCTTCTTTAGTGGGGGATTTCTTAATAGTTTCTATAACCTCGTTGATATGATCCAAGGCTTTTTTGAGACCTTCTAATATGTGAGCTCTAGCCTTAGCTTTTTTGAGTTCAAACTGTGTTCTTTTGGTTACTATATCTTTTCTGTGTTCGATGTAATATTCCAGAACCGATTTTAAGTTTAAGGTTCGCGGCTCAATTCCGTTAACCAATGCCAACATATTTAAATGAAAGTTTTTTTGCAGTTCAGTCGTTTTGAATAATTGGTTTAGAACCTTTTTTGGGTATGCGTCTTTTTTTAGTTTGATTACTATGCGAACTCCTTCTTTGTCGGACTCATCTCTGATGTCTTTAATTCCTTGGATTCTCGCATTTTTAACCATCTCGGCAATTTTTTGAATCAGGGCGGATTTATTGGTTTGGTACGTTACTTCGGAAATTACGATTTGAAATTGGTTAGCTTTGGTTTCTATGATGTCTGTTTTAGCCCTGGTAACAATTCTGCCTCTTCCTGTTCTGTAAGCTTCTAGAACATCTTGTTTATTGTAAATTATTCCTCCGGTGGGGAAGTCCGGTCCTTTAATGTATTGCATTAATTCTTCAGTAGTAGCATCTCGGTGATCTATTAAATGGCAGATACCGTCTACCAGTTCTGTTAGGTTGTGGGGTGGGATGTTGGTAGCCATTCCCACGGCGATTCCCATAGTTCCATTAAGTAGAAGCTGGGGAAGCTTGGCGGGAAGATAAGAAGGTTCTTTTCTAGTGGAATCATAATTTTCCACCCACCCTACTGTTTGTTTTTCGATATCAAGAAGCATTTCTTCGGATATGGAGGAAAGTCTTGCTTCCGTATAACGCATTGCAGCTGCCGAGTCCCCGTCCATAGAACCAAAGTTTCCTTGTCCGTCAACTAAGGGATATCTTAAAGAAAAGTTTTGCGCCATTCTGACCATAGTTTCATAAACCGCGCTATCGCCATGAGGGTGGTATTTACCAAGCACTTCACCGACTACGGTGGCTGATTTTCTGTATCGGGCGCTGTTTTTGAGGCCTAATTGCCACATTGAGTAAAGAATTCTCCTCTGAACCGGTTTAAGTCCGTCTCTTACATCCGGCAAAGCTCTTGCCACTATAACGCTCATAGCATAAGAGAGATAAGATTCCTCCATTTCCTCAGTTAGTTGTCGAGGGTTGATTTTTCCTATGTTATTCATTGATAATCAGTTTTATTTAGTTAAATGATTTTTAAGCATCAAAACTTATTATTAAATATTTTTTCATAATAAACAAATCGGCAAAAATTTATTTCGCCAACTTATTTTAGCGAATATATTTTTTCTAATGTAATACAAAGCAGATGTCAATCCTGATACCCCGGCATTTATTGTAAATCTTTGTAGCTGGAAGCAGAGTCGGATTTTTCCTTGTTTTTGTTCTTGCCGGTTGACTCATCTAATTCATTGTTATTTTCAGTTGATTCTTGCTGTGTTTCTTTGAGGGATTGAGTTTCTTTTTTAAATGTTTCAGCAAAACCTTCGGACTTGTTCATACTTTCTTCAATGTTGTTAGTTGCTACTATTAACCATAAGAAACACATTATAACTCCAAAAAAACCCGTTAAAATATAAGCCAATTTTTTTCTATAAGCTTTGGGTTTGCTGTGTATTTTTTCTAGAAAATCTTGCATTAACTTGTGGTTAAGCTCATTACTACAACTTTATTTTCAATATCTCTTAAATCTTTCTTTTTTAAGGTTAGCCTTGGCACTTCTTCTTCTATTTTAACCCCGAATTCTTTGGAAAATTTTTCATCGCCGTTGATGTCTAATTTTAGTTCCGGCAATTTAAAGTGCATAGGAATGATGATTTTAGGATCTATTTGACCTATAACCTCTTCTGCTTCTTTTGAGTCTATAGTGTATACTCCTCCAACCGGTATCATTAAAACATCTACAGTGCCTATTCTTTCAATTTGGTCTTCATTGAGCTTGTGTCCCAAATCTCCCAGGTGGCATATTTTAATGTCTTCACTTTTGATGGTGAATATTGTGTTTCTGCCTCTTTCTTCGCCCTTGTTTTTGTCATGAAAAGATTCAATTCCTTCAATGGCTATTTCTTGAATGGAATATTCTCCGGGTGAATCAACAACAAAGGGATTTCCTTTTAAGGTAGAAACATTGTTGTGATCAAAGTGATCGTGTGAGACTGTCACAATATCGGCGTTGCCTTGTGGCGGTTTTAATCCTATGGACTTATCAAACGGATCGGTAAAAATAACAACGTCTTCCGATCCTCTTTGCGGTTTGGTTTGAATTTTAAAGCAAGAATGTCCATACCAAGTAATAATCATTTCTTTTTTTTAAGGGTTATGATTTTATTTTAGAAACTATGTATCTAATTTAGCATATTTTACTAATAAAATCTGTGTATATTTTGAATGTGTTTTGCTTCATTATTTCTTGAAGCTTAATTCCTATGTTTCATGATTTTATTAATTTCTATATTACAATATATCATCCTTAAATATTTTTGTCCATAAAAGAGCATAAAAGAGATTGTAAAAAATAAAATCCCTATCTCTTTTTTGTGAAGTCATTATCGGGCAAAATTTGGGTGCTTCTATTTTCTCTTGTCTTTTAAATTATCTTTTGATAATATCAGATTATGAATATGAAAAACAAGTTTAGAATAAAACTTTTTTTAGTGGTTATATTGGCTGTGTTGGCTAGCATAATCGCCAATCCAAAACCGACGGGAGTCGGCTGGGTTGATGATGCTACAGATAAGTTAAAAATAAATCTTGGGCTTGACTTACAGGGTGGAATTCACTTGGTGTATGAGGCTGATATGTCCAAGGTGGAAAAAGGAAAAGAAGGGGAGGCTTTAGATGGAATCCAAGATGTTATCAAAAGAAGAGTAGACGCTTACGGAGTTGCCGAACCGACAGTGCAAACATCTAAAATTGGGCAAAATTATAGACTCATTGTTGAATTGCCGGGAGTGGATGATATAGACGATGCTAAAAATATGATAGACAAAACGCCCATTCTTGAGTTTAAGGAAAGAAAGGGTGGCGTTCAGCTCACGGAAGAAGAAAAAAAGCAAATTCAGCAACAAAATGAAGAGGCTAGAAAGAAAGCGGAAGACATTCTTAAAAAAGCCAAAGAAGGGGAGGATTTTGCCAAGCTGGCCAGAGAAAATTCTCAGGACCCGGGAAGCGCTGAAAAAGATGGAGATTTAGGATTTATGAAAAAAGGAGAAATGGTAAAGCCTTTTGAAGAAGCTGTTTTTAGTGAAGACTTGGAAGAAGGGGAAATTTACCCTGAACTGGTAAAATCTTCTTTTGGTTTTCATGTTATTAAGAAAACCGGAGAAAAAGAAGAAGAGGGAAAAAGAATGATAAAAGCTTCTCATGTTTTGGTTCAGGCTCCGAGCGAGGAGCAGATATTGAATCAAAAGAAATCTCAGTTTGTCAGGACCGGTTTAACGGGGCAACACCTGGAAGAATCTAATGTGAGATTTAATCAACAGTCCGGGATGCCTGAAGTTAGTTTAAAGTTTAACAAAGAAGGGAGGGATCTTTTCAAGGAAATAACCGAGAGAAATCAAGGTGAGCAGGTGGCTATATTTTTGGATGAAGAAATGATAAGCGCTCCTACCGTGCAGGCGGTTATTAGAAATGGAGAGGCTGTTATCAATGGAGATTTTTCTCTGGATGAAGCCAAAGAGTTAGCACAAAGATTAAATGCCGGAGCGCTTCCTGTCCCGATAGAGCTGGTGAGTCAACAAAGCGTTGGTCCTACCTTGGGAAAAATTTCTTTAGAGAAGAGCCTGAAAGCCGGTTTGTATGGTTTGATTGCCGTGGGCGTTTTTATGATTTTGTATTATAGGGCTCTGGGCTTGATTTCAGTTTTATCTCTGGCTATTTATACTGCTATAATGGTTTCTATCTTCAAACTTTCTTCTTTGACTCCCATGTCTATTACTTTGACATTGTCTGGAATTGCCGGTTTTATTCTTTCAGTGGGGATGGCAGTGGATGCCAACATTCTGATTTTTGAGAGAATTAAAGAAGAAATTAAGAAAGGCAAGAGCTTGAGGGTGTCTTCTGAGGAGGGATTTAAAAGGGCTTGGACTTCTATTCGCGATGGTAATACTTCAACTATTCTTACGGCTCTTATTTTAATGATAATGGGAACCGGATTTATCAAAGGGTTTGCTCTAACCTTGATGATTGGAATTTTGATGTCAATGTTTACGGCTATTGTAATCACTAGATTGATTTTAAATTTTATTTTGAGGGAGCGTTTTGAAAAACACCAGTGGTTGTTTGTTTCTTCTGGTTCTAGAAAAAAGAAAGAATAATTATTTTAGTTTTTAATTAATTTAAAAAATAATTTAAATAAAAATAAAATGAAACTAATAATAAGAAAGGAGGTGTTAAAATGGTAAGTTTTCATAAAATATTAGCCGATGGTTTTTTCGTTTTGGCTTTCATAGCGGCTTTTGCTGCTATGATTGGCTGGCTCATGACTGATATTTGGCTGGCTTCAACTCAATGGATATTGGTCGGGATTTTTTCTCTTTTGGTTGCTATTTACACCAGGATTAGCGAAAAAGATGATGAAAAAATTATCAAAGAATATCAAAAACAAAAGAAGACCAGCAATAAAAACAAAAAATAGTAATAGCTTCTGAGCAGGTTTACTTGTTTTCGGATTACTCCTGGTGCCGTTATGATTTGATTTTGTTTATTTTATGGCTTAATAAAATGCTCTATTTTTTAGTAAAATTTCATTAAGCGGGAGTTGTTGACCTGGAATAGGAAAAATTGACAACTTTTAAATAAATGAATTCAATTTGTGACGGCGCTAGTTAGTGTTGAATTTGGTTAAATATTAAAAAAAGACGAACAAGAGTAAGTTTTTGAGATTGTTTATTTGCTATTAATTTTAATGCTTTAGTTTATTTTTAAATGTCAAATGGAAAAGTTTTACTCCAAAGAAATAAGCTTGATAAAATAGCCGTTTTTGATATTGACGGAACAATTTTTAGAAAAAATCTTCATTTTGAGCTTTTGGACGAGTTGGTTTATATGGGAATTTTTGATAAATCTGTGCGAAAAGAGTTGGTGAGACTTTATGGGGATTGGCTTAATCATGAAGGAACTTATGATGCATATAGGGAAAAGCTGGTAAGGCTTTATGAAGAGCATATCAAGGGTTGTAAGAAATCAGATATAGATAAAGCCTCTCAAAAAGTGGCGGATTTTAACGCTAAAAGAGTTTATGTTTATTCTAGGGATTTAATAGAAAGATGTCGAAACGACCATTACATGATTGTGATTTCGGGCTCCCCAGTAGAAATTGTGAGGTGTTATGCTGAAATTTTTGATTTTGACGCTTTTTATGGAAGTGTTTATGAGGTGGACAAAGAAGGCTTTTATACCGGTAATCCTGAATTTGAACCCACGGCTGACAAGGGGCGAGTTATCAAAGAATTTGTTGACAAAAACGGATTTTGTTTAGATAATTCAGTCGGGGTGGGTGATACGGAATCTGATGCCAAATTTCTTGAAATCGTCACTTATCCGATTGCTTTTAATCCCAATAAAAATCTTAAAAGAATCGCAGAGAAAAATGGCTGGAAAATTGTAATAGAAAAGAAAGATGTGGTTTATGAAATCTAACCGGTGTTTTTGGCTGAAATTATCAAGAGGGTTGGCCAAAATTAAAAATGTTAAGTTTATATTATGAATGATTTTTTTGAATTTTTTATAGAGCGGCTTTTATGGCTTTGGTTGCCATTGTATGCTTTGTATAAAATAACGAGGGATATTTTGGAAGAGGATCTTGGCGTAAGTGAAGACTAGATTATTTTGATTTGGCTACAGGGGAGGTGGAGATTGATAGGCGGCGCGTAAAATTTAAATTAGGAAAGAATTGTTTAGGTGATAATTTAGGATTGAAATTTAGCTTCAAAGTGTAGTTGCTTGTGTTTAACTTTTGTTATTGATATATATTTCAAATTTAATTCCAATTAGATTTTTTAGGATAAATTATTTTTGTTTAAAAAATGAGCAAAAAGACACTAAAAGTTTTATTTCTTTATTATCTCCCGCTCTTGGCATGGATGGGAGTTATTTTTTATCTTTCTTCTGTTCCCGGATTAAAAACCGGGGCCATAATTCCCGTTGAAATTATTTTTAGAAAGTTGGCTCATTTGTTTGAGTATGCTCTGCTGAGTTTTTTGTTCTGGAGAGTTTTTCATAATGTCTGGGGAGTTGGAGTTTTTAAGGCATCTATTTTTTCTTTTACTGCTACGGTTCTATATGCTTTTACTGATGAATTTCATCAGTATTTTGTGGAAAACAGGGCAGGCAGACTTCAAGATGTTGCACTGGATTCGCTGGGGGGTTTATTGGGAGTAATTTTGAGTAAAAACTTTTTTGCCGCTAAGTCTTAAAGTGGTTTTATGGAATGGTTTGGGTATTTTATACTAGCTTTTTTATTTTCTTCTTTTTTGAGTTTTTTATTGTCCAGTGTTGCCGGTAGAAAATCTAATAATAATTTTTTTTATCGATTGGGCGGTTTGGCCATTAGCGCTTCTTTTGTTCTAACTGTGCTTATAGCTACAGAAGTTGTTTTAACGGAAAAAATCTTATCTATCTTGATTGCTTCTGTTTTGTTAGTTTTTTTTGGGATGGGTGACGATAAATTCAATTTTTCTTGGAAAATTCAATTGGTTTTCCAATTGTTGCTGGGATTTTTGTTGATTTGGTTTGGATTTGAAATAAAGCTCATTTCTTTTTCCGGTTATGAGATTTTAAGATTGGATAGTTTGCAGTGGGAATTTTTTGGTCAAGTTATTTCGGTGATCAGTGCCTTTTTTGTCCTTGTTTGGTTGATTAGTATTATGAATGCTATTAATTGGCTAGACGGAACGGACGGACTTCTTTCTATAACAGCTTTATTGGCTTTATTGGCCATCTTTTTTGTGAGTTTAAGGCCGGAAGTTGATCAGCCGGCTTTAGGCATTTTAGCTTTGGCGGGAGCCGGGTCCGTTTTGGGTTTTTTTATTTTTAATTTCCCCCCGGCCAAAATTATAGCTGGCACTAGTGGGAGTTATTTTGTTGGGATGCTTTTAGCCGGACTGGCTATTATAGCCGGAACTAAAATTGCTACCACTATGATTATTTTAATTTTACCCGTAGTTGATTTTGTATGGGTTAGTTTGGAAAGAGTAAGGAAAGGAAAATCTATTTTTCAGAAAGAAGAAAAAAAGACGCACCTTCATTATAAACTTCTTAATTTAGGTTGGAGTGAAAAAAAGATTTTAGTAGCCTATTTTTGTTTTTTGGGATTTGCTTTGCTGGTAAGCTTATTTGTAGTCAATCAATTTCACAAGTTATTTTTGTTGGGCTTGGAATTTTTAATGATTTTTATTTTTATTTTTTCTTTAACAAGATTAAATGAGAAAAAAGATAAGCAAAATTAAATTAGGAGTAGTTTTTATTTTACTGATTAATGTTTTAGGTTTTGCAGGCTTTTTTTATTTTAATAATTTTAACCAAGAAAAAGAATTGGAGCTTGAAGTTGAAGAAAAAATTAAAATTAAAAGAAAAATTTTTTGGGTAAAAGTTGCCGATACTAGCAAGGAAAGATATCAAGGACTAAGCGAGGTGTCTTCTTTGAGAGAAAACCAAGGAATGCTTTTTGTTCATCCTCGAAAAGGTATTTATAATTACACTATGCGAGGAATGCTTTTTGATTTGGATTTTGTTTTTATTGACAATAATAAGATTGTTGGTATAGAAGAGGAGATTTCTAAGGATTTTTCAGGTAGAGTTAACAAACAAATTGAATATGATAAAGTTTTAGAGTTGAACGCGGGAGAAGTAAAAAATAGCGGAATTGAGATTGGCGATTATGTGGAAATTGAGAGTTAGAGTATATATAATTGCAAATTAATCCCAGCAAGGTTTTTATTGAAATGTAAGAATCTCTAGCGTTGTTTACAAAAATTGTTAAAATTCTTAAATAACAATTAAAAGTAAACAACTATAGTTATTCACAAGAAAACCCGTCTAACTCCGATTCAAAGAGAAGCATTAGCCGATGACTACTTCAAACATCACATAAGAGTGTGCGATTTATCCCGAAAATACCAAGTATCCAGACCGACAGTGTATAAAATAGTCCACCGAGCCAGAAAAAAGGACTATAGCATTCACAGAAGCATCAACAAGAAATACCG
>JAWOGA010000025.1:0-2961 GCA_046497225.1 Candidatus Moraniibacteriota bacterium | reverse complement strand
CTTCCATCCAAAAATCCCAGCCTAAAAACATACATCCACAAAAATCTTAAAAACGGGGTAAAGGGAATAAAAAACCAAATATCCTTAATCACCGCTTTAAAATAATAAAAATTGGTAAAAAAACTGATCCAGTTCACTCTTACTCCATTCCGGGCAATTTTCATCATATATTGAGCCTGGTAATCGCTATACCTGTTAAACCTTTCAAAAAACTGCTCGAAATCCCTGTCACTAAAGTGAAGAATGTCTCCATTTTGGGGATCAATATTTTTCACCCTTTCTTTCTCCAAAATTATATGCGCGTGAACATCCCTGTCTTCATATCTACAACTTCTTTTAAAAAGCCTAACATTATACAAAGGATATCTTCCTCCCCATCTTAAAAATTTTCCAAAAAAGAAATGTTTTCTGGCAATACCATAACCATCAAAATCCTCTATTTCTTTAGAACTTAACATTTCTTGAATAGTTTCTTTCAGCTCATTCGTCACCACCTCGTCACTATCCAAAAGAAGAATCCACTCGTTTTCAACCTGAGGAATAGCCCAATTTTTTTGCTTAGCGCTATAAACATATTCATGAGCCAAATATCTAACATTCCACCAATCAGCAATTTTCTTAATCTTTGAAGAAAAAGAAGAGTCTACCACTAAGACTTCGTCCGCCCAATCAACAGAACCAATCGCCCCTTCCAATAAATCAGCATCCTTCTCCATGGTGGGAATAATTACTGACAATTTTTTCTTGGTTGATCTCATAAAAATATAAAAAAAATATTAAAGCCTTGAACTGTAACATTTTTATAGATTTTTGTCAAGAGGAATAGATAATGTGTAAATATCTTTAGTAATTTTGGTAAGAAGGTGTCTCAAGATATCTTATGAAATAATTAAGAACTCAAATGAAACAAATCAATACCGTTACAAAACAGCAAAGAACTATCAGGCTATTGCAAATAATTAAAAAAACTCGCCGAAAGCGAGCAACTCAAAAAATCCAGGAGCGCTAAAAAACTATTTTTGCTAAATATTTGATTTTATCCTGTTTTTTGCTTTTTTAAATAACCCAAACCAGGTTTAAAACATTAAATTTTAAGCCAATCACCAAAACCTCTTCATTTCAAATAGTCAAAATCGGTTTTATTTTCCTTTTTCCTGTTTAATTAATTCTCTAACATTCTGGTAATTCGGTAAAAAATTTTCTTCCCGGGTTAACTTTAATGCTAAATAAAGCCACTTATAGGCATTGTTAACTGTAAAACAATCTTCCCTGACTCTTTTGGCTGCGTTTTTGCTCATCTCTTGATGAAAATCTTTGTCTTTCAATAGTTGGTAAATATGTTTGGCAACTTTAGCCGTATTGCCGGGGTTAACAAGAAATCCTGTAATATTGTCTTCAATCTGCAAGGGAATACCCCCTGTTCTATAAGCTATAACAGGCACTCCTTTTGCTAAGTGCTCGGAAACTTTAACTTCAAAACCTTCTTTTAAGGAAAGCTGGAGCGCGGCAAAACTTCTAGCGGATAAGGCGTTTAAAAGTTGATCGCAATGAGGAAGACGAACAACTTTAATATCATCCGCATAAGGAGCGTAATCATCCATCATCAACATTTCCATGGTATCGGCAAAAATGGGGTGTCCCTCAGGATCGTCAATTGCCCCGTTTCCGGCTATAACCAATTGGGGAATATGTTTTTTGTCGAACTTGTCTTTCTCTAATTTTTTCCTTAGCTTTTTATAAGACTCTATAACATGAGGAATTCCCTTGGAAGGATCAAAACGAGCAATTTGCGCCAAGTAAGGACGAGATAAATCCAATGGGGTTTGGTTGTTTTGCTTGATAAGCTCATTAAATAAATTCATATAATAATCCAACTGGTCTTTTGTTAATTCTTTATTCAAGCCGTCCAAGGGATCGGTAGCAGCCGGCATAAAAGCGGTTTTTTCTTGGGGAACTATCTTGGGCACAAATTCTTCTATGGGGTGGCTAATGAAAACATCGGCTTTTTTTGAATTTTTCCAAATAAAATTCCAGGTCTCAAGCTGCTGCTTAAAACCTTCGTCTATTAATTTAGCTTGCACTTGAATGTGGGATCGGAACATAATCTTAGCGCTTGGATTAAATTGCTTGATATAAGAAATCATTCCCGATGGTTGAGGATCATCAATTATAATCACGTCGGCTTTTTTGAAAACTTTGGCAAATTTCTTGGCATTCCTCCTGCTCCATTCATTAAAAATCTCTTTATCTTTTTTGGTTAATTGAATATAAGGGGGAGCAACTGCTTGCAAGATATTGTGAAATTTCTTTTTAGTAATATTAAAAATATCTTGGTTTCCACGTAAAACCACCCACTCCACATCAACTCCAAGCAATCTGTAAATCCTAATCAAGGCGTGCCTCATCAAAGAAACACCTCCTCCAAAAGCAGTAGAATTAACAAAAACCATTTTTAAATTTTTTTCTTTAAATTCTTGGGCAAAATCAAGTAAATAATCAAAGTTACCCTTTGAGGCGGTTTTTTTGTAATCTTCAAGCTTAACTAGATGGGAAACTTCGGCTTTCCCGTTTTGGCCAACTTTCTCTTTAATCAAATTCTTATTGTTAAATTTACTGCGTACTTCAAGGCAAATACTTTCAGCTTTCTTTTTTCCATTCCGGCGGGTTTTTTCATAAACAAAAGGAACAATGTCCATTTTTAGCCATAAATCTGAAACTAAATCCTCATAATTTTTCACTCCTGAGAATCCGGCTGCAACAAATTTAACCTTTTTATTAAGAGAATACTTGGCAATCCAATTCTCAACATCTTTATTTTTTACTTCCCTGCCAATATCCACATAACGAAGCTCTGATATACCGCTCCCTCGAATAGCGACGTAAAAACCGGAGCAATTTGAGACTGAAATGCCGGCATAAACCGCCGGAGTTGGCTTCTTTCTCTTGAAAGTTTCTTTTTGA
>JAWOGA010000023.1:0-4455 GCA_046497225.1 Candidatus Moraniibacteriota bacterium | reverse complement strand
CAAAGCATGCGCGCTTTCCAGGGCCGGAATTATCCCTTCGGTCCGGGACAGGGAAAAAAAGGCATCCAGGGCTTCCTGGTCAGTGGCGGCGACATATTCGAAAAAAATTCAAAAATGGCAAAAAGTAGAAAAACTTATGTCTTTGATAACAGAGCAATTACAAACAAATGTAAAATAATGCTTGACAGGGTTCTTGAAATTTGTTAACCTGTA
Source organism: Candidatus Moraniibacteriota bacterium (assembly GCA_046497225.1). GTDB lineage: Bacteria > Patescibacteriota > Minisyncoccia > Moranbacterales > DUUL01 > JAXHLG01. The sequence continues at coordinate 4,242 of JAWOGA010000023.1, read as the reverse complement.
CATAAGGATAGGACTAATGAAAAAAATAAAACTAGGCAATGAAACAATCGTGCTTTTAGATATGTATGAGGCTGCTGAAAGATTGGGGATTAATTATAGGACTGTTCGGAAGTGGGTTATCAATGGAAGCCTCAGGGCTCAGCAGCTTGGGAAGAAATATTGGATCCACGAGAAGGATCTCAGTGAGTTTATTTTAAAGAGGGGGATAAGATAAAAGCGAGGAATTATGAACGACCTTGAAAAAGTTTATTTCACGCATGGTCGAATTGCAGCTATGAAATATCTAATCAGAAGCGGTTATCGGGGATTTGAAGCAAAAAAGCAAATCAAGAAATTAGATAAAAAGAAAAAGAAAATTCAAGAACAAAATCGAGCTTTGAATAAATGGGCTATAGAAAAAATTTTTAATAATAAGGAGGGATTATGAATGATTTACAGGCGTGAGCGATGATAAAAGAGCTGAAAATGATAAAAAAATCTTACCTTGTTCTTTTTGTGAAGATTCCAAAAACGTATAATAAAGGCATGGCAATAAAAACAGGATAAAAAAGGCTCCCCCACGCTTAGGGGCGGAGAGGGAAGCCAGGGAACAATCCAATGCGAAAACATCGGACATTCAAGATTCTAACACAACCAATAGAAAAAAATCAATCCTGGTTCTCTTCTCTTTTTTTATCCGAGGTAAAAATAATCATTATTTAGAGGTGTGAAAAATGAGTTTTGAGAGAAACAAAACCAACGTTAAAGAGGCACGCTTCAAGAGGAATATGTCGCAAGACGTGCTTAGGCTAAAGACAGGAATAAACAATGCAATCATCTCCAGAATCGAGAGGGGTTTGCTTCTTGCCTCAGATGACCAAAAGGAAAGAATAGCCAGGGCTCTTGACTACGAAATTGATTGGCTCTTTCCGGAGAGATGAGAAGAACGAGACTATTGAAAAAAAAAATAAAATGAGGCTTTAACATGAAAAAAATAAAAAAAACAAACAACAAGAACAGCCATCCTTTGGTCAATATGTTTTTTACGGTCCTAAAAAATGGCAAGCCTAACCACCAGGGACTTGTGATTAGAAAAATCGATAAAGAGCACTTCATGGTTAGATACTTCAGCTACCTTGATGGTCATTTAATGGAGGGTGAAGAAATAGCTTCTTTTGAAGAAATGAAAAAATGGAAGTTCTTCGAAACTCCAAGAGAGATGCGAGAAATGCATTATAAGCTAAATCATTGGGACGAAGGATCTATCCGAGCAAACGAATGGATGGCTAAAAAATACGAAGGGAGTTCTTATAATGAATGGTAAACAAAAAGAAATTACGGAAAAAAGGCTGGACAAGGCTTTATTTGCTATTGCTGAATCCATACATTCCCCGGTTGACCCTTGCATAACAGATGGGCTTTTCTCTATTTCTAAAGCGCTGAATCGTTTGGCTGAAGCAATCGAGAGGAAAAACAAATGAATCAAATCCCCGACGGCGACCGACTCGCCCACGGGAGAGCGAAAATGAAAGAATACAATATCAGAATAACTCAAAAAGGAGAATATTAAAGATGAATTTTGAACAAATCCAAAAATTGACGATTCAGGCTCTCGAACACAGTAAGGGCAAAGAAATCAAAATCCCTAAGGGCTTTTTTAAAAATGAAACTTATCGGAAGATCTATAAAGAAATTCAAAACGGGTTCACTCTATTTGAGATAGAAGAAAAATTAAAAAAAGATATACCTGGAATTCACGACACAATTCACATTTTGATTGCTGATTGGATCCCATCCTTTGGCTATGACATCCAAAAGAACATAAATCGAGCTTGGGCCGGAGAGCTAGAGCAAGAAGCCAAAAAGCTTATGGATGATGAGGTGAGGGGCAATGATCATACTGAAAAAATAAAAGATTTATTCCAAGAAGCAGAGCGATTAAAAGCCGGAGCTGAAGAAGATGAAGAGAGTGTAAAAGATTGCAGTTTGGCAGCTCTCGCTGATCAATATATTAAATGGAGAGAAGATAGGCTCAATAGAAAATACTTAGGTTATGAGATCCCAGACTTCCCGGAGTTAACAGAGCGACTTTCAGGGATACGTGAAATCATGGTAATTGCCGGGCTGCCGGGGAAAGGCAAGAGCACCCTGGCGCTTCAAATTGCAAACAACGTCTATCAAAATGGAGTAAATGTTATTTATGTTGATCTGGAAAATGGCCGGATGGGAATCATGGACCGCAAAGCTTATCAAGATTCGAAAGTGAAACCAGGTGAAAATCAGGAATATGATGAGTCAATGATTGCGGAGGCTATTCAGAAATTTAAAGACTGTAAGGGCTTTGTGATCCCAAAGTTTGATAAGTTAAGCCTTGAGATAATCCATGGCCTTATTTCTGAGCTTAGAGAAACCACAAAACAAACGAAAACGCTGCTGGTGATAGACAGCTTGCAAAAGCTTCCCTTCCCTGATCTCAAAGACCGGAGGGATCATGTAGATGCCTGGCTTAGAAATTTTGAGGCCTTAAATAGAGATGATCCCGATTTGGCTATTATCCTCATTTCCGAGCTGAGCAGGGGAGGGCTGCCAAAAGAATCTGGAGATATTGAGTATACTGCTCATTTTTACTTGAAGCTTTTGGAACCAAAAGATGATGAAGATTCCCGGAAGTTACCTGTTTTTATAGCTAAGTCCCGGGACACAGAGAGCCAATTTGGGATCAATTATTATCGACAGGACAACTGGACTTTCAGAGAAGAACAGGGAGCTTTTTTTGATAAAAATTATCTCGATGGAAGGGAGTAGGCATGACTCAAAAAACTGAGGATTATACTGAGAAATTCCAAAAACTTGTTGACCTTATGGATACAATGAGAGGTGAGGTAAAGCTTTATACAGAAAAAGAAGGGGGCGTTTCCGATGAATTTATAAAAAAACTAAAAAAGATATTTGATGAATCGGATTTCAAGAGGGAATTTTTAAGAAGTGTCCTCCCTCCTGACATCATACAGAAACTTGAAGATTTACCAAAAAAATCCAAACATTCTTTGACTTTTATTCAAGCTGTTATGGGAGGCAAACAAGATAAGATTGAAGTCAAGATCGAAAGCGATTTTAAACCACTCAGGCTTTCAATGTACGAAGAAAGAACCCTTGATGGCCTGATTGATTTTTTTAGTTCTGAAAATTTCCCTGAAGATAGAGACAAAAAAAGCAAAAAACTAAACGTAATTCAAGGATGGATTTCTAAATCCCACCTCTACCAGCTCGCTGGAGTTAAAAAAGTTAAAAGAAAAGACGGAGCTGAAATCTATCCAGGAAGGGAGTCTCAAAAAATAGATGCTGCAATGTGGAGCCTTGATAAGAAGCCTTATAAAATCCTTTATACAGACTATGCCTCCGGGAGGATTGTTGAAACTCAGCAACCTCTAATTGAAGTGGCCAGAGAATATGAAAATAAGGAAAATTATAAAAAGGGCGATCATCTGGGATGGTATGTGTACTTGAATGATATTGTAAAAGCAAACCTCAAGTCTTTTTATAGACTTCTACCACCGGCCAAAAATATCTATCTTGAAATAAAAGAATATACCCAGAAACATGCTTCTTCTCTCTCTACTCAAAAGGCATACCAGTTTATTAAATGGCTGCATAAACATGGAGCAAAAACGAATCCTGTCCGAATCAACTGGCTTAATTTGGCAAAAGATTTAGGGATGGACTCAGCAATTAAAAAAAGACGATGGGCCAGGATCTCAGAGACTTTAAAAACACTTTACGAAATGGCCAAAGCTCTGGATTTCTTAGAAAGCTATAAGCATAAAGCATATTCAAGAAACACAAAAGACAAGACAGTGGATATTCTAAATCTTAATCCAGAGAAGTTTGAACACTTAAAAGAGGAGTCAAAATGACTGCACCACTCTATGTAGCACAGTTAACCACTCGATGGGGCAAACTTAACCACTCCAGGGGGCAAACTGCACCACTCGATGGGGCAAACTCTCGAGGGGAAAAGCGCCCTATAATATTCTATAAGAATCTATTAGAGAGAGGAGTCGCACTTAACGTGCTTCCTCTCTTCTCTTTTTGGTATTTACACCGGCAATTAAAACTCATCAAAAGAGCTTTTCAATGCCTGAAATCTACTGTGTCGCATTACGACTATTATGTCAACTTTCCAACAGAGGTGGAGTCAAAAAAAAGAGATTATGTGAAAACTGTGGAAATCTGCAAGAATTATAGGCTAAATCATGCAAAAAC
>JAWOGA010000036.1:0-4623 GCA_046497225.1 Candidatus Moraniibacteriota bacterium | reverse complement strand
CCCGAGGTTAATCTTTTAAGTCAAGCGGGAAACGCTATGACTGTTAATGTGATTGAAAAATTGGGGAAAAATATTTTACACTTTACAAGTTAATAATAAATATGAACAAAAGAAACTTAATCAAGCTGGGTTCTGATACAGCAAAAGGAGGGTTCAAAAATGAAAATGATGTTATAAAAAAGTTCAATAATTGGCAAAGCGATGAAACAGCCAAAAGGTGGTTGCAGGCTATGAATTATAACATTTCAGACATCGAACACGTTAAAGCGTCGAAGATAAAAGGTCAATATAAATCAGATGTCCAAGTGCGGGTTAGAATTATTATTAAATTAAAAAAACAGGAGGACTTGCAAAACTTGCAAGTCAAATTAGTCAGCAACCCGCAGGGATTTAATCAGGTGGACAAAAGATGGGTGGATAACTACATAGAATTATGGGAGACGCCAAAAAATATAACTCGCCTTCTAAAGCTTTTTACTGGAGAATTAAAACCGACAAAGAAAGACACAAAGGATTCAAGGAGGATGCTTTTTTCTGAAATGACTAATAAAGATCAACAAGACATTATTAATTTTTTTAGAGAGAACAAGATTTTGGTTGTATCCGACATATTAAAAGGACGAGGCGAATTTTCAGCCGATTGGGTTTTGGTTATTCTCAGATATGAAAATGAAAATAAGTGGGTTTTAAAATCTATCAACGAGGTTTTGAACGTTTTTGGCAAAGGAGATATTAGGATAACTAATCAAGGAGGGCTTAAAATTGGCAAAATTGGAATGCAGAGAAAAGGCGGCGACAACGGAAGGGAAACAGCTAAAATGCTTCAGTTTAAAATCAATCCAGTTGAGTTATTTAACGATTAGTATGGATAAGGTATCTCCGAAAAAAAGAAGCGAGATTATGAGAGCTGTTAAAAGCAAGGGTTCAGGGATAGAAGTGGCATTTAGAAAACAGTTGTGGAAGGCTGGATTTAGATATAGAAAGAATCCTTCTGATTATTTTGGCAAACCGGATCTTGTTCTAAAAAAATATAGAACCGTGATTTTCATTGATTCTTGTTTTTGGCATGGATGCGAGAAGCATTGCAGGTTGCCCGCAACCAATAAAGATTATTGGGTAAAGAAAATTGATAGAAACAAAGACAGAGATAGAGAAATGAATGATTATTATAGAAAAATAAGATGAAATGTTATTACAATTTGCGAGCATGAATTAGCTAGCGTAGAAATTGAAAAAACTGCAGGCATAATAATGAAAGATGATTTCAAACAGTAACAAAATTGATTTTGAGATATTTTTTGATTTAAAGGAAAATAGTCAATCAAATAGAACAAGAACAGCAATTAGTAGACCAAAACCAGAATCTAATCCAAATCTTCCAGCAAAAAATTCAAGATAAAATTAATGAGGTTTGGGGGATTGATAATAAATGAAAGAAATCAAAAAACATTTTGATAAAAAATACGAATCGCTCTGTAGCGGGTTCAAGTGTATTTTTAGATCTACTATGAAAAATTTTGCAAATAAAAAACCTGCCGGTTTCGCGTAGAGTTTGAGACAAGCTCCATAGGCCTGGCAGGTGTTGATAAGACTATTATATAGTTGTTGATTTATTTAGTAAAGGATTGTTTAGGGGTGGAAATTAAAATCGGGGGAAGTTCAAGCGGACGCTTGAATCTGAAAAAAAGTTTAGAAAGCGTGGAAGAAACGAGTTTATAAAGTTTAGAAAGTTGGAAAGTAGGGAAAATGAAAATAAGCGGGAAAGTTCTCTTTTTCATGCAACCAAAAATAATAATTCGTGGCTACGATGATGGCTACGAAAGAGATTTAATGTTACATTTTTGGTAAATGGAAAACGAGAAAGTTGCAATTAACCATTAATTTACAACTATGAAAGAATATTGGAGGAAAATGTCGTTGAATGATTTATTCGGCATTGTTTTAAGTGAAGAGAAGGAAAAAAGCCGGCAGGCGGCCAGGGATGTTCGGAAAAGGATTTTTAGCGGAGGGGATCGTAAATCTGAACGCGGGGACCTCGACAGGCTTATCCGGGAGGCGCCGAAAAAGTATGTTGACATTGCTGAAAATTGGAGAAGGGAGAATTTTGTTATGGCGATTTCCGTGATTTATTTTCTACACGACAGGGAAGATGACCCGGATTTTCTTTTTCCGTGGCTTTTGTATTTATTGGAAGAAAAAAATGGAAACATCCGGCAGGCGGCGGTCAGAATGATCGGCAACGAGCTTGGTCTGTTAACTGTTCACATTAGGTTTCCCAATGAAAAGAGGGATTATTCGGATTTAAAACCTGCAAACGCCGACCTTGTTCTTCTAAGGTTGTTTGTCAGTTTGCACAAAATAATGCAATTGCACTGGAAAGACTCTTATGAAAGGCATAAATACATACACACACTTCCTCCGAGTCCCTATAAATCGGCTCAATTGCTTTTGCGGGACATGGAAAGATTATGCGGAGAGGAATATATGGAGGAATTGGATAATAAAGTCATCCAAGCAGGAGAAGAGATGGACTAGCCGGTTAAATAATTAAAGCCTTTTTTCGTGACCACGATGGTGGCCACGAAAGAGATTTAATGTTATTTTTTTATTGAAATAGAAAACGAGAAAGCCGGCAAGTCTGTCTCGGCACGGGTGGCATGGGTTTGTGTATATTTAAATAAAGAAGTTATGGGGGTGACTAAAAAAACTCAATATCTCTTGCTTTTTCTAATTATTATTGCGGGCTTTTCTTTGAGAGCTTTTAAGCATCAGGATTGGCTTTTGTTCCAGTCGGATCAGTCCAGGGACGCGATGATTATAGAAAAAGCGGAGGGCGAATTCGGAGGACTTCCTTTGTTGGGGCCTCAGGCAAGCAGCAGCGTTTTGAAGCTGGGGCCGGTTTTTTATTATTTCCAATTTGCAGCCTCCGAGTTGTTTGGTGTTAGCCCGGCGGTTTTGGCTTGGCCGGATTTATTTTTTGGAGTCTTGTCGATTGCCGTTTTTTTCTTTTTAATGAGAAAGTTTTTTACTGCGGGCTTGAGCTTGGCTTTAACTTCGTTGTATTCGGTTTCTTATTTTCTCATCGTTTACGACCGCTTTGCTTGGAACCCAAATTCTATTCCGTTTTTTTTGCTATTGTTGGCTCTCTCGCTGATCAATTCGGTTGTAGGTGGAAAAAGGTATAGGTGGCTTTTCTTGGCAGGCTTGTGCGCCGGAGTATTGATGCAGCTTCATTTTGTTGCCTTTTTCCTCGCGCCGGCTTTGTTTATAACTTTTTTAGTTATCAATTTCAAGGAATACAGCAAGTTTTTAATGGCGTTGGCTTTATTGGTCATTCCTTTGGTTAATTTGCCGGTGTTGGTTTATGATTATAAGAACGAAGCTCAGAATTCCAAGGCTTTACTGGAAACTTTCCGGGAGAGAACCTCAGAGAGCGATCATAATTTAGCGGAAAAGTTTTTCAGAGGTTTCCAGGAAGCGTCTTTCTATAACTGGGCAATACTCACCGGAGATCAGAAAACCGACCCAGTTAGAACGAAAAGGAAGGATGATGGCAGTATTGAATCCAAGTGCGACAAGAAGTGCGAGAATCTTATATGGCATACGCGGGTTTCAGTCTTGTTGTTTTTGGGAGGATTATTCCTTGTTTACAGAAAGAGAAAAGAGAAACTTTCCAAACAAGAAAGAGTGTTTTTAAATTTATTTTCTATTTGGATTATTCTTTTCACTTTAATCATTACGCCGGTTGCCTATGAGGTTTCGCCGAGATTTTTTTTGGCATTAGCGCCCTTTTCTTTTTTCTTGCTGGGTTTGGTTGTTTGTTTTGCGGGAGAGAAGATAGCTTCAAGAAAGATCAGGGTTGCGGTTGTTGCGTTGATATTTTTGGTCTGTTATTTATTTAATCTCGGAGAAACAATTAAATATTTTAAAGAATTAAGCCAAAGCAATAAAGCCCCGCTTATTGACAGAAGGGAAGACAAGACCCTGCCGAATGGAGAAATTGTAACTCTGGAGCAAATGGAGAAAATAGCCAAAATAATTAAAGAGGATAAATCCGAAGGGGAAGAGGCGATTTTAATTGTGGAAAATCGCTACGCCCGCTCCATTTTTTATTTGTTGAAATACCGGCTTGGCGCTGATGCGGAGTGCTACTTGAAAATGAGTGATTTTGAGCCAAATATACCCGATGATTATTATTATGTGGTTAACACCGGCTCGGAAGATCATTTTAAAGACGGGACTTTGGACTACCATAACGTTAGCGGAAGAAAAAAGCTGGGAACTTTGATTTTGTACAAGTTAAGCCCCAAGAGGGAGAGCGATGAAGTTCAAACGAATCCAAAGTGCAGGACTTTTTAGCTTGAGAAATTTTCGTGGCTACTATCGTGGCCACGATAGTAGCCACGAAAATAAAACAATGATAAAATATTTCCAGAATAATCATTAAAAAATCAAAAATGGAAAAATTTGTGCACAAGTTAAAGAAAAATAATCCCTACAGCTATTCCTTGAACATCCCCAAGGAAATAATAGATAAATACGGCTGGCGGGGCAAGCAGAAGATTACTATTGAGGACAAAGGAAGAGGAAAGGTGGAGATTCGGGACTGGAGAAGCAGGTAGG
>JAWOGA010000080.1:0-4189 GCA_046497225.1 Candidatus Moraniibacteriota bacterium | reverse complement strand
CAATCATTCCGCGATTTTCTGGCCGGTCAACTGCCCGGCAAACCGGGCAGTTGATTCTAAATAAAAATTCATTATTTGGAACTGAGCTAAAGGATTATTTGAATTCTCTTGATATTAATAAAATCACTGAAGATAATAAAATAAAATTAATCTTTCAATTTGAAGAAGGAAAAAACAAGCCCTGGAACCATGATTTTGCCCGCTAAATGTATCACACTGCCGTGTGATACATTGAAATTCGAGTCTGGTTTGTTTTATTTTGGCAAAAAAGAAAGTTTTGAGGCGTTTATTTCTTTTTTGGCTTATGTATTTGACTAATCTGTAAATTAAACCGGCTAACCCCTCCGAAAAAAATTTGAACTTTTGCCCCGGTTATTCGGGATTTTATTTTAACGTTTAACCCTTATGCTCTTTTTTCTTAAAATCTCTTCCTGCCTCTACCGGATCAAAACCTCCTTCGTTCCAAGGGTGGCATCTTGAGATTCTTTTTATTCCCATCCATCCACCCTTTGCTACTCCGAATTTATCGATCGCTTCATAGGTATATTGGGAGCAAGTGGGAAAAAACCGGCAACTTTTTCCCGGAAAAATCTTTCCCGCCAAGCCATGCTCTCGGGAGAGGGTTTTTTGATAAATTTGTATTAAAAATAGCGCTATTTTTTTCATAAGATAGATTTAGAAACAGTGTTTTTCATGCTTTTTGCAATCAACTCTCTTCCCTCTTAATTCAATATCTGCTATAGTAATAGCATTCACGCATCAGATTTATTACAATTCAACCAAAAATATGCTAAAGTTATACAACACTTTAACCCAAAAAAAAGAAGAGTTCAAACCGCTGGAGCCGGGCAAAGTTAAAATGTATAATTGCGGTCCCACCGTTTATAATTATGCTCATATAGGAAATTTGAGGGCTTTTGTTTTTGCTGATATTTTAAGAAGATACTTGGAATATAAAGGATACGAGGTCCGCCAAATAATGAATATTACCGACGTCGGGCATTTAACCGACGATGAATTAAACCAGGCCGATTCCGGCGAAGACAAAATGCTTAAAGCGGCTAAAAGAGAGAAAAAGACTCCCCAGGATATAGCCGATTTTTACACGGAAAAATTCTTTGAGGATATTGAAAGCCTCAATCTTAAAAAAGCCCATTTTTATCCCAAGGCCACCGCTCATATTTCCCAAATGATAAAAATGATTGAGGAGCTTCTCAAAAAAGGTCTGGCTTATGAGAAAAACGGCAATGTTTTTTATGATGTGGAGAAGTTTAAAGATTACGGCAAATTATCCAAGAAAAAACTGGGAGAATTAAAAGAAGGCTCCCGGCTGGAAGAACACCCGGACAAAAAAAACCCTTACGACTTTGCTTTGTGGCTAAAGGCGTCCAAAGAACATTTAATGAAATGGGAAAGCCCTTGGTCGGTAGGTTATCCCGGATGGCATATTGAGTGCTCGGTAATGAGCATGGAATATTTAGGAGAAACGATGGATATCCACACCGGAGGAGAAGATCATATTTTTCCCCACCATGAAAACGAAATTGCCCAGTCCGAAGGAGTAACCGGCAAGCCTTTTGCTAACTACTGGATGCATGAGAGATTTCTCCTGGTTGACAAGCAAAAAATGTCCAAGTCCAAGGGAAACTTCTACACTCTTAGAGATATAACAAAAAAAGACTACCCTGCTATGGCCTTCCGAATATTGATGCTGTCAGCTCACTACAGAACCAACTTAAACTTTACCCTGCCGGCTTTAGACCAAGCCACGGAAAATCTAAAGAAGATTGAACGTTTTTTAAAAAGACTCGGAGAAATCAAAGAAGAGAAGAAATCAGAAAGCCAAAATTGGAACATTTTTTTGCAAAACTTTGAAAAACATATGGATAATGATCTGAACACCCCCGAGGCGCTCTCGGATTTATTTGAAATGATCTCCAAGGCTAATGCCGAAATGGACAAAAACACTTTAAATCAAACTGACAAAGAAAACCTTTTGAAAAATTGGAAAAAGATGAATCAAGTTTTGGGCTTGAAGTTTGACGAAATAAACAAAGATGAAGAAATAGATGAAGAAATTAAAAAAATGCTTTCCGAGAGAGAACAGGCTCGCAAAAGCAAAGACTTCAAAAAAGCCGACGAAATTAGAAATAAAATGACGGAAAAGGGCTATGAAATTGAAGATACGCCCAAAGGACAAAGGGTGCGAAAAATATAGAATGAATAATTTTGTGAAGAATTTAGTAAGACAAATCAATTAAAGCCTATTCAATGGCTTCAAAATATATGAATACCAAGCTGATTCTGGCTCCTATGGCCGGAATAACCGATTTGCCATTTAGGCTCATCTGCAAAAAATACGGCGCCGACGAAGCTTATTCGGAAATGATCAGCTCTACCGGATTGTATTACAACAACAGAGAAAAAAGCTTGTCGCTTGCTAAATCCATTCCGGAGGAATCGCCTTTTATTGTTCAACTCTTTGGCAATAATCCTGATCATTTTGCCGAAGCTGTGCGAATAATATCCAACTTAGAAAAGAAAAATTTTGGAATTTCAGAATTAAGAAGACCGGAAGGAATTGATATAAATTTCGGCTGTCCCGCCCCCAAAATATACCGGCAAGAAAGCGGGTGTTTTTTGATGCTAAATCCCAAGCTTTGCAGGGAAATAATCCAATCTGTAACTAGCAACGCCGATTTGCCGATTTCCATAAAAATCAGAGCCGGAATTAAAGAAAAAAACGCCTTTGATTTTTTGGATCAAGTTGCCGATTTAAATTGGAAAACCCTAATTATCCACGGAAGAACTTATGAAAAAGGCTTCTCCGATAGTCCGGATTTTTCCCTTATTCGCCAAGTCAAAGAAAAATATCCGGGAAAAGAAGTTATCGCCAACGGAGGCATCTTCACCCCGGAAGACGCCGAGGAGATGCTTGTCAAAACAAACGCAGACGGCTTGGCTTTAGCCAGAGGCGTTATGGGAAATCCCTGGCTTTTTAGGCAAACCAAAGAATTATTAAAAACAGGAAAATACGCCAAGCCGGATTTTGAAGAAATCCAAGAAACCGCTTTGAAACATGCCGAGTTAATAAAAAAATATAAAGGGGAAGATAAGATTATTGAAATCAGAAAACACTTGGGCTGGTATTTCAAATCTTTTCCCAATGCTAAAAACTTAAGAAAAAGAATCAATTCGGTTGAAAACATCTCCGAAATTAAAAATTTAATAAAAAAAGCCGGCAATTCCAATGAATTAACCGGCTAAAACGAAAATAAAATTATTTTGAAAAAAAATCTTTCCAATAACTATAATCTGCAGGATCGGAAAAATACAAGATATCTCCTTTCCAGGCGGAAAGCCTGGGACTAATCTCCGGGTTTTGTTCAAGCTCAAAACTGGAACAAAAACCGAAAGGTGTCAGCCTTAAAAAACTGTTTGCTAATAAGAAACGGGAATACCTGTCCACCTTTTTTCTTAAAACTAAATCCTTTTGGGATTTCTTGTAAATATTTAGGTAAAAATCCACATTTATGACAGATTTTCTGCCCATGGCACGAGTGATTATTTTTTTCTTTTCTTTTTCACTTAGCAACAAAACAGAACAAAGACTTTCCATACCACAAAAAATGTCAGATTTTCCAAAATCGCTTGACGTCTCCATACTACCTCCTCCTTTTTCAAAGAACTTTTTAAAATCCTCCAAATCTAATCAAGATTCAGATTGGCTGGTATAAAGTAAATTGGCCTCCAATAATATTGAATACAATCTGAAAAATTAATTCTTGATTATTCCATAAATATAAACTTTTGTCAACACCGACCAGCTTAATTTAAAATGTTCTCTCTTAACCCATTCTTTTATGTAATTCCAGAAGCGCGCAGAGAATTGGGTTTTTGTCTTCTTCAAATTGTTCTTCTCCTGCGCTTTTTACTTTAGTTCTCAGCTCTGTAGCTATTCTTTCACTCCAATCCCCGGGCTCATCCCAGCCGGGTCTCCAATTAATTTCTTCTTTAATACTTTCTTTTTCTTGGTCCGGAAGTGTTTTAAATTTCTCCAATGAACTTTCTGTTTTTTCAATAAACCTATTTAAATCTTGATTGATATCTTCCTCTCTTGATAAAAATTTTTTTCTCAACACCTTCACGTAATCCAGCGGATCTTCTATTTCTTCCTTTTCAGTTTCTT
>JAWOGA010000012.1:0-11352 GCA_046497225.1 Candidatus Moraniibacteriota bacterium | reverse complement strand
TTTAGATTTAAACTAAATTTTTCAAAAAGGATTTAAGGGTCTAAGGGTCTAAAACAAAAATTATCCTTTAAAAAGGATAACGTCTAACGCTAGCACATTTTATCTAATTTGTCAATAGTTGCGGAGCGGTAAATCGCATTTAATCAAGAGGTCAGCAAAACCTGCGTGATGCAAAATATTTAATACCTGCTAAATTGACATTTCTACAAATAATCCTATACTAATGATAAGCGTTTATTCTTGCAAATTATAAAAACAAAAAGGAGGCGGTAAGGTTCTTTTGCGGTTCTCTTTGAGACTAATCAAGTACGGAAAATTCGGTCAAAAAAGGAGCTACTTATGACGGAAGAAGAATGGGATTTTTTGGCAGGACTATTTGATGGAGCTCCTCAAGGTGTTGTCCACGGTAAAAACCAAGAAAAATGATTAATCCATCAAAAAGAGGATGCTATTAAAAATAGCATCCTCTTTAATATATGCATCTTAAAAACAATAAGGTCTGGGCCAAAAAAGAGATTAAATAATCCTCCTGCTTTCTATGGAACTTCCCAGAGTTATTTCATCAGCATACTCAATATCCCCCCCAGTAGGCATTCCTCTGGCAATCCTAGTAACCTTAACTCCCAATGGCTTAGCTATCCTGGCTAAATAAAGGGCCGTGGTCTCTCCATCCGTAGTAGGGTTAGTGGCTACAATTAATTCTTCTGTATTTTCTCTTTTAATTCTTTCTAATAACTCATTAATCTTGAGTTTTTTGATTTCCTCCTGACTCATTACACTTAGATTTCCACCTAAAACATGGTAAACACCTGTATAGCTTTTGGTTTTTTCTATGGCAATTACATCCAACGGGTCTTCTACCGCACAAATAATTTTTTTATTTCTTTTGGAATCGGAGCAAACAGCGCAATAATCTTTCTCCGCCACATGATAACATTTTTTGCAATAATTCAAGTTGGATCCAAATTCATGTAAATCTTTGGCAAATTGTCGAATCTTTTCCCTGTCCTGTTTAAACAAATACAAAACCAACCTCTCCGCCATCTTAGGTCCGACTGAAGGCAAATCAGAAAAATGGTTAATTAATTTTTGAAAAAGTTTTGGAAACATAAATTAGTTGAAAATTAGATCTCATAATTAAAACAACACAAAAAAAATAACATAAACCGGGCAACTTTAAACCCCTTCTTCGCTTTGTTTTTCTTGTTAAACTTTGTATAATTTATAGCATAGAATCAAAAAATAATCAAAAAACCGCAGCAACCAACCATTCTCTTGACTAAATTTCAAAAAAAGATAAAATAAACGGTGTTAGATGTTGAATTTGAGAACTTATTTAAAAAATATTTAAAACATTCCGGGGTAGCTCAACGGTAGAGCAGTTGACTGTTAATCAATTGGTTGCCGGTTCGAATCCGGCCCCCGGAGCCATTGGCCGCGCGGAGTTAATGGCTGTAAACTCTTTGTGGTTTGCGGCTGTAATCTTTGTTCGCGAAATTCTTTATGTTTTGTGTTTATATATTTAATACATAAAATGAAAAAAGAAATAATTGAAAAAATTTCTACATTAATTACAGCTATCTCCGGTTTAGTTGTTGCGCTAGCCTGGAATTCTGCAATTCAAGAAGTGTTTAGTAAATATTATGGAACCGGCGAAGGAGTCGTCCCAATGTTAATTTATGCTATTTTAGTTACAGTAGGTGCTGTTATTCTGACAATTTGGATAGGAAGAATTTCCGGGAAAAGTTCAGAAAAAAATGATGAAAAATAAAACCAAATCTTAATAACAGGTTCTCATTGAACACGCTTTGGGAGCGGCGCGTCTTGCAAGAGAAAGAGGTTTAAAAGCATCCAGATCTCAGGTCGAGAATAAATACGGGAGCTAAAGAAAAACTGGATGACAAAATTCCCAAGATCAAGGCGGATCTCAAGCTGGTCAGAATGGTTCTCTAAAAACCTCTGTTTTTTTGTGTAAAATTTCTTTAATGGTTTTTTTGTTTAAACATCTACTGGCTATATCAGCTTCAATTATTTTTTGCATATCTTCGGCGAAATGTTTAAAACATTCCGGGGTAGCTCAACGGTAGAGCAGTTGACTGTTAATCAATTGGTTGCCGGTTCGAATCCGGCCCCCGGAGCCAATAACCAAAACGCCTACGATAAGGCGTTTTTTGTTGAAATTATAAAAATTTAACACATTGTTTGATGAATATTTTTTTTAAAACCTGAGAGAAAGGTTTCAATTTTAATTATTAAATTTCACAGGAATTTCTAGTGAATCGGCATTTTCTTTTTTGCCAGAAGGGTTGGCTTTGTTTAAAACTAAAACGCCTTCTCCTTCGGTGGATTCAAAATTTAAAGTTGTTTCAAAATCAACAAAATTTTCCGTCATCCATTCATCTTGAGCCACTGCTTGTTTTTCAGCTAAAACATTGCCGTCTTCACTTAAAAGCGCAACGGGAAATTCACCTTCAAAATACCAAGCCCCCCTAGCTTCTCCTTTAATAGTCAACGGACTTGAGATTTTTTCATTTGGTCTTGGAGTATCAATTCTTATTATGTCGCTCTTTTCCAATTCATTGCCTATCTCTTCCGTAAAAGTTTCTCCTTCATCGGTTCGGCATTGCCTTGGATAACTTTCACTTACCGGGAAGCCGGCATCAATACAATCTTGAAAACTTGCAATTTCTTCTTCCTCTTGTTTGCCGCATGCTTCACTGGGCTTTGGCTCGCTAGGATTTCCGCGCTGAATCCACTTCCCATCTTGGCAAACCCAAGCGTCTTTCTGAAATAAAAATCTACCGGTCAATAAAACACCTGCAGCTAAAATCAAAAATAGAATTGCAAATAAAACAACTCTTTTGTTCATAAGGAAAATTTAAATTTAACATTTTTAAAATCTTTGAGAAACTAGGGTCGGAATCCTAATTTCTTGCCTCACTAATCATTACTACATTTTTTAATTCTTTGCGCTTTCAAAGAGTTTGGAGATTTTATTTGTTTTTTACCGCTTAAGCAAATTAAGGCAAAGCAGTTAAAAATTTTCAAGAAAAATTCGTTAAAATCCACTAAAACAGCATCTCTTACTTAATTCCAAAAACTTCTTTAATAAAAAAATCACCAATTATAATTAAGTCTCTTGCAGTTATTTAAAAAATTAACTAAAATAAAAATGGCTAAACTTTTATTAACTATAAATTTACCAAAAATATGAAAAAAGAAGAATTATTTTTTTCCTCTGCGTTATTTTTTATAATAGCAAACAACTTGCACTATATAACCGATAACGGATTTTTGCCTCGCTTGCTGGATGTTTTAGCTATGATAGCCTTCTTTTGGGGTGTGGGTTTATATTTTTACAACAAAAAGAAATCCTCCGAATCCTCAAAAAAATAATTTTATTAAATTTTTCGCCAAACAAAATTATTTATTAAAAAAATAAAAACCGCCCTAAAGCGGTTTTTATTAGATATGTGAAGCCGTCCGGCTTATTTTATATCATTCACGATATCGTCGATGCTTTTTTCGGAATCTTTTTCTTCAGATTCTTTAGCCTCCTCAGACTCTTCAGATTTCTTTTCAGAAAATCTTTCGGAACCTTCGGGTTCGTTGATTTTAAGGTTGATTCGAGCATCATTTTTTGCTCCAACAACTCTCAACAAAGTTCTAATCGCTTTTGCGGTAGAACCTTGTCTTCCGATGATCATCCCCATGTCTTTGGGGTTTACTGTCAAGTTTAAGAGGACACCTCTTTCATCGATTCCTCTTTCCACCTGAACATCATCCGGATAATCAACGATGGACCTTACTAAGAAGTCCAAGAATTCTTGATCTTTTTCCGCCATTTCTCTACTATTAATTCTAATTAAAACCGTTCTTCCCTTTGGCATCGACTCAAATCTATGCCGGGAATTACTTAATTACAAGGTAGCAATTTTTCTTCAAATTGTCAATTATCAACAAACCATAAGTTATCCACAATTTCGAATTTTCAACAATTCCAAAAATGGCAAATTTTCAGAATCTAGCATTATCGCTAATTGAATTACTCTTTCGAATTGATCTTCTTCCTCTTTCTTTTAAATCTTGCCACCTTTCTTTATCTCTCCTGATTTGCTTTTTGATAGCCTCTTGAATAAGATCAAAAGTTTCTGTAATAGTTTTATTTTGTTTGGAAGCTCTATAGGAATTATAAGGAGTATCAAAAACAATTTCCATATTCCAAAATCCCTTTTTGTCTTTACTTAGTCTAAAATCCAGAAAAAGCTCGTCTTCGTCATAATCTTTGCTTCCAATCAAAAGATCCTTAAATTTATCTAATCTTTTTTCTATATACTGCTTTTCCTCCGGGCTAATTTTTTCCTCACCAAAATAATACCTGGTTCGCATAATTGTAGACTTAATTTTTATAAAAACGTCTCTTATCTTAATACGACAGAAGAAGATTTTTTTTCAAAAAAATAAAAAAGTTGGTGTTAAATCCTTATTTTACATAATCTTCGTCCCAGCTCTCCTCTCCTAAAATCTCCTCAACGACCTCTCCCGGCTCTCCCAATGTTCCTCCCACTAAATCCGGGTTAACAACATAAAGGATTAAGTATGCCAAAAAAGCCAAGGCTAAACCAAAAAGAGCATTGGTAATATACTCTTTGGCGGTTTGCATTTTGGAGGGATTTCCCACTGCCGTTACCAGGTAAGTAAAAGCCCCTAAAGCTATCATAAAAACAGCTAAAATAGCTACAGCGGAAAGACCGAATAAATATAGGTTGTTTAGGTATTCCACTAAATTGGAAGACTCTTCTTCCTGGCCGGGAATTTTTTCCATAGTTTGAGCGGATGCGTTTAAAACTGGGGGGAAAACGCCTGGCAATACAAAAACAGCTTTTTTTATAAAATTTATTATTCTTTTTTGTTTGATTTTTTTCATAATAAAAAATTAATTTTAAAACCCAACCAATTGAACTTCCTCTCTAAGTTGAATTCCGTAGTTATTTCTAACCTTTTGTTTGATTAAACTTATTAATGTTGCCACATCTTGAGATCGAGCATCGCCTTTGTTAATAATAAAATTGGCTTGATCGGGACTGATTTTAGCGCCTCCGACTTCTAATCCCTTTAAATCACACATATCAATAAGCCATCCCGCGGGAACTTTATTGTCTTTACTTGCAACCCCGGTCTCCTTTTGAAATAAGTCAATTATTTCTTTGCCGACTTCCGGATTCTTAAACACAGAGCCGGCTGAATAATATTCTTCCAGAGAAGGTTGTTTTTGCTTTCTTTTTTGAATAATTTCTTTTATTTTTTGTTTGCTTTCTTCAGCGCTCCCTTCTTCTAAGCCAAGCTCTACTTCCCAAATAATCAAATTATTCTTCTTTTTAAATAAACTTTCTCTATAACCAAATTCGCACTCGGATTTTGAAAACTCTTTTAATTTGATATCATTATTGTCAATTTTTAACGCTTGAACCCTAATTATAGAATCTTTCATTTCAGAGCCGAACGCCCCGGCATTACCTCTTACGGCACCGCCGACCGTACCCGGAATTCCGGCCGCCCATTCCAATCCGGACAAATTCTTCTCAATAGAAAAATTCATTAAATCACTCAACTTAGAGCCGGCACCGGAAATAATTCTATTTTTTCCATCAAGTTCCAGATCATCTTTTTTAATTCTCACCACCAATCCATCAAAACCTTCATCACTAAAAAGAACATTGCTTCCTCCTCCTAAAACAAAGTATTTTACATCTTCTTTTAATGCCCAGTTTAAAACCTTTTTCAATTCGTCCAACCTTTTTATCTCCACGAAATATTTAGCCTTTCCTCCAATCTTGAAAGTTGAATATTCTTTCAAAGAAACCTCTTTTTTTATTTTTGATTTCATTTCTAAAACCGTTAAAAAATTATTCTTGTTTTATTCTTTAAAAATCTTTAAAGTTTCTCGAGCGCATTCTTCCCAACTAAACTCATCTCCTCTTTCTAGTCCCTTCTTGATTAAGCCGTTTCTCAAATCTCTGTTGTTGAAAATGCTTAAAATTTTATTTTTCAAATCTTCTTTATCTAAAGCGGAAAATTTCAAGGCTCCGCCCCCGGAAATTTCCCCGAGAGAAGAATTGTCCGCTACCACCGCCGGCGTCCCGGAGACAAAAGCCTCCAAAACGGTAAGACCAAACCCTTCATAAAGAGATGGCTGAACAAATACCTCCGCCTTTTGATAAAAAATAGCTAAATCCTCAAAAGAAACATCTCTTGCAATAATTATATCATTTTTTGTCTCGGATTGATAGATTCTTTGTAAAGTTTTTTCATATTTCCAAGCTTCTCGACCAACTATAACAAGTTTTAAATCCTCAAAATTGTTCAATTTCTTAATTTCTTCAAAGGCCGCAACCAATGTTTCTATGTTTTTTCTGGGTTGAATTGCGCCCGTATAAAGCAGATATTTTTTATTTTTTAAATCAAATTTTTCCAATAAATTGTCTTCTTTTTCAGGTGTGTTTTTTTTGGAAAAATTATCCTTACTGACGCCATGATAAACAACTTCTATTTTGCTCTCCTTAATTTTAGGGTAATATTTTAAAATATCCCTCTTAGTAGATTTAGAGACCGCAATAATTTTATCCGCTCTCTTAACAGCTGTTTCAGTAAAAAAATCCAGTTTCTTTCTATCCTTCCAGGGAAAACTCTCAGGAAAAACCTTAAAAGCCAAATCGTGAATTGTAACAATTAATTTGGCTTCCTTGGGAGCCAAAAAAGGCGCTTGCTGAATCGGCATCCAACAAACATCCGGCTTGTCCCAGCGAAGCTCAAATCCAAATCCGGTTTGAGTCCACCAAAAAGGATAATTACTCTTTTTCTCTTTATAATTATCAAACAACCTGGGCGCTAGAGCGGGATTAAAATTTCTCTGATGATAGAGAACAAACTCATCTTTTTTATTTATTTTTCCCATTTCATCCAATAGATTTTTGATATAAACCCGGGTTCCGTCAATTCTTTCATAATCCAAGTCAGCGCAATCTATTGCTATTTTCATAAAAATATGTTATCCTTTATGGCTTCTTAAAGCAATAATAATTTGATTTTAGACCTGCTATTTCCAGCGCTCAAAATTAATTCACCGCAACGCTTGTTTTCATTGTAAAGGATTTTGGTTAAAATGTTAATGTTCAAATAAGCTCATCGGGTAGTAGTAAATACTACATTAAAACTTAAAGATATTTCTATGTCAGAACGTATAGAAAAAATTAATCAATTACTGAAACAGCACATCTCTGAAATAATAAATAAAGAACTGACTATTAAAAGCGGGGTTTTTATTTCTATTTCCAAAGTAAACTGCAGCAAAGATCTAAAATATGCCGAAATACTTATAAGCGTTTATCCGGACAAAGAAGGTAATTATGCCTTAAAAACTCTAAAAAAAGAGATGTATAAAATTCAAGGCCATCTCAACAAGAAGCTGAAAATGAAACCTTTGCCGAGAATCTCCTTTACTCTTGATCACAAACAAGAAGAAATTGAAGAGATGGAAAAGATTTTTAAGAAAATCAAGCAAGAAAAAAATAATTCTTAACTTCAACTAATGGAAAAATTGGCTAAAAATTTCAATCAATTGCAATCAGCTTTAAAATCGGGAACCGATTTTCTTTTAGTGGTTCATCCCAAGCCGGATGCTGACGCGCTTGGATCAGCTTTTGCGTTCAAAAATTACCTGGAAGAAAATCTCAACAAAAAAGCTGAAATTTATAGCATAGACGCTCCCGGAGCATCTTTTGAAGAATTATTTCCCATTAGCCAAGTTCAGCAAAAATATGAATTAAAACAATACGACACAATTATTTTTCTTGACAGAGGCGACATTTATTACAAGCTGAATTTTAATCAAAAAATAGAAGATCTTCCTCAAAAACCTCAAATAATAAACATAGACCACCACCCGGACACTAACATTCCGGAGGCTTTAAACGTAAGAGATCCTCAAGCGCCCGCAACTTGCGAAATCATCTACCGCTATTTTGATTTTATACAATACGACTTAAAACCAAGAGATGCTCAACATCTTTTAAACGGTATTTTTTCCGATACCGGCGGATTCCGACACAACAACACCACTCCCGGATCGTTGGAAATCACCGGCGATTTAATGAGAAAAGGCGCCTCCACCACCAAAATAAGCAAAAAACTTTATTTTAATAAATCCCTGCAAACTCTAAAACTCTGGTCCATTGCTCTGGAAAGAGCCAAACTGGAACCCAAAAGCGGAATGATTACCTCTTTTATAACCAAAAAAGATTTGGAAAAATGCGGAGCAACCTCGGCTGACATTTCCGGAATTTCCGAAATTCTAAACACCATAGCCGAGTCCAAATTTTCTCTTGTTTTAGCCGAACCGGAAAAAAACAAAATTAAAGCCAGTCTTAGAAGCGATGAACACAAGGGCGTAGATGTTTCCAAAATAGCTCATCTTTTTAAGGGAGGAGGTCACAAACTGGCTAGCGGATTTGAAATAAAAGGCAGACTTAAACAAGAAGGCAATAGCTGGGTGATAGAATAAATGAATTTTAAATTTCGAATTTTAAATTTCGATTGAATTTTTATTGAAAAAATGCTTTAATGTTTAATAATAACAAGGCATTTGAAACCATATAATTAGAATATTAAGAGTTATTTAAAAATTCTATATGCCGGGGTGGTGAAATTGGTAGACACGCATGCCTTAGGAGCATGTGGGCTAGTCCCGTGGAGGTTCGAGTCCTCTCCCCGGCACTTTTTTAGCTTATTAGCTTGTAACTAATTAGCTGGTCAGCTTTATTTATGAAAAAGATTGCATACAATCAGGAGCAAAAAAAACGCTTGGATAAATTTATTTCGGAATATTTTTCCAAGTTAGAAACCGGCCAATCCCGCCGGTTTTTTCAAGATGAAATCAAAAAAGGCAATATTGAAGTAAACAATGAGCGGAAAAAGCCTGATTATTTCTTAAAAGAAGGAGATGCGATAACCATAAAGACAACTCTTAAACCCAGGGAAAAACCTTTCCTGAAACCGGAAAAAGAAAAGCGATTTGAATTAATTTTTGAGCATCCGGATTTTTTAATTATCGATAAACCAGCAAACACCTCCGTTCATCCATCAGAAAATGAAGTGGCTAAAACCTTGGTAAATAGCCTGCTTTTTTATTACCCGGAAATTAAAAATGTCGGAGATAATATGCTTCGTCCGGGAATTGTTCACAGGCTAGATAAAGAAACTTCCGGATTATTGATTATCGCTCGAAATCAAGACTCTTTTCAATATTTCAAAGACCTTTTTAAGGAAAGAAAAATTGAAAAAGTTTATCAAGCAATTATTTGGGGCCAACTCAAAAATAAAACCGGAAAAATTGAAAGCTTTATCGGAAAATCCGGCAAAAATCCTTCAAAACAAGCCACCGGGCACCAAAAAGAAAAACTTATCAACCCCAAAGAAGCATTGACCAAATACAAAGTATTGGAAGAATTTAAGGACTCATCTTTGCTGGAAGTGGATTTAAAAACAGGAAGAAAACATCAAATCCGGATCCACCTCCACTCCATCGGCCACCCGGTAGTGGGTGATAAAAAATACTTCAATAAATTAGTAAAAAAAGCTAACGAAAAATATCCTCGCCACCTTCTTCATGCTTACAAAATATCTTTTCAATATTCAAACGGAAAAGAATACTCTTTTCAATCAAATAAAACCATAAAAACAGCTCTTGACTCAGCTTGATTTTTAAGCTATTATTCAAAAGAATTTAAAGGCTTTAATTTAAATATATGGATCAGAAACTTATTGAATTTAATAAATCGCAAAGAAGACAAGATCTTCCCCACATTCAGTCGGGTGATATTGTTAGGGTGCACAAAAAAATTAAAGAAGGAGAAAAAGAAAGAGTTCAGGTTTTCAAAGGATTGGTAATTTCCATTAAGGGAAAGCAAAGTTCTTCTCAAACCATTACCGTAAGAAGAGAGTCTCAGGGAATAGGTACGGAAATGATTATCCCGGTAAACCTTCCCACTATTGAAAAAATAGAAGTGCTCCGCCACAGTAAAGTAAGAAGATCCAAACTTTATTATATGAGAGAAAGATCCGGAAAATCAGCTAAAATGAAAGTAAAGGAAGTATCTGAAGAAGAGAAAAGGCAAATGAAACAAGAAGAAAAAGAAGACTCCGACAAAACTCCCAAAAAGGAAACCGCGGAAAAAACCGCAGACTCAAAAAGTCAAGAAAAACCTTCAAATGAGAAAATAGAGACCAAGCAAACTTCAGATAAAAAAACAAAAGCTGAGCAAACTTCTACCAAAAAAGAGGAGCCAAAAGAATAGATTTAGGAGTTAAGATTTACGGTCTATCACTTCGCGACTAAATCGTGAAATCCGAAATTGTCGCCTAGAGAGTAATGATTCATTAAATAAATTTAAAAAATCAAAATTCACTTAATCGCAGATGACGAATTACTGACGACTTTCGGTTTTTCTGTTATTTTGTGTTCTGTGCTTTGCCTTTTGCTTTATATTAGTGTATTGTTATAAATCTTTATCAATATTAAAGTTAATTGTTAATTGTTGTAATCGCCTCGATGGTGGAATTGGTATACACACACGGTTGAGGGCCGTGGCGCTTTTGGCGCATGAGGGTTCAAGTCCCTCTCGAGGCACCATTTTAACTTGTAACTTGTAGCCGGTAGCTTTATGAAAAAATTCTTTTAGCTTATTAGTTTATCAACCCACAGTCCTTAGAAACTTAGCCCCTATTCAGAGCCAGGCGCCAAAATAAACCCGACAAACTAAGTTTGTCGGGTTTATTGTTGCCTTAAATTTCAAACAGAATCAAGAATCAAGAAGCAAGAATTAAGGGAATAAAATAAAAAGATACAAATTACAAGAAACAAGTTACAAACAAATTCAAAATTCAAGATTCAATAATATCCCATTTACCAATTACTTTCCAAACTTTCCAAACTTTCACACTTTCACACTTTCCAAACTTTCCAAACTTTCCAAACTTACTAAACCCTCAGCTTCTCTTCAATAGCTCCTCTTTTTTTAAGAGTAATCTCCTTGGTTATGTCTGAGGAATGGCTTCCTACGCTGCGGACTTTAAGAAGGTATTGTCCGGGGTTGGCGATGAGGAAATATCTTCCCAGTTGATCGGTAACCACTCGGGAGACTCTTTGGCCGGTTTCTTGGTTGTAGAGTTTAATAGTGGCAAATTGCAGGGGTTTGCCTTTTTGGTTGAGAACTTCTCCCCAGTTGCTTCCTTCCAGGTAGAAGTATTTGACTCCGGCCATGAATAGGTAGAAGACAAAGAGGAGGAAATTAAAGA
>JAWOGA010000081.1:0-9937 GCA_046497225.1 Candidatus Moraniibacteriota bacterium | reverse complement strand
ATTCTCCGATGGATATTTCTTCATCTGCTACAAATTTGGCTATTCTCTCATCAACTCCTTCATAGCGACCACAAATCAAAATTATATGCTTCAACTCCTTGCTCCAAAGACAAGCCGTTTTTTGATTATATTTTCTCCCTTTAGCGGAAAAAAGTATTGTTTTAGTTTTTTCAAGTTCCCTCTCCCCCCTCTCTTTTTTAATATTTTTCTTAATACTTTCTATGCAACTACAAATAACATCCGCCCTTAAAACCATACCCGGTCCTCCGCCATAGGGAGTGTCATCTACCTTTCCATGCTTATCACTTGTGTAATCTCTTAAATTATAGATTTCAACATCTATCTGCCCGTCTTGGTCAGCTCGGCCGATTACACCCTCTTTAAAATAAGCAGCTACAACCTCCGGAAAGATTGTTATTATGTGAAACTTCATAGCTTTTAAAAATATATTTAAATATCTAAATACCAATTAAGAGCTTAGCAAAATTTTAAACATTTTACCACGAAAGGCCTAGTAAATAATGATGGGTGTTCCTATTTCAGCAAAGTCATACACTTTTTTGGCCGGTCCCACACCCAAGCGAGCGCACCCATGGGAAACCGGAAATCCCAAATGATCAAAACCTTCTTTTATACCTCCCGGCCATTCCGGAAGTTCGTGAATTCCATGCCCTTGGCTAGTAAATTGAATGAACCAGGGCATAAAAAGTTCATATTCCTTTGACCAGGGCCTGGACGCTTTACCCATTACTTCAAACTCTCCCACAGGAGTATCCATGCCAATTTTACCGGTGGAAACCTTATAAACACCCAATTCTTTCCCGTCTTGAAAAATTGACAAATACTGATTGCTTAAATCAATATCAATATATTTGCCCTCAATTATTTTGGGCTTCGGAAGAACAAATCTTTCTTCAGTCTTAAGAGGCTCCCCGTTTTCATTGAAATTATAAACTACGGGAGATGGCTTTTTAGTAACAAATTCTCCTTGATACAACAGTCTATCAAAATCATTATAAAAATTGTTTTTCAAGTTAATTTTAACTTCATATTTGGTGTTCGCCAACAATTCCTTTTCCGGTTTGAAGACTATTTTCTTCTTGTTGGAATTAATTTCATAATCTATTTTTACATAAGGCTCAATTTCAAAATTTAAAAAATACCCCTCCGGTAAGCTCTTATTTAAAATAATCTCCGGCTCCAGGGTATAATCAACTTGTTTTTTTCCGTTTTCAGGAAAAAAAGATTTCAACTCGGGGACAGAAGGTGCGGAAAAATTAATTTTTTCCGGCTTTTGTAAATCCAGCCCCAACCTGCTTTTAAAGCGGTTTATTTCTGCGATATATTTGGTTTCTGGTTTAAGCGGTTTTTTGATTTCTAATCTTAAAACTTTTGAATTTAGCCAGAACTGCCTGGCTTCAATCTCCGGAGAAATTTTCAAATTTTTTTCTACGCTCTTCTTGTCCACTGAAGAATTGAATTCCACTTGAATAAAATCTCCTTTTTCAATCTCATTAAATTTTTTTTCATTTTTATCTTTGTCTAAAATAGAAATATTTGGTTGAATGTTTTTCTCAATCCAGACAATACAAGCTCCAGTAGCTAAAAGAGGGAGTAATAGCAAAAACAAAATAGATAATAATTTGGTTGCTTTTTTCATATTGATTTTATTTAAAAACTGTCATAGGACATTTTCCTCTAAAAAAGATTTACTGAAATTTAACAAAATAATTTTCTAGCGCTAGTCGGCTATTAACATTTGTTGTCTCAATCGCAATCTTTATTTTCACTAACTCTTTAGTCATTTCAAAAACCTTTTTTTGAATTCTGGCGTCTTGATCTTCAAGAACACTTTTTCTTGTAAAATTATACAAATAATAAATCCAGTCATCCATTGCTTCCAAAAGCTTTTCTTTGTCTTCGGAATATTTTTTTGAGATATCAAAAGACTTATTTATACCACCCTTTACAGCACTTTTAAAGACTTCTACTTCCCGCTCTTTTTCTTTTATGGCCGCTTTGTTTTTAGTTAAATAATTAGCCACTTTGTACCGACCTGCTGCTATTTCGGCAATTTTTAGCGCATCCTCGGAGGATAGGCTTGAAAAATTATCTTCTAAAATTTTCGTTACCTTCTCATTATTGAGAAGAGGAAAATTAATTTTACCACATCTGGAATAAATAGTATCTAGAATTCTATCTTCAAAAGAGGTAATTAAGAAAAAAACGCAATTGTCCGGAGGTTCTTCCATGATTTTTAACAGACTATTGGAGGCGCCTGCAGTCATTTTTTCAGCTCTCTTGATTACAAAAAATTTCTTGGGCGCTTGATAATTAAAATACTCGGCTTGCTTTAATTTGGGCTTCATTTGCTCAATAGAAATATCTTTTGCTCTTTTCTTGTTTTTTTTCTTTTCAATTTCGGGGGATATAAAAATAATATCCGGATGAAAACCTTCCGTAAGCCTCTCTAGTGAATATCCAGTCTGGTTAATTTCTTGTATCACTTCCGCGGCAGCATCCTCTTTCCCCGTCCCACTCGGCCCGGAGAAAAGAAAAGAACCAGAAAATTTTTCCTTACTAATAGTGTTGATTAGATTTTTAATTATTTTTCGATTGGGATTATCCATAAAAAATAACTTATATATATTAATCAAAAAAACGCTTAATCTTCCAGATTCTTCAAAAAATTCAAGAAATTCTTTTTGAAATTATCTTCATTAAATCCCTCTACGCTTTTTCTTATTCTTTCATAATCATATTCTTCTTCTTTTTCAATAAACCTTCGCACGGCATCAGCAATAATCTCAACCTGACAATAATCAAAAAATTCTCCGCTTGCACCTTCCTTGACCGTCTCTAGCGCTCCCCCTTTTCTGTAAGCTATTACTGGTTTACCAGCTGCCATTGCCTCCACCGGAGCAACACCGAAGTCCTCCTCGGAAGCAAAAATAAAAGCTCTCGCATTTTGATACTTTTTAATCAATTCTTCTCTTTCCAGCCATCCCATTATTTTTATTTTGTCAAAATTAACGCATTCTTTTTTTATTTTCCTCTCCAAATATTTTCTCTGCTTTCCATCTCCAATTATAACCAAAGGAAGCCCGAGCTTGTCAAAAGCATCAATTAAAACATCTACCCTCTTATAATCAGAAAGCCTGGAGACCGTTAAAAAGTAGCCCTCATTTGAAGCACAGGGTTTTATGTCATTCATTTTAACCGGCGGATAAATAACACAAGAATTACGGCGATAATACTTCCAAATGCGAGAAGCCGTATATTGAGAATTTGCAATCAAATAATCCGGTCTTTGAGCGGAGGCTCTATCCCACATTCTCAAATAATTCAAGAACAGTCTGGTAAAAATTTTTGATTTACCCCTTAATTTATTTTCCTGTAAATATTCATGATTCCAGTCCCATAAATATCTCATGGGCGAGTGCATATAACAAATATGCTTAGTGTAGGATTTAACCACTATCCCCTTAGAAAAGGCTCCGGAGGATGTAATTATCCAATTGTAATCTCTTAAATCAAAAGATTCCACAGCCGTAGGCATAAAAGGCAAAAGAAGTTGATGTCTTTTTCTGAGAAATCTTGGAAATTTTCTTAAAAAACTCTCCCTTACTTCTCTTCTATTGATTTGATTAAAGCCACTGTTTTTTTGCTTTAAATTTTTATTATTTGCAAGCAAAGTGTAAACAGGAGCATCAGGGAAAAACTCTGCGATGTGATCCAGCACAGATTCAGCTCCTCCATAATAAAGAAGAAAATCGTGGACTAAAGCTAATTTCTTATTAATATTTCTTTTCATATATTTTCATAAGACACACAATGCATATATCAAACTCATCTTATCTAAAACAATAAACACAACAAAAACCTAAATGTCTTTCCCGGCATTTTTAACTAAAACACTTGCGGTTTCTTTCCCACAGCTAGCCCAAGAAAAATTTTCAATATTTTCCCTTCCTTTTTTTATGACTTTTTGGCGAAAAACTTTGTTCTCAGTCAACTTAACTGCCAAATTGGCAATTTCCTCGGGACTCAGAGGATCTGCTAATAAATCGGAGTTATTAACAACTTCATCCATAGGACCAAAATTTGAAGTAACAACCGGAACAGAGGAAGTCTGGGCTTCTAGAATAGGCAAACCAAAGCCTTCACAAAGAGAGGGAAATAAAAATACATCCGCCTCTTCTAACAGTTGCCACTTTCGCTCTTGTTCGATATATCCAAGTTCTGTAATATCTTGGCAATATTCGCTTTCAACAACGGCTTTTTTTATATCCTCATACCCATAACCCGGCTTTCCGGCCAACAACAACTTTCCTTTGTATCCTTTTTCTTTTTTAGCTATTTCAAAGGCCTTGATTATTCCTTCTATATTTTTTCTTTTTTCCAGTCTTCCAATATATAAAAAATAATTATCCTTCTTCTCTCCATTTTTTTTAACATTTTCCTTTTTTTGCTCTTTTGGCGCCGCCACAGGAGAATTAAACCCATTATAAACAACCTTGATTTTCTCTTCAGGAACTCCGTAGCGCTCAATTAAATCTTTCTTGGTGTTGTGAGAAACGGCTATTATTTTTCTCGCCCACAAACAACTCTTTCTAATAAAAAATCTATGAAAAAGCCTTGAATAAAGAGAATAACTCTCCGGGCAATGTTCATATTCTAATCCGTGCACTGTAACCACGGTATTTTGGGGGTGTATCCAAGGAACCGTATGCGCCGGAATAAAAAGCACGTCCGGGGGGTTTGTCAAAAACTCCCAGGCCATACCGATTTGGGTCCAAAAATACTTAAAACTTATTTCTTTGGCAACCCATCCGGAGGGAAGGTCGATAGATTCTTCCAATCTCTTCTTGCCTCCGATTCTTAAATATAAAACCACTTCCTGGCACTTTAAGTTTTTTCTTAGGTTTTTTATTGTTTCAAAGGCATATTCTTCAATTCCGGTTCGTTGATTTAAAAAAGCCCTGGAAGCATCAATAGCTATTTTCATTAAATATGTATTTATCCGTATTTAAATATTTATTTTTCACAGTTATTCAAAATAAAAATCTTTTCTTCCCTGATTTTCCTAGTTTTTGTTTAACTTGTCCTTTAAAACTTTCATTGCCGCCTGAGGATCAGCTTTTCCTCGGGTGGCTTTCATCACTTGACCCATTAAAAACTTAATGGCATTTTCTTTTCCTTTTTTGTAATCTTCGGCTGACTTGGGATTTTTTTCTATCACATCTTCGGCTATTGCGCCCAACTCATCTTCATCCGAACTTTGAAGCAAGTCTTTTTCTTTAATAATATGAGAGGGATCGGCGCCTGTTTCAAACATCTCCTTTAAAACAATTTGAGCGGAAGAAGAGTTAATTTGACCTTCATAAATAATTTTAATCAACTCCGCAAAATCCTCAGGGGTAATTTTCACATTTTCAATACCCTTCCCACTGTCAAATAGGTGCCTTTGGGTTTCGGTTAAAAGGTAGTTGGCAGCAAGTTTATAAAGTTTCCTTATCTCTTTATCAGTCAAATTAAACTTTTCTATTTTGACCCAATTGTATAATTCGCTGCAAACCTGCTCAAGATAATCCGCCATTTCTTTGTAATCAACCAAAATTTCAGCATTCTGCTCTGATAGACCTAACTGGTCTTTAAATCTTTTGATTCTTTCTTGCGGCAATTCAGGCAAAGCTTGCAAAACAGTGTCTATTTCTTTGTCTGAAAAATTAATCGGCATTATATCCGGCTCGGGGAAATATCTATAATCATCAGCCTCCTCTTTAATTCTTTGCAAAAAACTCTTATTTTTAGATTCATCCCATCCTCTGGTTTCTTGCTTGACACTTTCCCCTTTGTCCAATAGTTCGCTTTGTCTTTTGATTTCATATTCAATGCCTTTCTCAATCGACTTAAAGGAATTGAGGTTTTTAATTTCTACTTTGGTTCCGGACAAAGGATCTTCTCCTCTTTGGTAGACCGATACATTCGCTTCACAACGCATTTGACCTTTTTCCATATCTGCCGAAGAAATTCCCGTATAACGAAAAATTCTTCTTAACTCTTCGCAGAATTTCTTAGCTTCTTCGGCTGTTTTAACATCTGGCTCAGTCACCAGCTCCATCAAGGGAACTCCGGCTCGATTAAAATCCACCAAAGTTTCCCCGCCGCCCTCTGAGTGCATTGACTTACCGGTGTCTTCTTCTAGATGAATCCTGGTAATTCCCACTCGAGCACGTTTTATTTCTTCATTTTTATTGAAATAATCAAACTCCAAAAACCCCTTTTCACATAAAGGCTTGTCATACTGAGAAATTTGATACCCTTTAGGTAGATCGGGATAAAAATAATTCTTTCTATCAAATTTAGTGTTGCGAGCTATGTTGCAACGAAGCGCTAAACCAGCTCTTGTTACATACTCAATGGCTTTTTTATTTGGGACCGGAAGACTCCCGGGCTGGCCGGTGCAAACAGGGCAAATATTTTTATTTGGTTTCTTTTCCATTCCCATTCCGTTTTTACACTCACAAAACATCTTGCTTTGAGTTGCCAGCTCCACGTGAATTTCAATACCAATAGTGGCCTTATATTTATCCATATTCAAAAATTAGAATTTAAAAACCTGTTGTAATGATATAATTTTATGCCATTGAAAGCAAGCGTATTATTAAACCAAAGCTTGAAACCGCCTGGCTTTTTAAAACTCATTCTTCAAATATTATTCATTATAATTTCCTCCGCTTCTTTCAAACTTTTCGAAGTGAAAACATTCAAATCGCCTTCAAGATTATTGTATCTGCCTTCTTTTCTTTTAATTCTTATCGGTACAAGCTGAGGAACCTCTTCTTTTGCTATTCTCAATTGCTCAGGTCGGTCGTCAATTAAAAATAGCTTTTCCCTCTCTAAAGCGCAATTTTTAATAAAAACCCCTTTGCCTTCCTCTTTGACTACCTTATATTCTTTAAAATATTGAGCCACCCCGCTTTTTTTAATTTTCAAGTTTTTAAAATCGCTATCCCCAAAAGATATTAGAAATAAATTTTCTCGATCAAATTTTTTCACAAAAGAATAAAAATCTTCAAAAACATAACCATTAAGGCCGTCAATCAATTCTTTAAAATCTTGAATTGCCTTTTTTCGTGAAAACTCACTCGGCCAATTTATTAATTCCAGCTGTTTTTCAAAATCATAACCCCCAACTTCTCTTATTGAATGATTATAATAAGTTCTATTAAATTCTTCTTTGCTTATGCCGTTTTTATTAAAAACTTTAACAAAATCATTTTTAAATCTCTTGGTATTAAAAATCGTATCATCAAAATCAGTAAATATCTTCATAAATTTATTCCTTATCTTATTTCTTCTATAATTCCTCCCAATTCTTCCATTCTGGCTATATAATCTATGACAATTGCAAGCTTAGAACTATCATGGCGAATGAAAGATCTCCTAGATGCCAATTCATCTGAATTTAATCCCCCGCTTGCTTTCTTGGCCAATCTGTCAGAAAGCAAATCCGCCTTTACAACCCTGTAGCTTCTTTTACTTTTTTTATTTTCCCTAAAGTCAACCAAAAACTCGCCTTCCTGTTTATATCGTTCGATAGCCTTCTCATCAGGTTTGCGAGTATTATACAAAACGTAATCAATCCGATTCCCCCCGATTCTGCTATTGAGCATGCCCGCATAATCGTCCAAATCAAAATTGTCCGTTTGACCCAACTTGTTAACTAAATTACAGACATAAACCACCTTGGCTTCGGATTTTTTTATTGCCTCTGAAATATCTTCAATTAAAAGATTAGGCAAAAGACTGCAATAAATATTTCCCGGACAAATAACCAGTAAATCCGCTTTTTTAATTTTTTCTACCGCGTTAGCATTGGCCCTCCCCTTAGGGGATAAAAATATATCTTCTATGTTTTCTTTTTTAATTTCCTCGCTTTTGTAAATTTTGTTCTCCCCAATCAACTTCCGACCATTTTTCATCCTCATTATCAACTTTGACTCTCCACATCCTGAAGGCATAATATTTCCTTCAATGTCAAAAATTTTTTGCGCCTCCTTTATTCCATCCGAAAAACTTCCCCTCATTTTCTCTAGAGCTGAGATAATTAAATTGCCCAAAGTGTGGCCTTTCAATTCTCCCGATTCAAATCTGTAATTCAAAAACCTTCTTAAGGCCAAAGACTCTTTACTTAACGCCACTAAACACTGTCTAGCATCTCCGGGTGGCAAGACCCCAAGCTCATCTCTCAATCTCCCCGTAGAGCCTCCATCATCCACTGTAGAAACAATTGCCGTTATTTTGTGCGGATATTTTTTAATTCCGGAGAGTACCATAAAACTGCCAGTGCCTCCTCCGATTGTTACTATATTCTTTTCCACCATAAACTTTTTAGGGGTTTTAAGTTTCACTCAACATTTTTTTTGATTTCTTCTAGAGCCCTGTTTAACTGAACATCATCTTGATTCTCAATATCTTCATCAGTAATTTCAACTTCTATGTCCGGCTTTAGACCTTCTTCATTAATAGAATCTCCGTTAGGAGTTAACCATTCAGCTATCGTAATTTTTAAGCTTGAACCATCTGAAAGTTTTTCCAATTGCTGCACAGAACCTTTTCCAAAGCTTTTTTTGCCAATAAGTTTGCTGTCTTTTTGATCTCTTAATGCCCCGGCTAAAATTTCAGACGCGCTAGCGCTTCCTTCATTTATCAAAACCGCAACCGGCAACTCAGACAAATTCGCTCCTCCGATTGCCTTAAACTTATCTATTTTGCCATTCCGCTTCTTTTCCAAGACAATCGTTTCTCCTCTCGGTATAAACTTAGAAGAAAGTTCAACTGCTACGTTTAAATAGCCTCCGGGGTTGTTCCTAAGATCCAAAACTACTCCCTTGGCTCCATCCGCAATGGCTTTAGTTATCTCTTTATTAAATTCTTTGGCAGTATCTTCGGAAAAACTTACTATTTGAATATAAGCAATATCATCTTCCTTTTTTTCATACCTTACACTTTCAAGATCAATCTCTCCTCTGGTAATTTTTATATCGCGAGTTTCTGTTTCTCCCTCCCTAAAAATAGTCAACACAACATCCGTCCCCTTTTCTCCTCTAATTTTTTTTACTGCCTCCTCAACAGTAAAATCATTTGCCGACTCTTCATCTATTTCAATAATTTTATCTCCCGCTTTTAATCCAGCTTCATCAGCGGGCATACCATCAAGTGGGGCTATAATAGTCAGGGTGTCCTCTCTTATGCCTATCTCAGCCCCAATCCCCTCAAAGCTACCCTCCATATCTGCATTAAAAGATTTTGTCTCCTCCGGATCCATAAAGTTGGTATAAGGGTCACCGGTAGCTTTGAGCATACCATCAATAGCTCCATAAACCCTTTCTTGAGCATCTAACTCTTCTTGGTCAACATATTTTTTGTCAACCATTCTCCAGGCATCCCAAAAAATCCCAAAATCGACTTTTTCCGAGGTGTTGTCTTTAGTATTTTTCAACAAAGACTTCGGATTTGACAATTCTTCGACAAAGCTAGAAATACTACCCAGGGGATTATCCTCTGGGCTAATTTGTTTTTTGCCCCAAGCTACTCCGGAATAGAAAGCCAGCAGCACCGCAATCACAATCCAAAACAAATTACTTTTCTTCTTTTTTCTAGCCAGGTAATTAGATTTTTCATTGTAATTAGATTTCATTTGAATGTTTTTTTTGGAAAAACCATCCTTACCAGATAGTTCTTCTGGCTTGTTTTCTTGCTTGTTTTTACCTTTTTTTTCTATCATAAAATAATGAATTAATTTATCTTAAAAAAACATGTGAAACCTCTTCTTCTTACTTAAAAACCGAAAATTCTAGGTTATTTTTCATAAAAACGAGGATTTTTCCAGCCTAAAGTTTTATGTTTCCAAAAAAATTTTAACGCGCTT